>JAZRXB010000308.1:0-18341 GCA_045600005.1 Eubacteriales bacterium | reverse complement strand
CCGGGTCGGGCTTGTCGGGATCGGGCTTGTCGGGGTCGGGCTTGTCGGGGTCGGGGTCAGGCTTGACCGAGCCGTCGGGCAGATCCACCATCACGATCTTATGCGGCATATGTCCGGGGATCCGTCCGTCGCCGTTGAACGCGAATTCGATCGGTTCGGCGGGAAGATAGCCGTCCGGCGTGAAGTCCTCCTGCACGCGGAAGGTGTGGAAAGCGTTCAGCACGACGCCCTTCGCGCCCTTGTACGTGATCGTATGCGCACTGCCGTCTGTCGTCCAGGTTTCTGCCACGGTATCGGTCGTCACGTCGACGAGCGACAGCTTTGCACCCAGCACGGGTTTTCCGTCCTTATCGACCTTTTCGATCGAAACGGTCAGCGGGGAGTCGACGACCGTCACCTTGTCCTGCTTCACGCTCATCGCGTTCGCGTGGGAGTCCGGCGTCAGCGTGCCGGAGCCGGAGACAGTGAAGAACTGCTCGTCCACCACCGCGTAGCCGACCGGCGCTTTCTTTTCGCAGAGGACATAATCGCCCGTTTCGAGCATGGCGTCATGTTCCCTGTCCTCTTCGGTGGTCCACTTTTCGACCAGCGTCCGCTTGCCGCCGGAGATGCGGTAGATCTCCATGTCGGCGCCCGCCATCATGGTCCCTTCGGCGTTCTTCTTGATGAAGGTATACTTCTGCACGGGCGTGTTCGTGAAGGTGTAGATACGTCCGTCCGCGCTGGCCGTCATCGAGGAACGGTAGCCGGTAAGCCCCGTCATGTCCTCGGTCAGCGTGCAGTGCGTCATGCCGGGACGGATGGTGAACACGGCGCTCGGATAATCGTCGGTGAGCAGACGGCTCGCGGTCTGATCGTAGCCGTTCTCGTCGCGGTAGGAGAGGACGATCTTCGCCTTCGGATGAGGGGCGGGCGTCGTCCAGACCTTTTTCACGGTGATGTCGCCGTAGGTCGTGATGTAGCCGGCGTTCGAGTTTTCGGCTTCTCTGACCGCCACGTCAAAGCTCCAGCCTGCGGTGCCGGGCGTGTAGAAGCCGTCCGTGCCGGGAATGTAGATGCGATCGGTGGCTTCGGTAAGTTTTGCGTGAATGTTGAAATAACCGATGTCGGCGTAGAGGTCGGTGCCGATGCCGTTCGGGAAATAGACGTACAGGAACTGCCGCTCTGCGCCGGTCCCCTGCCTGAAGGAGACCGAGCCGTCGGTATACGTGATCGAGAAATCCTCCGGGCAGACCTCGAGCAGCCACGAAATGTCGAGCCGCAGCTTTGTCGACTCCGCCGTGCGGAAGGTCTTGATCATGGACGAATCGTCCAGAATCCCCTTCGCGCCGGGCGCAACGACGTCGCCGTTGAGCGCGGTCGTTCCGTGCGGATATGTCACCCACGTGGACTTTTCGGCGTTGAGAAGCGTCTGGTCCCTGTCGTCGTAGACCCGTCCGCACAGACTAAAATAGAAGGTGAAATCGGCGTAATCGCCTGTTTCAAGCGTCAGGGGCGTACCCGCTTTTTTCAGATCGGCGAGCTGCGTCGGCGTATAGGTCTGACCGTTCGCCGTCATGACCGCCGAGGTCAGGTAACGGGACAGGTCAATGTAGTCCCCCGCATAGTTCGGATAATAATACGGGTCGGAAACCGACGCGCCGAGGGACGGGAATGAAAGAGTCAGTATAACAGACAGGATAAACAGCGCGGCGATGAGCCGTTTCCCGACGTTATTTTTCATCAGAGAAGCTCCTTTCCGGACCCGAATCGTACCGGTGAAAAACCTGTTTTCGCTGTTTTGACAGCGGAAAAACGGTTTTTACCGTCAAAACCGGATATTCATGGCATTTTATGCTTTATTATAGCACAATATACTGAACTTGTCAAGGGTCAGACAAACGTTTTTAACAAAAAATGGGATAAAAAACGGGACGGTCTATCGGACCGTCCCGACTTTTTCAGACTGTCTTTACCAGTTTTCGCGGATGGAGCGCACCGTCTGCTCCGCCAGCAGACGCGAGCCCTCCGCATTGTAATGCACCCAGTCGGCGTGAAGCGACTGGTCAAAGGAGGACGCGAGCGAATAGAGATCGTTCACCGGGATGCCGAGCTTCGCCATCAGCTTTTCCGCCGCTTCGTTGTAGGCTTCGATCTCGCTGTTGTAACGCATGAAGTTCGCATGACCCCACGCCTCGACGACCGGCGTGTTGTTGGCGAAGATGATCTTCGCGTTCGGGAAAAACAGTCCGATCTTGCGCGCGATGCGCTCAAGGAAGGACACGTAGACGTCCTTCGGCGTGAAGATTTCGTCGCCGTCAAGGTGCAGAACGTCCCACAGACCGTTGTTCCAGTGAACCGCGTCGACCGCGTTCCGGTCGGTCTTTCTTGCCCAGTCGCCGAGATACCGGAGCGTGTACTGCGCGAACCGGCAGTTCTCGTCGGGCGCGAAGACCTCCGCCTCGCCCTCGAACAGTTCCTTCACATAAACGCCGTAGCCGGGGCTTTTTTCACCCGCGCCAAAGCGGATGGAGTCGCCGATGAGGAAAACTTTCTTCATTATTATATAGTCCTTTCTGTATTATCAGGTTTCCGCCTGCTGCTTTTCCGGAAGCATCAGCCAGAAATAATCCTCCGGGTTCATGTCCGCCTTGCCGAGCGAGCCCTGCGGCGGACGGTTCCCGCAGAGCGACGCGCCCGACGGGGAGACGATCTTGAGCTTCATCGGCGTGGGCGGGTCGGTCTGACCGATGTCCGTGAGCTTCAGCCGCGCGGTCAGATCGGTTCCCGCCGAAGCGTTCGCCGTCACGTGCCAGCGCGCGAGCTGTTCGCGCTTCTTTTCGCCGAACGCCTGATAGTAAATGCCGTCGTAGAACGAAATGTCCGCTTTTCCGTCCGGCGAGAGCGACAGATGAACGTCCGGGCGGAGAAGCCGAAATTCGCTCGAAATTCCGAACGACCCGCGTCTGTCGTCCTTCATCTGCAAAACCAGCTCGCCCCCCTCGACCGCCGCGCGGAAGCCCGTGCCGTCGGCGGGAACCCCGCCATGAGCCAATGCGACCCACGCCGCGTCCTCGATCTTTCCGGCGTGCAGAAAATAGACCGGCGCATCGTCCTCCTCGCCGAGATAGTAGGCGAGCGGCGCTTTTCCCTCGTCAATGCGGGACGCGACCTCCGAAAACTCGCCGTCCAGCAGCGCGTCGAGCTTTTTCACCCGCTCAAACAGCATTTCAGGGAAATACTTGTACCCTTCCCCCTCGCTGTGATAACCGAGCCGCCCGTCCTTTTCGCAGAGCGACGCGAGCGCGAGACTGTTCGCCTTCTCGTTTTCGACGATCTCACGCATTTTCTGTAAGATTCCGCGCATTTCGCGGCGCGTTTCGCGCTTTTCCCTCTCGCCGCGGGAGGTGTATCCGAGCCGTCCGAGCCGGTCGCGCAGCGCGTAGAAGCGGAGGATGTTGAGCCCGCTGTCGAACTGCACGCCGAGCGCAGCCGCGTCGGACGCCTGCTCGTCGGCGGGACCGTACCCGGTTTCGCGCGGCAGGAGCGAAAGCCCGCGCTTCCAGTCCGCCGCCAGCCCTTCGCAGAGCGTCAGCGCTTCGTCGAGCGTGTGACCGTTCAGAAGGCATTCGTAAATCCGGTCGCCGTTCTGGACGTCGACCGTCTGCCACGAGCGCGGCAGCGGGAAATTCTTCGGTTTCAGCTGTAATTCCCAGACCGGACCGTCGTGCATCGGGCCGAAATAGCTGAACATGATGTTGACCGGCAGCTTTTGATAGCCTTCCTCGAACGCCTTCCACGCTTCGACCGTCCGCCCCGCGTCCGCGCCGTGCGTCAGCCCGGCGAGCTTTTTGAGAAAAGCGTCCTTGTCCGAGAAATCGCCGGTGAACGAAAGCTCGCCTGCCGCCCTGCTCATCAGCGACGGGAAGCTGCCGAAATACCAGCACTGCATCACGCCCTCGACGTTCATCTGCCGCATCGCGCGGTATTTTTCCCATAAAAGTCCCGGGACCGGCACGTAGGGAACGGTCGCCGTCTCGTGCGAGTTGCAGACCTGCGTCTTGGCGAACAGGTGCTTTTCGTACCTTGCCGCCGCGTCGGCGGTCGTCTTGTACAGCTCGGACGGACCGGGATAGGAGATCCAGTAGTCGAGCGCGAGACGGGTCTTTCCGAGCTGCTTTGTATAGCCCATCTCCTCGAAATTCTGCATCAGCATCGCGTCGCCCGGCGCGCTTCTCACGTAATCCGTGACCGCTTCGGCGTTCCACATCCGGTGACCGTAGGTCCAGCTGATGAATTCGGGCGGCGGAAAAGCGCGGTCGGGCGGCAGGACCGCCTTTGCGCGGCGCAGCCCCTCCATCAGACAGTCGACCGTCTGCGACAGCACCTCGCCGATCTTTTTGTCCTTACAGCGCGGGCAGTCGATCTCCATCGACGCCGAGCCGCACGCCGTGCCGCGCTCGCCGTGCGTGATGAGGATCATGCCGCCCAGTCCCGGACAGAGCGTGAACAGCCGGTAGACCGCCTCGATGCAGTAGTTCCGTCCGAACCCGGTGTTCGTGCAGAACGCCGCTTTCCCCGCTCCGCGCGACGCGCCGCGGGCGATCGCGTACTTCCCGATCTCCTCGGGCGTATTGAACTGCACCGGCTCGATGGCGAAGACGTAGGGACGGATGCCGTAGCGCCGGCACTTCGCGGTCAGACGCCTTAATTTTTCCATCCGTTTCTGCTGACCGGGGTCGACCTCCGTGCGCAGGTCGGACGGGATGAGCGAGAGAAATTTCGTATAGATCCACACGCCGTTCACGCCGTCGTGCGCGAGCCGGTTCAGATACTCGTCGGGATAGTAGTCCTCGTCGTCGAAAAGCTCGTCGCGGTTCTTCGGCGGACGGTTGATCGGGCTGAAAAAGCTGCGGCTGACGCGGGTGCGGATGTAGGCGTGACGCTTCGTTTCGCCGGACGACAGGATGCTCCCGCCGTGCCGGAGCATTTCGTCCTCGACATAGACGAGTCCCCGCCGGATGCCCTCGGTATCGGCGGCGGTGATCGTGCAGGAATCCGCGCGGACGCTCACCGTGTAATCCTCGAAAGCGTCCGTTTCGCCGAATCGCGTGACGATCGGGTAGCGTTTTCCCTCCGCCTGACAGTGGAGCGCCGCGAACCGCTCGAAATCGGCGTATGCGGTGTCAAGAAGCCCTTCCTCGTCCGGGAATCCGCGGACGGGAAACGCGCCCGCCGCGTCGACCTCGCCGGAAAGCGGCGCGCGCCCGTTCCAGTGCGGCGGGACCTCGCTGTGAAGCGGACGTTTCAGAAGCTCCACGAACGCCAGCGGCGGCTGACGGTCGAACCACGGGTTCTGCGTGACGGTGCGTTTCATTCCTTCACCAGACCTTCGGGAAGCTCGTCGCCGCCGTGCCGTTCCATCCACTCGACCGCCGCGTCGAAGGCGTCGTAATCGAGGTCGCACATCGTGTTCGTGTGAAGCACGACGCCCTCGGCTTCGCGCGCCATGATGCGTTCGCGGTACCAGTCGAGCTGCCAGAGGACCTTTTCGCGGGTCGCCTGCTTCCGCTCGCCGAAGTTGTAGAGGTAGCAGCCGAACATCCGGCGCTTGCCCTCGGTCATTTTCTTGAAAATTTCAAACTTTTCGGGGATGAGCGGCACGTCCTTTTCCTGCCACGTCCACATGATGATGCCGTCGAACGGGTCGATGTAGGGCTGAAATTCCGCGTCCTTCGCCGGGTCCAGTCCGAACTCGCGCGTATAGAGGACCATCCACATATCGAGCGGGCGCACCTCGTTGTGATGCATACGCTCGTTGACGCGGTAAAGGTTTTCGAGCGGGACCCTCAGATATTTGCCGCCGTTGACGAAATCGTCGAAGACCATCGCGCGGAAGTTCGGGAAATCCTTCGCTTCGGTGATGAATTTTTCGATGACGGCCGGGTCCTCGCCCGCGTCGCGGCACTCCCACGCGACGGTGCGCAGGGTCTTGAAGGACTTGTTGTACTGCCGCATATTGACCGACTTTTCGATGACGCGCGGGGTCATGAAGGTGTTGCGGATGCCGAGATACAGGCAGGCCTCCATCGGGGTCATGCGGGATTCGGCGAAGTTGCCGTAATTCTGATAGTTGTTGTTGTAGGTTCCTTCGGGATGACCCCAGAGCCAGAAATTATCGCGCAGTTTCATATTCGCTTCTCCTTTTCGGGAAATTATTCTTCTCCATATTTATACCACAAAAACCGCGTTCTGTCAAGAAAAATCGACGGACCTTCCGACCGGGTAGGGTTCGGGAACGTCCGTCAGCTCCAAAATATAGTCGCTCGACACCTGATAGCGGCGTGCGAGCCTGATCAGAACATCGGTCGGCAGGTCGCGCAGCCCGCGTTCGTAGCGGCAGTACTGCGACTGTTTCATGCCGAGATAATCGGCGATCTGGGTCTGCGTGAGATCGTGGTCCTCCCTCAGGTCGCGCAGGCGGCGGAAATAGCTGTTCATGCGGCAAGTCCTTTCCGCAAACGGTCGAAAAATTTTGAAAAATATAACCGTTTGGTATTGACATTGTACCACAGATATGATATAATATGATAAAATATAACTATTCGGTTATAAATATTGATAGAGGTGAAGGAAAATGAAGTACTGCGATATCTGTGGAGAGTCGGTTTTTGATGAAGGACATATACTGTTTACCGGAAAGGACGGAAAAGCGCGCTTTGCCTGCCCGCAGTGTCGGAAGCGGCTCGAACAGAATGATAACAATGCAAAATGGTATTTAAAATACATAAGCAAGAACTGCCGGGATGAAGAACTCCTCACTTTTCTTGCCCCTTTCACGGATTACTCTGAAAACAGCGATGAAATTAAGACCATTTCACAGTCGAATCCTCAGCACACAGCAGGAACAACGACCTTCAGCTGGGCAGGATTCCTCCGCACCGTCATGTATCTGTTCATTTTCGTCGGGATCATCGGTTCTATCGCAATGAGCGTGCCGTTCTTTGAGGATGAAGAAGCCGGTATCGGTCTTGTCATTGTGATCGGCGGCTCGCTTCTCACCCTGATCGCCGCCGCCGGCGTCATGGTCTTCCTCGACATGGCGTCCGACGTCCGCAGAATCCGCGAAAACATCGAGCGGAAATAATCTCCCATAACGTACAAAAAGACCTGCCCCACCGGGCAGGTCTTCTGTTTATTCCTTTTTCGATTTTGCCAGCGCTTTCAGCTTCGCCGCCCCGAACGCCGCCCCCGCGCAGACCGGGAGCGTCACGCCGTACACGATCAGCGCGCGCAGAGCCGTCCCCCCGTCCATCGACAGAGGAAGCTCCGAAATGATGAAATAATCCGCCAGATTCATCACCAGCACGTGCCACAGATAGACCGAATACGACGCGCGGTCGATCCATACGAGCGGTCCGCGCGCAAAGAGCTTCGTCTTCGAGAGCTTTCCCGCCAGCGCGAGGAAAAACAACACCGCCGAAAAAACATAGAAAACATGCACGTTTTCGAGCCAGTAGACCGTCGTCTTTCCCGAAAAATGCAGATAACTCAGATGCGCGTGGTGCGCGCAGACCAGCGCGAACAGCGCCGTCACCGGCACGAAGCAGTCAGAAAGCGCCGCCGTCACACGATCATAATACCGCCCGACCGCCAGCCCCAGCACCCAGTAGAACAGATACGCCGTGAACACGCGGTCGCTGTACGGAAACCAGTACGACGAGAACGGGATCGTCAGCAGATCGACGAGGTTCTGCCCGAACACCGTCTGCGCAAAAAACGCCGTCAGAAGCGCGAAGATCGTCCGCTCCGGCGTGTTCATCCATTTAACCAGCCCGCGCCAGACCGGTACGAGCAGATAGAACTGCACGATCAGCACGACGAAATACAGGTGCGGCGCCGCCGACCCGTCGGCAAGACTATGAAGAAAGCTGCCCCACGAAAACTCCACGTAGCCGAGCTTCGTATAGACGAACGTGTACACCGCGCACGCGGCGAGATAGGGCAGGATCACCCGCTTCACGCGCCCTATATAATAAGGAAGAAAACGGATCGGCCGGTCACAGGACAGCCCGACCTTCACCCCGGCTGACAGCACGAAGCCCTGCACGGCGAAGGCGCAGATCCTCTGCGTCAGCAGCGCCCCGACGTAGGAGGACGAATCGGCCGGCGCGAACGTCACGGCGTTCGACATCACGTGGATCAGCATGACGCACAGGCAGAATAATACGTTCAAAGCCGACAACTCAGGCCGCCGGCTCTTATGTTCGGACATGACAGGCACCCCATTCACAGAAATTTATTCATGTTACGTCTGAAAATTCATAAAATCCGCGGAAAATAAAACGCGATACCCATAGTATCGGTTTTTTCCATCATCTCGAATTTTCAGAGGTTATTTTCAGTATATCACATTTCCCCTCCCCCGTCAAGCGGGGATTTTGTCCGAATTGGAAACGTCCGGTAAACATTCGCGCCGAGACTTGACAAAGAACGGGTTCTGCGGTATAATTATGCTTGAGGGATTTTTCCCATTAAACCACATAGATGGCATCATATCAGCAAAGAAGGGTTTTATCATGTCCGAAGAAGTAAAGAACACCGAAAAAGGCGGTATTTCCGTCGAAATTGAGCATATTTTCCCGATCATCAAGAAGTGGCTGTACTCCGAAAAGGAGATCTTCCTTCGCGAGATCGTCTCCAACGCCTGCGACGCCGTGACAAAATTAAAGCGGCTCTCCTCGCTGGGCGAAGCGAAGGACGTCGAGGACGACTTCAAGATCACCGTCACCGTCAATAAGGCGGCGCGCACGCTGACCGTCTCCGATAACGGCATCGGCATGACCGAGGACGAGGTCCGCCGCTATATCTGCCAGATCGCCCTCTCCGGCGCGCTCGAATTCATCGAGAAATACGAGGGCAAGGACGCCGATTCGACGAAGGACGGCATCATCGGTCACTTCGGTCTCGGCTTCTACTCCTCCTTCATGGTCAGCGACACCGTTGACGTCATCACCCGCTCCTACACGAGCGAGAACGCGGTCAAGTGGGTCTGCTCCGAAGCCGGCGAGTACGAGATCACGAAGGACTTCTACCGCGCCGAGCGCGGCACCGACGTCGTGATGCACATCATGGAAAACGAGGACGAATACCTCGACGAGACCCGTATCCGCGCCATTCTCGATAAATACTGCTCCTTCATGCCGGTCGAGATCTACCTTGTGAACGAAAAATCCGAGGAAGAAAAGGCGAAGGAAGCCGAAGAAGCCGCAAAAGACGGCAAGGAAGACAGGGAGCCCGAAGCCCCGAAGCCGGTCAACGACATCCATCCGCTCTGGCAGAAGAACGCCTCCGACTGCACCGACGGGGAATACGCCGATTTCTACCGCAAGGTCTTCCACGACTACCGCGAGCCGCTGTTCCACATCCACCTGAACGCCGACTATCCGTTAAACTTCAAGGGGATCCTCTACTTCCCGAAGCTCGCGCACGAGTACGACAGCCTTGAAGGTCAGGTCAAGCTCTACTACAATCAGGTCTTCGTCGCCGACAACATCAAGGAAGTCATCCCCGAATTCTTACTGATGCTCAAGGGAGTGTTAGACTGCCCCGAGCTGCCGCTCAACGTGTCGAGAAGCTACCTCCAGAACAGCGGCTACGTCGCCAAAATTTCGGCGCACATCGTCAAGAAGGTCGCCGACAAGCTCAATTCGATGTTCGGCAGTGAGCGCGAAGCCTACGAAAAGCTCTGGGACGACCTCAAGACCTTCGTCGAGTACGGCTGTATGCGCGACCACAAGTTCTACGACCGCGTGAAGGGCTCGATCGTCTACCCGACGACCGACGGAAAGTTCGTCACGCTCGCCGAATACCTCGAAGCCGCGAAGGAAAAGCACGAGAACACCGTCTACTACACCGCCGACAAGACCGCGCAGGCGCAGTACATCGCCATGTTCGCCGCCGAGGACATTCAGGTCGTCGTGCTGGACAAGCTCATCGACTCGCAGTTCATCGGCGTCGTCGAGCAGAACAACGAGGGCGTGAAGTTCGTCCGCATCGACGCCGACGTCGCCGCCGCGCTCAAAGCAGACGGGGAAGCCGAAAACGACGAAAAGCTCGCCGGCCTCTTCAAGGAAGTCAGCGGAAACAAGGAACTGAAAGTCTCCTTCGAGCTGTTAAAGAACGAAAAGATCCCCGCCGTCCTCAACATTTCCGAGGAATCCCGCCGCATGGAGGACATGATGAAGATGTACCGCATGGCGGGCGAAGCGGGCATGGACTATCCGACCGACGCAACGCTCGTCGTCAACGCGGCAAGCCCGCTCATCAAAAAGCTCGGCGCGGAGGAAGACGGCGATAAGGCGAAGAAGATCGCAAAGCAGATCTACAATCTCGCTCTGCTCGCTCAGCGCACCTTCACCGCCGACGAGCTGAAGAACTTCCTCGCCGACAGCTTCGATATGCTCGGCGATCTGTAAAATTTCCGAACGCGAAAGGGGGAAACCGTCATGCCGTCCGTCTGGGGAACGAATCTGAAGCTCTCGGTCTTCGGCGAGTCGCACGGGGAAGCGGTCGGCTGCGTGCTGGACGGCTTCCCTGCCGGTGTGGAGCTGTCGACGGACGAGATCGCGCGCTTCATGAAGCGCCGCGCACCCGACAAAGCGCTCGGCGCGCTCTCGACCTCACGCACCGAACCGGACGTCCCGCGCATCCTGAGCGGCGTTTCCAAAGAAGGGGAAAAGCTCTTCACCAACGGCTTCCCGCTCTGCGCCGTCATCGAGAACACCGACCGCCGCGCCTCCGACTACGCGGAAAAAATGACGGTCCCGCGCCCGAATCACGCCGACTATCCCGCCCTTCTCAAATACGGCGAACACGCCTCTCTCGCAGGCGGCGGACATTTTTCGGGCAGGCTCACCGCGCCGCTCGTCTTTGCGGGCGCGGTCTGCACGGCGTTTCTCGCGCCGAAGGGGATCGAGATCGCCGCGCACATCCGCCAGATCCTCAACGTCACCGACTCCCCTTTTCCCGACGACGTGACCCCCGCGCTTCTCAGGGAGCTGAAGACCCACGCTTTCCCCACGCTCGACGGCATGACCGCCGAAGCGTTCACGACCATCCTCCGTTCCGCGCGCGACCGCGGCGACTCAGTGGGCGCGAAGCTCGAATGCGCCGCTGCCGGTCTGCCGCCCGCGCTCGGAGAGCATATGTTCGGGAGCGTGGAGGGCGAATTATCGTCGCTCCTGTTCGCGATCCCCGGCGTGAAGGGCGTGGAGTTCGGCGCGGGCTTCGATTTCTGCCGTCTCTACGGCTCGGAAGCGAACGACGCTTTCGAGTATCGGGACGGTAAGGTCGTCACGAAAACCAACCGCTGCGGCGGGATCCTCGGCGGCATGACCACCGGTATGCCCCTCATCTTCCGCGCCGCCTTCAAGCCGACCCCCTCGATCGCCGTCGAACAGTCGTCGGTCGATCTCGCCGCCGGCATGAACGTTCCCCTCTCCGTCAAAGGACGGCACGACCCCTGCGTCGCGGTCCGCGCCGTGCCGGTCATCGAAGCCGCTGCTGCGGTCGCCGTCACAAATCTCATGCTGACCGTTGAAAGGAAGCTCTGAATGAAAACCAGCACCGTTTTCGGCGGCTCGTCGGACGAGTCCCAGACCGTCATCAGCCGCAACCTCGCCCTGCTTGACAGGGAGATCGTCTCCGCCGCCGAGCGGCGGCTCTTACAGCTCAGCGACCGTGCCGCGCTCATTCTGAGCGAAGACAACCTGCTCACGAGCGAAGAACGGGTCGCGGAATTCTGCGCGCTGTTTGAAACCTCTCCCATCGACGAAACGCTTCCCGGCGACACGCGCGTCTATCTGAAAAATCTCTCGGACGCCGCTCTGCTCGCCGACAAGCTGGCGGTCTGCCGGTTCCTTGCCGACCGTCTCGCCACCGACCGGAGCTTCGTCCTGCCCCGCATCCTCGCAAGCTACCGCTACGACCAGCCGCCTGCCGAGGAGCTTCATTTGAGCCAGACGCCCCGCATCGCCTATTTCAAGAACGCCTACGCCGACGCGGCGTTCCGCGTCTTCTCGTCGGTGTTAAGCGAGCCGACCGTCTCCTACGCGGGCGACTTTTCGGCGGCCTGCGAGGAGGTCTACTACGGACGCGCCGATATGTGCATCCTCCCGGTCGACAGCTCGCGCGACGCGAAGCTCGTCGGCTTCTACCGTCTCATCGACAAATACGAGCTGCACATCGTCCTCGCCTGCGACATTCCGAGCGCCGACGGCTCGGTCACGACCCGGTTCGCGCTGCTCCAGAAGGCGCTGGAGCTTCCCTCTCAGAAGCGTCTCGAAAAGGCGGACGGCTGTTATTTTGAGTTCACGCTGATCCCCGGTCCGCTCGCGGCGCTCGCCGACGTGCTGTGCGCAGCCGAACGCTGCGGTCTCGGCTTTTTCAAGATCGACGCTCTGCCGCTCTCGTACAGCGACAGCGAATTTTCCTACGACGTCATCCTGAAAACCGGCGGAGAGCTGGAAGCCTTCGCGCTCTACCTCTCGCTCGCCGTTCCGCAGTGCGAGCCGCTCGGCATTTACCCGAAGCTGCGTTCATGATCGACAGCCGGGAATTTCTCCGCCTGCTCGCCGGGCAGCCGGGCAGAGCGGTCCTGTTTGAACCCTTTCTGCCGCGCGGACTGGTCACGCGGCTGATCTGGCGCGGCGGCGCGTCGCTCTGGGACACCGACGAGCATACCGTCTCGACCCTCTGCGACGTTTACGCCTACCTAAAAAGCGACGTCGTGTTCCTCGACGCGCGCGCAAGGGACGCGGAATCGCTCCTGTCCTATGCGCCGACGCTTCCGGCGGGCATGGGCTTCGTCGTTCTTTCGGACGACGAAGAAGCGCTGAAAGCCGCCGACCGTCATCCCGCGGTCGTCTCGCTGGCAATGTCCGACCCCGCGCTCCGCGCCGATTTTAAGAAACCGCTCATATTCATGGCAGAACCGGGAGAAGCTATCGAAAAGGCGCTCGACAAAGCGCGTGACTGCGGTTTTGCCGCGCTTCATCCGACCTCGCCCGACGGCTTTGACGAAGCGCTGCTCGATGTGCGGGACGGTCCGGTCTTAGTCGGCGGATACGGCGCGAAACGGCTCGACTTATCCGAGCCGGTCGAAGTCCACAGACGTGTGGAAAACCTCTTTGAACGCTCCGGCGGACGCTGGGCGGTCGGTTCGGGCAATCCGGGCAGGGAGCTCGAGTATCTTCCGTTCATCTCCATGCTCGGCGCGTTCGGGCGGCTCGCTTAACGGCACAGACATACTATATAATATACTATATAATTTAATGAAGGAAACTATCATGAAAAAACAGATCACCTATCAGACCTCCGGCACCTGCTCGCGCAGCATCGACGTGGTGGTCGAGGACGACACGATCGAAAGCGTCCGCTTCACCGGCGGCTGCAACGGCAACACGCAGGGCGTCTCGGCGCTCGTCAAGGGCATGAACATCGACGAAGCCATCGGAAAATTAAAGGGCATCCGCTGCGGATACAAGTCCACCTCCTGCCCCGATCAGCTCGCCCGCGCGCTTGAAAAGCTCAAAGCCGCAGAATAACGGAGTCCGGCAGACGCCGGAAGGTATTTCATTAAAACGGAAGGTCGATTCACATGACTTACAGAGAAAACTATGAACGCTGGCTCGCTTCCGACCGGGTGGACGAAGCGACCAAAGCCGAGCTTCGCGCACTCGACGGCTTCGACGGCGAGATCCGGGAGCGCTTTGCGAAAAATCTCGAATTCGGCACCGCCGGACTGCGCGGCGTGATGTGCGCCGGCACGAACGCGATGAACGTCTATACCGTCGCCCACGCGACGCAGGGCTTCGCCGATCTCATCAACAAGGTCGGCAGAGCGGCGGACGGCGTGGTCATCGCCTGCGATTCGCGCCCTATCTCCCCGCTGTTCGCCGAGACCGCCGCGTGCGTCCGCGCCGCAAACGGCGTGAAGGTGAAGTTCTTCACGAGCCTGCGTCCGACGCCGGTGCTGTCCTTCGCGGTGCGCGAGCTGAAATGCGTCGCGGGCATCAACATCACCGCGTCCCACAACCCGCAGACCTACAACGGCTACAAGGCGTACTGGGAGGACGGCGCACAGCTTCCCCCCGACCACGCGAAGACCGTCTCCGGTTTCATCGAAGCCGCCGACATCTTCGACGACGTGAAGCGCATCCCCTTCGCCGAAGGGCTGAGAAGCGGGCTGATCGAATACGTCCCGGACGAGCTCGACGAGCTTTATATGAAGAACGTCATGGCGCAGATGGTCGATCCCGCCGTTGTCGCCGAAGCGGGCGACGATCTGAAGATCGTCTACACGCCTCTCCACGGCGCGGGCTACCGTCTCGTGCCGGAGGTGCTGAAGCGCTGCGGCTTTGTCAACATCATCCCCGTGAAGGAGCAGATGGTCCCGAACGGCTACTTCCCCACGACGCCCTATCCGAACCCCGAATTCCCGCAGGTATTCGAGATCGGCGTGAAGCTGGCGCGCGAGGTCGGCAGCGATCTCATCGTCGCCAACGACCCGGATGCGGACCGCATGGGCATCATGGCGCGCGACAGCTCGGGCGAGTTCCGGTGCCTGACCGGCAATCAGGTCGGCGCGCTCTTGCTTGACTATATCGTCACCGCCTATGGCGACCGTATGCCCGAAAACCCCTACGCCGTCAAGACGATCGTCACGACCGAGATCATCTCGAAGATCTGCGAAAAGCACAACGTGAAGCTGCACAACGTGCTGACCGGCTTCAAGTTCATCGGCGAGGTCATCAAGAAGTACGAGGTCACGGGTCACGACACCTTCCTGTTCGGCTTCGAGGAGAGCTACGGCTACCTCAAAGGGACCTACGCGCGCGACAAGGACTCGGTCGTCGCCACGATGCTGCTCTGCGAAATGGCGGCTTACTACAAGACGAAGAACATGACCCTCTGCGACGCGCTCGACGCGCTGTTCGAGACCTACGGCTACTATGCTGAGGGCGCGGCGAACATCTATATGAGAGGTCTCGACGGACTCGAAAAGATGGCGAAGCTGATGGACGAGCTTCGCGCCGACCCGCCGCGCGAGCTGGCAGGTCACCGCGTCGTCGAATTCCGCGACTACGTGAAGGATATCGCGCTCGACGTTGACACCGGAAAGGTCACGTCCACCGGACTGCCGGTCTCGAACGTCCTCTACTTCCGCACCGACCTCGACGACCGGATCATCATCCGCCCGTCCGGCACGGAGCCGAAGATCAAAATCTATATCCTGTGTCAGGGAAAGGACATGGACGAAGCGAAGGCGAAGGTCAAGGCCTACGCCGCCGTCACCGACACGTGGGTCGACTGAACCCCAACTTCCCCTGACCGGCAGACAAGAACCGTCCGCGCGGATGGAAACCGTCCGTGCGGATGGTATCCGTCCGCACGGACGGTTTGCGTTTTCCGCCGCGCATTTGGGCAGACCGTCAAAAAAGCCCGGATTTAATCCTCTGATTTTGGTCTTGATTTTTCCTTCCAAACAGATTATAATGGAAGCAGAATACAGATCACGGAGGTTATTTCGATGAAAACTCGTCATGTCCGCGCCTTTTCCTTCGCGCTCGCTTCCCTGCTTTCGGTCGGAACGCTCGTTTCCTGCGGCGGCTCCGCTCCCGCTATGACGAATGATACGACCGCCGCGCCGTCCGACGACACGACGGCTCCCGCCGAGACCCAGCTCGCCGACGGTCTCGGCGAATACGACTTCGGCGGACGCGCCTTCAACATCGTATACAGCGCCGAACAGCTCGGCGCGCTCTGGCCCTACACCTCCGACGAGCTGAACGGCGACGTTCTCTCCGACGCGGTCTACACGCGCGACCAGAAGGTCGAGGAACGCTTCAACTGCAGGATCGTCTTCCACGACAAGGGCGGACAGAGCTCCAAACAGATGGAAGCCTTCCGTTCCTCCATCATGGCGGGCGACGGCTCGTTCGACCTCTGCATCAATCATATGTACAACGGCTTCAACGCCGCCATTGCCGACGGTCTGCTCTACGACTTCAACAAACTGCCCTGCATCGACCTCACGAAGCCGTGGTGGAACCAGAGCATCAAGGAGAATCTGGAGATCGACGGCGTTCTGCTGACCGAGGTCAGCGACCTTGTCTACGCCTACTGGGACGTCATCTATTTCAACAAGAATATGATGGACGATTTCGGGATCGCCTATCCTTACGATAAGGTAAAGGAAGGCAAGTGGACGTGGACCTATCTCGCCGAGATCACGAAAAACGTCAGCAAGGACCTGAACGGCGACGGCAAATTCGACGGCGACGACCAGTGGGGCGCCGTCATCGACCTCAACACCTCCACCATGACCCGTCTCATCCACTCGAACGGTCTCGTTATGGCGCAGATCGGCGACGACGGCAAGCCGACCCTCTCCGGCATGATGAGCGACAAAATGCAGACGGTCATCGAACGCTACTACGATTTCGTCTGGGGCGACGGGCGCTCCTATTACCCGCTCGGCGAACCGACGAGCTCCACCATTCCGATCGACACCTTTGCCAAAGGGCATTCGCTCGTCCTGCACACGCAGACCGTCAAGCTGCCCTCTCTGCGCGACGTGACCTTCGAGTTCGGCATCGTGCCGCTCCCGAAGTTCGACGAAGCGCAGGAAAAGTACCTCTCGATGGCTTCGACGCAGATGCTCCTGCTCCCGATCGACATGGCTGACCCGACCTTTGTGGGCGTCGTGCTGGAAGCGCTCTCCGCCGAATCCTACCGCGAGGTCGTGCCGAAGCTCTACGACGTCGTTTACGAGAACAAGCTCCTCCGCGATGAGGAGTCGCAGGATATGTTCGAGCTCATCCGCTCGTCGCTCGTCTACGATTTCAACTGGAACTACGGCAACGGCAACAGTATGTCCTACCTCATCGGCAGAACGGTCGGTCAGAACTCGAAGGACTTCTCGTCCTACTATGCGTCGAACATCAACGCGGCGCAGAAGGTCCTCGACGACGTGGTGGAAGCCGTTCACGAGAATTATATCGGAAAATAAGAATACCGGTGTGCCGTCCGGCGGCAGGGTCCTGCCCTGCCGCCGGACGCGCGCATATCGGCACAGTCAAAACGAATTTCATGAAAGCGGGACCGTCCGCAAAGGCTCCGCTTCAAACACAGACAGAAGAAAGGAAGATCTGCTATGACCAAGGTTGTACTTTTAGGCGACTCCATCCGGATGAATTACGCGCCCTACGTCCCCGAGCTGCTCGGCGAAGGCTATGAGATCTGGCAGCCGGCTGAAAACTGCCGCTTCTCGCACTATACGCTGCGCGGTCTGTTCGACTGGCGCGCGCAGATGGAGGGCTGCGATATCGTTCACTGGAACAACGGACTGTGGGACCAGTGCGACCTGTTCGACGACGGTCCCTTCACCGACCCGGACGAATACGTAAAAACCATGCTCCGCATCGCGGGCATCCTCAAAAAACGCGCAAAGGTCGTCATTTTCGCCACGACGACTCCCGTCCGTCCCGACAATCCGCACGACGCGAATCCGCGCATCGACCTTTTCAACAGCCTGATCGTGCCGAAGCTCGAAGCCGAAGGGATCCTCATCGACGACCTGAACGCGCTCGTGAAGGAAAATCTCAATGAAAACATCCGCGAGACCGATAAGCTCCACCTGACCGAGACCGGCGCGAAGCGCTGTGCCGAGCAGGCCGCGGCGTCCATCCGCAGCGCGGCAGAGCTGCTTTCATGAATCTGAACGTCGTCTGCGAGCCGGTCAGCGACGACGCCTTCTGGATCACCGACATCATGGACGGCATCGTGCGCGAATCGGTCAAAAAGGGGCTGAACGTCACCGCGCTGACCGACGGCGTGCTTGACGGGGACGCGCTCTCCCGTCTCTCGGAGGACGAGAGCGGCTGCCGTCCCGCGCTCGTCACCGGCTATTCCCTGCCGTGGCTGAACCAGACGCTCGAAACGCTCACGGCGGGCGGCGTCGAACCGATCTTGGTCAGCGTCGGCGCACAGCGGCACCGGGGAGAGTTCAGCTCGGTCTCATTCAACACGTCCGAAGCCGTGCGGCAGCTCGTCGTCTACCTGCACCGCGCCGGACGGCGGAAGATCGCGTTCTTCGGTCTGCACAAGAACACGGTCGGCGACATGGCGAAGCTCGCCGGATACGCCGACGGACTCCGTGAGATCGGCGAACGGTTCCTTGCCGACCGGGTCTTCGCGCGCGGCGGGATCGCCGACTGCGCATCCCGGCTCGTCGCCCGCGCGGGTGAGTTCGACGCGGTGATCTGCGCCAACGACCTGTTCGCGCTCTACCTTCTGCG
>JAZRXB010000307.1:0-3993 GCA_045600005.1 Eubacteriales bacterium | reverse complement strand
GCGAAGCGCCGGTCGTCGAGCTGGCGCGCGGGATCTTTGAACCGCTCGAAGCGAACGGCCGCAGAAAGCTCGCCGATCTCACGATCCGCGTTCCCGCCGACGTCACGAAGACCTTCACGATCCGCGTTAAATACACCGGCGTTTCGTCCGACGGCGCGTCCGGCTCGTCTGACATGAGCGTTTACACGCTGTTCCGCATCGGATAAGTATTCATCTGAAAGGGATTTTATTCATGTGTGCTGTCTATATGGATCCTGCCCGCGCGCTTGAGATCGCGGGCGAATACGACGTCATCGTCTGCGGAAGCGGTCCCGCTGGCGCGTCCGCCGCGATCAAAGCCGGCCGGAGCGGGGCAAAGGTCCTTCTGATCGAATCGCAGAACTGCGTCGGCGGCATTTCGACGTCGGGTCTGATGAGCCATTTCACCGGAAGCGTTTCGTCGCTTCTTTACACGGAGATCCTGACAAAAATGGCGGAGCGCAACGAGCATGATACCGGTAAGGTCATCCCGCAGATCGACCCCGAAGTGCTGAAAGGCGTCTGGCTCGACCTGCTGTCGGACGCGGGCGTGAGCATCCTGCTTTACACGTTCGTCTGCGGCACCATCGTGGAAAACGGTCGCGTGAAGGGCGTGATCACCGAATCAAAGTCGGGCAGATTTGCATATTTATGCAGGATTCTGATCGACGCGACCGGCGACGGAGACGCGGCGGCGTATGCCGGCGCGGCGTATTTCAAGGGGCGCGAGTCGGACGGAAGGATGCAGCCGGCGACGCTGATGTTCAAGGTCGCGGGCGTTGACATGAGCCGCGCGGTGCTGCTGCCGTCGTTCGAGTCGACCTTTCTGACCGAAAAAGGCGAATTGCAGGCGCTCGCGCGCGAGCATATCCCGTTCCCGGCGGGTCACTGCCTCGCGTACAAATCGCCGATCCCCGGCATTGTCACGCTGAACATGACCAACTGTACCGACGTCGACGGCACGAAGGCCGAAGATCTCACCCGCGCGGAGCTTGTCTGCCGCAGTCAGATGCCCGCGATCATACGTTATCTGCGCGAATTCGTCCCCGGTTTCGAGCGCGCTTACATCATCAGCGCCGCTTCGCTGATGGGCGTCCGCGAAACGCGCCGCTTCAAGGGTGTGCAGACGCTGTGCGAGGACGACATTCTGACCGCCCGCGTGTTCGACGACTGGGTGGTGCGCGGCGCGCATTTCAACTTCGATGTGCATAATCTGACCGGCGCGGGGCTTGACAAAACCGGCATTCAGCACAAATGGGCGCAGCCGAAGGGCTACACGATCCCCTACGGCTGTCTCGTTCCCGAAAAAATCGACGGACTTCTGCTCGCCGGACGCTGCATATCCGGCACGCACATCGCGCACTCCAACTTCCGCGTGATGCCGATCTGCGTCGGCATCGGCGAAGCGGCGGGCGCGGCCGCCGCGATCTGCGCGAAGGAATCGCTCGAACCCCGTGCGCTCGACGCGAAGCGGATACAGGAAACGCTCGTTTAAGCGTTTGTCTCATGCGGTCGGAACACGTTCGTTTGTTTCAAACAGTCATATTTGCGCCGTCCGCTTCAAGCGTTCAAAGCCTTCCGATTTGTCTCAAACGGTCAATTTGCAGATACCCCGCCGTTCCGGGCTTGCCCGGAACGGCGGGGTATTTTTTTGATGAGGTTCGCACATTTGTTCATATTGACGAACAATTCTTCCAAAACAGACAGAAAGGCAGAATATTTCTGCCTTTCTGTCTGTTTTGACGGTGCGCGAGCTTTGCTCAGGCGGCGCTTATGCGTTGACCTTCGCCATGTAATTCCTGATCGTTTCTTCGAGCGCGGGCTTT
Source organism: Eubacteriales bacterium (assembly GCA_045600005.1). Classification (GTDB taxonomy): domain Bacteria; phylum Bacillota; class Clostridia; order Oscillospirales; family CAG-272; genus Flemingiibacterium. Next base: position 2,149 of record JAZRXB010000307.1, on the reverse strand, counting down.
GCGGCGGCGACCTGCGACGTGAAGTCGGTCGTGCGGGCCTTGGAGACCTCGCGGTAGACCTTCTTGATCGTCTCGGACCAGCCGTATGCGGCGCCGAGGTCGTAATAACGGCTCTGTCTGATGATGTCGAGCATCTCGATCGAGTCGTCGTTGCGGAGCGCCTTCTGCGAAATTCTCAGGTTATAGAAGTTCGGCATAACGGTGTCATAGGTCATGAAGCTCATCGCGTCCATGATGACGCCGGTCTCTTCGAGGTGCGAGGTCGTGACCGGGACGCACATGACGTAGGTGTACGAGCGCGTGCAGCGGTACTTGTCCTGCTTTTCGTCGAGCTTCGGGATCGGCAGAATGCCGAACGAATCGTTCATATCGCGGTATTTGTTGGTCGCTTTGAGCTGGGAGGTGATCATCAGCGTGCGGCTGTTCTTGAAGCCCATCTCGTAGTGGTCGTTGCCCGACGAGTTGATGAACAGATATTCGCCTTCCGGCACGGTCATTTCAAGGATTTTCATCGCGCAGTCGACGAAATGCTGATTTTCGACGTTCAGCGACGGCGTGCCGTCCTTGTCCTTGACGAAGAAATCGTTGTTCGTGCCGATGATCAGCGCGTCGGTGTAATGCTCGTAGGAGAGCATTCCGTAACGGGCGGTCCCCTCGGCGTTCCACGCGAAGCTGTCCTGACCGTTCAGGCTCGCGCCCGCCTTCATCAGCTTCGCTTCCTCGTCGAGCGTCCACTTGCCGTCCTTGACGAGCTGATACGGGAATTCGAGTCCGAGATCCTGCATCATGTTCTCGTTGAAGAACGTGACGACGGTCCCCTCAAAGTCGACGAGCGTGACGTCAGTGAACGCGAAGTAGATCGGCTGATTTTTGCCGATGCGCGCGGCGTTGGTCGCGTCGGTGTCCCACCACGGCTCGTTGAAGCGGAAGGTCGCGGTATCCTGCAGGTCGGCGAGGTAGCCTTCGGTCAGCAGCGAGGTCAGATAAATGTCGCGAAGGAACGCCACGTCGTAGAGATCGTCGCCCGCAAGGACCGACGTCGAAACGGCGTCCGCCGCTTTCTGCAGGTCATAGCTCTCGATCGTTTCAAACGTGAAGTTGTAACGCTCCTCGAGCGCGCGGTTGCGGTTGTAAACCGCGTCGTCCAGCGAGTCGCCGGTCGCCTCTTCGAGGTCGAGCGTCTGATAGAACTGGTAGGTCTGGTTCGTGTTCATCATCGTGAAGGTTTCGCCCTCCATGTCAAGCTCGGGGTAATCGTACTTCGGCGCGGTATCGGCGGCGGACGTGTCCCCGCCGGCAGTCGTGTCGGAGGCAGTTGCGGCCGATCCGCCGCAGGACGCCATCGTTCCGGCGAGCATCGACGCGACGAGAAGCAGAAGAATCGCTCTTTTCATGACAGATACTTCCTTTACTTGGTATTTTTTTCGCCGCGGCTTTCAGGCGTCAGCGGCATTTTTACCATTTAATTATAGCACAAAAGTAAAACTTTGTCAAGCTCTGTGCAAAATTTCGGAAAATTTTGTTGCTTTTGTCTGTTTTCCACCGTTAATCCGCTTCGTCGAGCAGCAGCGCCCCGTCGAAATACACGCGCACGCCGTAGCCCGGCAGCGCGAACGCTTCCCCGCCCGCCGTGAATTCGGTCGGATTTTCGGAGAAGTTGACGAGGACCAGCATCCGGTGCGCGCCGTTTTCGCGGACGATGCAGTAGACGTTTTCGTCCGACGGGTAGACGCTGTACGAAAGCTCGCTTTCGCCGAAGAACGGGACGAGCGTCCTGCGCGCGGCGAGCGCCTTTTTCGCGAAGGAGGCGTAGTTGTTTTCGCTCTCCTCGAAGCCGCCGAACGCCTGAAGTCCGCCGTTTTCAAAGCAGCACGCCGCGAAAACGGCTTTTGCGAACAGGCGGTTCGTGCGCTCGTGGCGGTAAAGTCCGTCCTCGGTCACGCCGTTGTTCCACGTGTCGTGGTTGTCGGCGAAGTTTAAGAACAGCGCGGGCTTCGTATAGAGCGCTTTTTTGAACTCGGCGTACTGCTGATGCGCGCGGGCGGTGATTTTTCCGGCAAAGATCTGCGCGTACTGCGACGAAAAATCGTAGGCGTAGGACATATCCGCCGCGTCGGAGAACTGGTAATAGGGTCAAGTCGGAGGCCAA
>JAZRXB010000306.1:0-3837 GCA_045600005.1 Eubacteriales bacterium | reverse complement strand
GAAATACGACGCGAAGCAGGAACACTATTACAGCTACGTCGGACCTTCGGTCGCCGTCCTGTGCGTGCCGAAGACCGTGACCGACCTCGACCGCACCGGTACGATCCTCGAAAACCTCTGCGCGTCCTCCTACGGAACGCTGCGTCAGGCGTACTTTGAAACGACGCTCCAGAGCAAATTCCTCCGCGACGAAGCCTCCGCCAGGATGCTCGACTACATCTACAACGACGTGGACGCGGAGATCGGCTACGTCTACGGCTTCGGAAACATCCACACGACCTACATCAACGCCGTCTCCGGCGCAAAGGGCATCGCGTCCGAGTTCGCGTCGGTCGAATCCGCCGTGAAGACCGCCATCGAGACCTTCATGGACAAGCTCGAAAAATAACATCCGTACAAAGCAGGAGGGTTTTCCCTCCTGTTTTTTCACAAAAAGGCTTGCATTTGACGCGCAGGTGTACTATAATAAAGGAAAGATAATCTGTCAGGGTACGCTGATCCAATCGGGATTCTGCGGAAAAAGGCCGGAATATACGGTTTTTTCCTCCGAAATCCACCGTATTCAGCGTTTCCTCAGAACAAGGAGCTTTTCATGAGGATCCTCAACGACTTCTACGTTTCGGGCGCGTTTTCGCTCGAATACACGCTCTGTCTGCCCGACGAGGTGCGCGAAACCTATCCGCTTCTCTGCGAGATCCACGGAAGCGGCTGGCACCGCGGCAGACGGAGCAATCACCTTCCCTACGCCGAAGCGCTGACCCGCGCGGGCTTCGCGGTCGTGCTGCCGTTCTACCGCACGAAGACCAGTCACGGCGTCACGCCCTACGAATGCGTCGACGACGGCGCGGCGATCTGGAAGCTCATCAACGAAAAGCCGGAGCAGTTCTTCGCGGGTGAGAAATTCCTCGGCGGCGCGTCGTCCGGCGGACAGATCGCGTTCATGGCGGCGATCCGCACGGGTTATCTGCCGAACCGGTTCGTCTTCTTCTCGCCCGCGTTCGACGATGTGATCCTGCCCCGTTCGCTCGGCGGAAAAGACTGCCGCGACATCTCTCCGCTCGAAAATCTGCGCGAGGGTCTGCCGCCGATGCTGATCTTACAGGCGGCGGACGACAAAACCATCCCGATCGAATCCTCCCGCGCGTTCGTCGAAAAGGCGAAGACCTTCGGCGTCGACGCGCGTCTGAACGAATATCCGTCCGGCGGTCACACCTTCCCCATCCCCAACGGCTCGGTCGAGCGCGGCGTGAACTATCTGCGCGTGATGGCGGACGCGGCGGCGTTCATGGCGGAAGGATTGACCGATCTTTCGTAGCTTCCGAGTGCGCAGAAAGCGCAGAAAATCGTTGATTTACGCGGTTTTCCGGCATATCCGCCGGGATCCGACCGATTCCGCATATCAAGGAAACGCTGAACAAGGTTGATTTCGGCGAAAAAATCCCATATATTCCAGCATTTTTCACCGAAATCCCGATTTGATCAGCGCATCCTTAAAAATTTGTGTCAGGAGGGACCGACTATGGAAAAAATCAAGGTAGCCGTCATCGGATGCGGCAAACGCGGCGCTCTGCACCTCGCGGGCATGAAGAAGGACGAACGCTTCGACGTCGCCGCGCTCTGCGATATCAAGCCCGAAGCCATCGAGGAAAAGCGCGCCCGCTTTGCGCTCGGCGACATCCCCGGCTACGCGGACTATCATGAATTGCTCGAAAAAGAAAAGCCCGATCTCGTCGTACAGGCGCTCTGGCCGGAGCATCGTTTCCCGGTCTACGAAGCCTGCGTGAACGCCGGCGTGAAAATGATGGTCAGCGAAAAGCCGATCGCGCCCGGCTTCGGCGAAGCGAAAAAGCTGAAAGCGCTCGCCGAAAGCTCGGACTGCCGCCTTGCCTTCACGCATCAGCGCCGCTGCTCGCCGGGCAGCCTCGCCGTCCGTGCGCTGCTCGCAAAGGGCTGCATCGGCGAGATCATCCGCGTCGACCTCTACGCGAACCGCCATCTGCTCGACTGCGGCACACATTCGTTCGATCAGGCGTGGAGCTATATCGGCGAACGTCCGATCCTGTGGGTCATGGGCTCGCTCGACATGGAAAAGAAGGTCCGCTGGTTCGACGTGCCGGGCGAAGGCTCGTTCGCCGGGACCTTCATGTACGAGGGCGGGATCTACGGAAGCGTGTTCGTCGGCTGTCCCGACCATAAGCGTCCGGAGGAAATGGGCGTGACGCTCTACGGCACGAAGGGCTATCTTGAGATCGGCTGGGAGGGCAAGGTCTATTCCTATGCCTGCAAACCGGAGTTTGAAGCCGAGCTGTCGGCGCTTTCCTCGTGGACGAACGGACAGTGCTGCGGCGACAACATCGGCGATATGTGGCATAAGCTCGCGGACGCTTTCGTCTCGGGCGAGCCCTGCGAGTTCGACTGGAAACACGCCTACGACGCCGCCGAAGCGATCTTCGCGCTCTATGAATCGGTCCGCCGCCGCGCTCTCGTGCGCCTGCCGCTCGAAGGCGTCGACGACAACCCGCTCGAAACGATGCTGAACGACGGCACGCTCTGACCTTTCGCCGCCACTTGGCAGAGACGCTTCCGGAATGAAATATTTTCCGGAAGCGTCTTGCATTTCCGCCTTTTATGTGGTATAATATGATTAACGTTTAGAATTATTAAGGAGTATCCCTTGGGCACACAGAAACTGTCAAGAATCCTTCTGAACGGAGGGCGCGCGGCGGTCATCCTGTTCATCGTCGGCGCGGCGATCTGGTATTTCTCGTCCGGACACGAGTTTCCAGACGACGCGACCCTCCACTATACGCCGGATAATTACGTGCTGGCGACGTTTTTCCTGCTGTCGCTTTACGCGGTGAAGTCGATCGTCTTCTTCCTGCCGCTGGTCGTTCTGCAGGTCGCGGTCGGACTTTTCTATCCGACGTGGGCGGCGCTGCTCGTCAATCTGCTCGGCATGGCGCTCGAGCTTCTCATTCCATACGTCATCGGGCGGAAGCTCGGCTTCGACTCGGCGGACAAGCTGCTCGGAAAATTCCCGAAGGTGCGCGCCATCGTCGACGGAGACGGCAGCAAATGGTTCATTTCCTACATCCTCCGCGCCGTCAACTGCCTGCCGATGGATCTCGTCAGTACCTACCTCGGCTCGTCGCGCTTCCCTTTCCTCCCGTATTACACCGGCAGTCTGACCGGCGCGCTGTTCGGCATCCTCGCCGCCACGCTGATCGGACGCTCGCTGACTGACCCGACGTCTCCGCTTTTCATCCTGTCGGTCGTCCTGTCCTGCACGCTCGCAGGAATTTCGATCTTCGCCTATTTTAAGCTGACCCATAAAAAATCCCGATCCGCGGAACACTGAAAGGAACCTCTCATGCAGATCAAAATTCTCGACAACGAATACTGGTGGGGCATTTCGGTCTCGAACGCCTACCTCATGCCCTTCGGAAAGAACGATACCATCGAAGTAAGCTGCTTAAAGGGACGTGAAAACGACCAGTTCGCGTCGGTCCTCGTCTCCACTGCCGGACGCTGCCTGTACAGCCCCACGCCGCTGTCCGTCAGGGCGGAAAACGGCGTCATCACGACCGATCACGACGGCGACGTCACCCTCGCCGAATCGGACGGCACGCTGAAGGGCGCGTATCTGACCGCGATGGCGGCGAACTTCCCGTTCAACGGAAAGCTCCCGGACGAAATGTTCTTCCGTGAGCCGCAGTACAACACGTGGATCGAGCTTGGCACCGACCAGACGGCCGAAAACATCCTGCGCTACGCGCACGGTATCATCGAACACGGACTGCCCGCCGGCGTTCTGATGATCGACGGCGGCTGGCAGGA
>JAZRXB010000305.1:0-19920 GCA_045600005.1 Eubacteriales bacterium | reverse complement strand
AAAGATTCGGAATCTGAAAGCCGAGCTTGAATCGAAGAAGCAGTCGGAAACGAACGCCGAAAAGTGGGTCAAGCTCATTCGTCAGTACACCGATCCGCAGGAACTGACTGCCGGACTGCTGAACGCACTGATTGAAAAGATCGTCGTGCATGATGCCGTCAAGACGGAATTGGGCTTCCGGGAACAGGACGTTGAGATTTACTACCGCTTTGTAGGAAAGATTGATTGACACAATACAAAGACAAAAGACAAAGATACTCGCAATATCCTTAACTTTGGGAGACGGGGCTGAGTTTTCCCGACATCACGCTGACCGGACGGCTCGCGGCGGAGCTTCACGTCAGCACCGCCGAGCTGCTGGAAGGCGAAAAGCGCGAGCCCTCCGCGTCGAGCGACCGGTTCATCGGTCCGCCCGCCGAAGGTTATCATCTGAACCCCACGCCGGACGGGACCGTATACGAGCTGCGCGCCGACACGGGACGGCAGGTCTCGCCCTACCTGTTCGGCTGCAATCTGGAACACACCCGTTCCGATCTCATAAACGGGCTGTCCGCGCAGATGCTCCGCAACCGGAAATTCACCGGCAAGCCCTCCTGCTGCCGCGGCTGCGCGTCGTAATGGTATCCCATCGGCGAAAGGACGCATTTCGCGTTCGAGGAAAAAGCGCCCTTCACGCATCACGCCGCCGAAGGCTACCACATGAGACGCCGGCTCCTACGATATAGATTACTGTCGGCTTGATTTTTAGGTTTTAGAAAAGGATAAAAATCAGGCCCCAAACCTCAAAACCCTTGAAATACGGGGCTTTTCCGGTTTGTCGTAATTATACCGTAAGCGCATAAATGCGCGACCGCGTAACAAAAAATCTTTTCAGCTCTTCGTTTCGTTCGGAAAAGCCGGCGCGTCCGTCATTTTCCGTCCGCGCTGACTACGCGGTAGATCTCGTTTTTTGCCACGCCCCGATCCTTCGCACACGCCTTGATCGCGTCCATCTTGGATTTCCCTTCGTTCATGTAGTACGCGACGTGTTCCCCGATCGTCATATCCGTCCAGAACGCTTCCGACGCGGCTTCCTCAGCCGTCTGTCCCTCGACGATCAGCACGTATTCCCCGCGCGGCTCGCGCTCGTCGTACAGATGCGCCGCTTCCGCCAGCGTCGTGCGGATGATCTCCTCATTGAGCTTGGTCAGCTCCCGGCAGAGCGTGACCGGGCGGTCGCCGAACGCTTCGTAAAGATCGTTCAGCGTCGTTTTCAGCTTGTGCGGCGCTTCGTAGAAGATCAGCGTCCGGTCGTCCGAGCGGATCGTTTCCAGACGGCGCGTCCGCTCGCCGCGGTTGGTCGTCAGAAAGCCCTCAAAGGCGAACCGGGCGGTAAACAGTCCCGACAGCGTGAGCGCCGTCATCGCCGCGCAGGGACCCGGTACGGCGGTCACAGGGATCCCGCGCTCGGCGCAGAGCTTCACGATATCCTCGCCGGGGTCGCTGATGCCCGGCATTCCCGCGTCCGTCACCAGCGCGCAGGATTCTCCCGCCGCGATGCGGTCACAGATCACCTCGCCCCGCTCGCGCTTGTTATGCTCGAAATAGCTGACCATCGGCTTGCGGATGCCGAACAGAGACAGTAACTTCGCCGAATTGCGCGTATCCTCCGCCGCGACGAAATCCACGCCGCCCAGCACCTTCTTCGCGCGTTCGGACAGGTCGGACAGATTGCCGATCGGCGTCGTCACGAGATAGAGCGTACCGGCTCTGACACGGTTCTTTTCACCGTCGTCCTCGTCTGTATCATAAAGCTCAGGGTCTTTGGTAAGGCTCATCAAAATCACCTGTTTCGTAAATTCGGGCAAGCGCGGCGGTGTCGGCGCCGTCCTCGCCGGTCATCAGCAGCGGCGGCGTGACGTAAAGTCCCGCGCCCGCGTTCTTTTTCGCCTCGCACAGCACAAGGCAGGGCGGAAGCTCCGCTCTTGCGTGAACGAAGGTCATCCGCTTCGGTTCAAGCTCCGCGCGCCGCAGCGCGTCGATCAGATCGCACAGCCGGTCGGGTCTCCAGACGACGTAAAACAGTCCGCCGTATTTGAGCAGCCGTCCGGCGGCGGAGCAGAAATCGGCGATCCCGCCTCTGCACTCGTGCCGTGCGAGATTTTTCCGGTCGCTGTCGTTCGCCTTTCCCGCCGTTTTCATATAAGGCGGATTCGACACGGCGAGATCGAACTCTCCGCCAAACAGCGCGGCGTTCACCTCGCGCACATCGGCGGCATGTCCGTGCAGACGGTCCTCAAAGCCGTTCAGCGCGGCGTTCCGTCCGATCAGCGCGGCGAATTCCTCCTGCACCTCGACCGCTTCGACCGACGCGCATTTGTCTCTTGCCAGCATGAGCAGAGGGATCACGCCGGTCCCGCTGCCCAGATCGACCGCGCGCGCCCTTGTCTGACGGCGCACATACGCGGCGAGCAGATAGGCGTCGCTGCCGAAGGTCAGCCCGTCCTTTTTCTGGATGAGACGAAGCCGCTCGTTGATCTCGGTCAGCGTTTCGCCGCCGTCAAGGACCGGCGATACGTCTGCCGCCGTATGGTCATCGGAATATGGTTTCATGAAAGCCTGCTTTCCGAAACAGCGCGGGCGGCACAACCCGCGGCATTGCCCGCCGGGACTCGTTCCGTCCGCGCTGTTTATGGGAATGCCGATTCCGCTTTTAACAAATCGGATTTTCAGCATATCCTCAGAATTTTCGTATTTTACGATCCGCGTCTCTCAGTTTGCTTTGTCGAACAGCACCGGATCGGGCACATAGACCTTTCGGATATCCGCTCCCACCGAATGGAGCTTACCGACCAGATCGTCGTAGCCGCGCTCGATGTAGTGGATCTCGTCGATCTCGGTGCGTCCTTTTGCGCACAGACCCGCGATGACCATCGCAACGCCTGCGCGGAGGTCGACCGCCTTGACCGGCGCGGCGGATAACGCATCTCCGCCTTCAATGACCGCTGTCGCGCCTTCCACTTTAATGTTGGCGCCCATCCGCCGCAGTTCCTCGACGTAGCGGAAGCGGTTGTCGTAAATGCCCTCGGTCAGGTGGGACACGCCCTTGGCCAGACAGAGCAGCACGCTGATCTGCGGATTCATATCGGTTGGGAAGCCGGGATAGGGAAGGGTCTTCAGATTGATCCGGCGAAGCTCGCCCGCGCTGCGGATGATCTCGACCGAATCGTCGTTTTCAATGACCTCGACGCCCATTTCCTCGAGTTTTGCCGAGATGGATTCGAGATGCTTCGGGATCACGTTCGCAACGGTCAGGTCTCCGCCCGCCGCCGCAGCCGCCACCATATAGGTCCCGGCTTCGATCATATCGGGAATGATCGCGTAGGTGCAGCCGTGCAGACGCTCCACGCCCTTGATCTTGATCACGTCGGTTCCTGCGCCCGAGATCTTCGCGCCGCAGGTATTGAGGAAATTGGCAAGGTCGACGATATGCGGCTCGCGCGCGGCATTTTCCAGCACGGTCATGCCCTTTGCGCAGCACGCCGCGATCATGACGTTGATCGTTCCGCCCACCGTTACGGTATCGAAATAGACCGACGTGCCGACGAGCTTTTCGCAGGTCGCCTCAACGTGACCGCTTCCCTCGACGACCTTCGCGCCGAGCGCCTTGAAGCCCTTGATATGCTGATCGATCGGACGGACGCCGAAGTTGCAGCCGCCCGGCATTCCGACATACGCTCTGCCGAAGCGTCCCAGCTCCGCGCCGATCAGATAATACGACCCGCGCATCCGGCGGACCAGCTCGTAGGGAGAGGTTCCTCCCTTCGCATAACGGGAGTCGATCTCGACCGTATTTTTGGACACGGTTCTGACGCGGCAGCCCATGCTCGACAGGATCTCAAGAGACAGAGAAACGTCGCTGATATTCGGTATATTTTCGATAACGCAGACGTCATCGACTAAGAGGCAGGCGAACAGGATCGGCAGCGCAGCGTTTTTCGCGCCGCTGACCTCGATGGTCCCGTTCAGCGGTCTGCCGCCGTTTATAATGATTTTTTCCATATTAAACTCATTCCTCGGCGATGTAATAACACTCTATCGGAAGCGATCGGCGCGCCGTACAGTCGGTGCCGCGCTTCTTTGCACCGGAAAAGCACCCGCAGAACACGTTTATTTGCCGCGGGCAGATCTGATATTCATAAATTATCCATATAATCAGTATGATCCATCAATATTATATCACTATTTCATCGACTTTGCAAGCCCTGTTTACAAAATATTTACAATTACGCCGGCTTTTTTTCGGTTCGCAGATATCTTGTATTATTTGCGGCATTATATACAATCGTATCAGCCCCTTTATGTTCAATCTGCCATGCCGGAACGAAATTGATCGCCGTCCGCTCCGTGTTCCAGTACACGGCATAGCAGGCGGAGATGGATTCGACCTCCGGGGAGCCGCCGTTCTGGATCTCCTCGGTCATTTCGCTCAGATCGGTGAAGAGGATGTTCACCTGATCGTACAGCTCGCAGTCGTAGGAACCGTTCACATCCGCAAAATACCACACGCCTGCGGCATAGACGAGCGTCTCTCCGTCGAACGCGCAGACGGCGCTGTGTCCGAAGACGGGGTATCCGCTGATCGTCTGCCGCGCCAGCAGATAGGAAAAACCGGTGCGCGTATCGGTAAAGCCGTCCATGATCTCGGCGGCGAGCGCAGACTCATTCTCAAGCCGGCAGTTGAAAAATCCCTCCGCCAGCGCGCTCAGCGTTTTCATCTTTGCTGTGCCGATTTCCGTTCCGAGCGTGCGCGCGGCGGCAAAATTTTCCGGTTCGATGTCAGTATATGCCGAGTCTTCGGAATTGCTGCTCCGATACCAGCGGAAGACAAATCCGCTGCCGAACAGGACCTCGGAACCGTTTTTCATCAGGATGAGATTGCTCCCGTCCGGCTGCATGGCGAGACTTTCCCGTTCGGAGCCACAGAGCGCGGAGGCGGCGTCCGCAAAATACGCTTCGCTGTACCGGCTTTCAAAAACGTCCGAGCTGAATCTCCGTGCGGGAACGGTATCCTCATCGACCCGAAGCCCGCGTTCACTGAGAAGCGCGGCGGCTGTGCCGATCTCGTCGCCGGACAGGAAGCTTCTGGTCATGTTCTGACGCAGGATATTATAAAGCAGGAACAGATTCGCCGCGATCAGTATGGCGATAAGAAAATTTCGGACGCCCGACCAGTTCATGCCGCTTCCCCTCCTTATTCGGTACTTTCAGCCGATTGTTAAGGCAATACCGCACAATTCACGGCTTTCGCCTTGACGGCACGCTTGCCTGCATCTTTCCCGTCATACTGTACAAATTCCGTCGGCATAGGAGTTACTATGCCTTCCGGGGTTTGTTTCGTCTGACGGGAAATCTGACGGCGCAATCGCACCATCAGGACTGTGCGGTAATGCCTTAAATTGCGTTTTACGATCGGCTCATCCGGCGATCACGTTCCATTCCGCTCTGCCGTCCGTATAGCGCAGCGTCATATCGAACGCGCCGTCCGGCAGAAGACCGAGCTGAGACAGCCGGTTCAGAATATAACTGCGCGACGGCGTGCGGACCGCCGTATCGGTCAATCCGACGTCCAGCGGCGTCAGCTCGAAGCCGCAGAGCGTATCCGGCGACAGATAGACGCGGATCACCGCGCCGTCGGTCAGACGGATGTTGTCATATGTCAGAAAATACTCCGCCGCGACCAGATTATCCTCCGTCCAGACCCCGCCGAGACAGAGCGACGCTTCCCCGCCGACCAGCTTCCGGTCGATCTGCATGACTGACGTGATCAGATGATCCGCCGCCATCAGCCGGTCAAACAGGCTGTATATCTCTCCGCCGCCCGCATAGCCGAGCAGCGTATCAAGCCGGATGCCGTGCTTCGCGTCCGCCGCCTGATAGACCAGCTCTTCCCCGATCCGCAGCCGGCTGTGGGAATCGACGCAGACCAGCGCGCCGGTCTCATCCCGGTAGCTGTTCAGCTTGTCCGGATTGTACTCAAACAGTTCAAGCAGTTCCGTCGTCTGAGCGGGTCCAAAGCCGACGTTCCCGCAGGTCAGCACCTCGCACAGAAGGTCGCCCTCAAACAGCGGGAAGGTCGGTTTCAGGCGCGTCTCGCCGCTGTCCGCCGCAAATGCGAACGTAGACATACTGATGCTCTGTCCTCCCGCGTCGAGCTTGGAAATATAGAAATCCGACCGGACGATCTCCTCGCTCTGACAGAACAGGAAGTAGTTCCCGTCCCCGTCCGACGCGACCGCCATATACCGGTGCGCAGCCGGGTCGCGTTCCGGGACGATGAACAGCTCCCGGATGTACGCGCCGTCGTCTCCGTCCGCCGGAGGTTCCTTCCAGGACGCGACGTCGCTCATATCCATCGCCAGCTTATCGGACGCATAGGCAAAAATGAGCTGATACAGCGTCGGCACATGATAGCGCAGATATACGAATTCCTCGCCCGACGCGGCGTTCAGGAAAAGCTCCTCTCCGGTTTCCGCCGTCAGGCGCTCGCAGATCGCGGACGAGCCGAACAGCTCCGTGAGACAGGGCTTCACCAGCCCGTACAGTTCCCGGATCGCCTCGCGGTCGCCGATGCTGCCCTTCGCCTTCTGCCCGGTCAGCTTGTAGCCGACCAGCTCCGGCAGCAGCCGTTCGCTGTCAAAGCCGGTCTGCGCATTGTTCTGCACGCTCCACAGACGCTCGAAGCTGACCGCCTCGTCGGTCCCGGTCATCCGCTCGTAAATATGCGTTCCGCCGACATAGACCACCACCTGAACGACAAGCGTCAGCGTCAGCAGAACCAGCAGGACCATCTGAAACGTCTCAAAGCCCGTCTGCTTTTTATGTTTTTTTTCTTTCATCATGGAAGTCTGCCCTCTCACGCATTCCGCGCGCCGCCGTATGATCCGCCGGTTTCGGCACGCTCATGCGACCGTTTTCAGTCTGGTTTCCAGCGGAAGCCGGACCGTGACCGCCGTTCCCGCGCCGAATGCGCTTTCGACGGTGATGGAACCGCCGTGCGCCTCGATGATCTCCTTGGCGATGGCAAGTCCCAGTCCCGTTCCGCCGGTCTCGGACGTGCGGGATTTTTCGACGCGGTAAAAGCGCTCGAACAGATGCGGGATATCCTCCTCCGGGATGCCGATGCCGTTGTCCCGCACCGTGACCTCGACGCCCGCCGTTTTGCCGTTCTCCGTGAAAATATCGGCGGTCAGTTCGATTTTTCCGCCATCCGGCGTGTATTTCAGCGCGTTGGACACCACGTTGATCAGCACCTGCTCGATCCTTTCCTTGTCCGCCGTGATCTGCGGGAGCGGACGCTTCGCCGTGTAGGTGAGCGTATGACCGTGCGCGTCCGCGTCGACCTTCATGATCTCGCACAGACGGGTCAGCTCGCGGTCGGGGTCGCAGGACACGATATGCCACTGTGTGCGCTTGTTGTCCAGTCTCGACAGCACGAGCAGATCGGACACGATGCGCGTCATGCGGTCGCATTCATCCACCGCCATATGCAGGAAAAAGTCCTCCATATCGGACTCCATATCGGGGTCGTTCAGGATCGTCTCGCACGCGCCCTTGATGCTGGTCAGCGGCGTGCGCATTTCGTGAGACACGTTGGCGACGAATTCGCGGCGGGACTTGTCAAGCTCATAGCGTCCCGTCTCGTCGTGGATGACCGCCAGCACGCCGTCATGCGAAGCGTTCTCCGCCGTATAGCGGATGATGCCGAAGTTGACGTCCAGCACCCGCCCGTCGAACATGATATCGCTGATGCCGTAGCCGTTTTCCGACTGACCGGCTGCGCATTTCGCACGGAAATCGCCGTCGTCTTCGATGGAGAACAGCTCGAGCAGACGCGGCAGGCTGAATGACTCGTCGTATTTCGCGCCCAGCAGGTTTTTCAGGCTGTCGTTGATATGCAGCACGCTGCCGTCCTCCGTGAAGGCGACTACGCCGTCGCGCAGATAGGTAAACATCGTTTCGAGCTTCTGATGCTCGCCGGAGACCTCCTCCAGTGTGCTTTTCAGCGTCCGCTTCATGTAATTGAACGTATCGGTCAGCGTACCGATCTCGTCGTGGGAACGCACGTCGATCTCATGCGAGAATTCTCCCGCCGCAACGAGCTTCGCGCCGCGGGTCAGGCTCTGGATCGGCGACGTGATCGCCTTGGACAGGAAAAACGCCAGCACGACCGCGAAGATCAGTCCGAACATCAGCGCCTGCAAAATGATCGAGAACAGCATCCAGGTGAAGCGCTGCATTTCCTCCATCGTATCCTTGACGTAGATGATGCAGCTCTTCTGACCGTTTTCGATGCGGAGCGCGTAATCGGCGAACTGCGAGCCGAGCGGCTGCGTATTTATCGGCGTGCCGCGCATGGCGCCGATCAGGTTCGGCGTCTTCTGGAGCTGACGTCCCAGCTCGCGGTCGGAGCCTTCGACAAAGCTCCCGCTGTCGTCAAGAATGAAGAAATTGCGGTATTCGTCAATGCCGAGGATGCCGCTGTAAGAATCGAGGATCTTGTGCTGCTCGCCGGCTGAATCCGTCCCGGACAGAGCGTCCTTCAGCTCGGCGGTCAGCTGTCCGTCCGGCGCGAAGCTCTGTTTCATCTGATCGGTGAACTCGTCCATGTAGAAGCTGTTGACGCTGTTGATGAGGATCGTGCCGATGACGCACATGACCGTGACCATGAACAGCACGAGGATCAGAATGATTTTGAAGTACAGGCTGTTGTACATGATTACCGGATATAATACCCCATGCCGCGCTTCGTGAACAGATACTCCGGCTTGCCGGTATCGCGTTCGAGCTTGGCGCGCAGGCGGCTGACGGTCACGTCGACGCTCGACGTATCGCCGTAGAAGCCCTCATAGCCCCATACTTCCTCTAATAACTGTTCGCGGGAATAGATCGTGCCCTGATTCTTCGCCATGAAGAGAAGCAGCTCGTATTCTTTTTTGGTCAGCTCGACCGGCTCGCCGTCCCGCATAACGGTAAACCTCGCCGGGTCGATGACCAGTCCGCGGATGACGATCTGTTCCGCACCGCGCTCCGGCTCGTTGTTCATCACTTCACCGGAGAAGCGGCGGATGTTCGCCTTGACGCGCGCCATCAGCTCCTTCATCGGGAAGGGCTTGGTAACGTAATCGTCCGCGCCGATGTCGAGTCCCATGATCTTGTCGACCTCCTCGACACGCGCGGTGGCGATGATGATCGGCGTAGACAGTTTTTTCCGGATGCGGCGGCAGACCTCGAAGCCGTCCATCTTGGGCAGCATCAGGTCGAGCAGGATCAGGTCGAAGGCGCCGGTCAGCGCCTTGCGCAGTCCCTCCTCGCCGTCGTAGGCGACATCGTAGGCATATCCCGCCTGCATGAGGTTGTAGGCAAGGAGCATGGCAATATTCTTTTCGTCCTCCACGACGAGAACGCGCTTCTTCACGTTTTCAGGCATGATGAGTGTCCTTTCCGTTAAGTGATGAAATTGAATCCCCCGAATGCGGGAGAGATCGTGCGCACATCGCAGACCTTCCGGTTTTCATCCAGGAACGCCAGCACATACGACAGCGCCTCGGCGGTCGATTCGTTTTCCTTAAAGCGAAGCACCGGCGTTTCGTTCTCCCAGATGCCCGTGATCGCCGCTTCGGCGGCTTCTTCGGCGGGACCCTCTGAGGGAACGTCGACGTTGTAATCCCACATGACGTAGCCCTGACAGTCCAGCTCGTACCATACGTCCCAGTCGAACCATTCCAGAGAAGCCGAGCCTTCCGGCGCACGCCAGATATGCGTGCTGAGCCGCAGCGTGCGGGCGAGCAGTCCGCTTTCCTCGCGCAGCTCGGCAAGCAGCTCGGCCGGATCGGTCAGAAGCGCGGGATCGTGCGACATGGTGTGCAGCGCGACGGCGTGTCCGCGCGCTGAGATCGACGACAGCAGCGGCAGATGATTCTCCGCCGCGTTTCCGACGACGAAAAAGGTCGCTTTGAAGCCGTATTCCTCCAGTACCGCGAGAATATCGCCCGTATAGTCGCCGGGACAGTCTTCAATGGTCAGATAGACCGTCCGGTCGGTCAGGACCGGCGGAGACGCCGTCGTAATGATCGGCGTACCGGTATCGGTATACGGCGGCTCGGTATCGGGAGGCAGCGTATCGGGCGGAGAAGTCTCGGTGTCAGGCGGAGAAGTCGGCGGATCGGTGACGGGCGGCGTAGTCTCAGTCGTCAGAAAGCCCGGATAACGCAGCGTCAGAAGCTGCTCGAAGGTATATTTCTGATTGCCGTCCATGATGCGTATGGCAGTCTCGCCGGTAACGGGGCTGACCATCGACTCATAGTAGAGATGAACGTATTCGCAGACCGCCTCGGCGGGTACATAGCGTTCATCGTGGAATTCATAGGTTTTGATGTACATCCTCGTCTTGTCCTGAAGCATGGCGAAATCGGTGGACAGGTCGAAGGAGATCCACCATTCGCCGTTTCGGACAAGCAGCGTTTGCATTTTTTCGTTGACCAGCACGTCGCAGTCGGCGAACTGGGCGAACACGGTCACGGGAATATAGCGCACACGGTTGTTGACCACTTCGATCGGCTGCCAGCTTTCACGCGGCCACGCGCGGTCGTTGAAATACAGCAGATTTCCGGACGTCACCGCGCCGTGCAGCTCGATGCGCGTGAGAAGCGCCACGCCAAGCATGACGCAGATGCAGACGACCGCGCTCAGCACGCGGCAGAGACGGGAGCTGTTTTTCATTGGTTCCGACGTTCCTTTCTTTGGATCTCACAGCCGATTGTTTAATGCTTTGAGATGACAGACGTTATCATAAAAGCACCTCTAAGGCGAGCCCTCGCGCCGATATTATGGGGAGAGCCGTCAAAACAAGTTTTGCCGGCAGCGATAAGCGCGAGTACCGATTGTAAAACGAAGTTTTACAATCGACTATTGGATCTCAGACAGGCGGCAGGTTTTCAGTCTGCGGCTTTGTTCAGCGACGCGGCGTAGGCGACGGCGAGATCGACGACCATGCCGTAGCTCTTTTCGCCTTCCTCCAGTCCCTGCACCTTGAGGTAGGTATCGTTGACCTTCGAGCTGATATCCGCCGCCCTGTTTTCGCGGTATTTCTCGAAGAATTCGTTGTAGGCGCGCATTTCATACTTCACCCGGATATCGAGCGACTGATAGACCTCCGCGAATTTCTCATAGTTTTCCTTTGACAGCGCGGAATCGAGATACTCGACCATGTTCAGATAACCGCTGTACCGGATGTAGGGGTCGTCCGACGCGGCGCAGACGAGAAACGCGATGAAATTCGCTTCGTTCTCAGGCAGAAAACCGCGCTGATGCGCCAGCTCGTGCGCAGCCGTGAAGGGAAGATTATAGTCCGGGAAATTGATGTTCAGATTCGCCTCTCCGGTATAGAAGGTGTACATTCCCGACATATGCGTGTAGGTCATCGGCTCCGACAGACAGATCGGCTTGACACGGGAATACAGGCGCGGGATGAAATCGTATTCGTCCGCCAGCTTATCGTAGGCGTCAAGCAGCTTCCGATTCATCTCGCCGAGCGAATAGGGCATGACCGAGCTGCCGCCGTAGCGGAAATCCACGTCGTTCAGCGTCTCATCGAGCTGTTCGATCATATACTGTGCCGTGGCGGACAGCTCGTCGGCTGTCACCGGCTTCTGTTTCAGCCCCAGCTTGTCGGAAAGCGGCGAGCCGTTGTACGCGACGATGGTCGTCACGACGAACATCGAATAGAGAAGCGCCACCACCGAACCAAGCGAAGCGACAAACCGTATCCCTTCCTCCGCCGACCGGTTCGTCTTCTTCACACAGATGACCAGCACCGTGACGAACAGCATCGGCAGACTGATGATCAGCCCTTCCGCCAGTGAAAACGGGACGAAGCAGGTCACGAGTGCGTTCAGCCCGCGGAACAGCGTACTGATCCGGCGGTTGAAGAAATCGGAAAACGGCGCGGACAGCTCGGAGACGACATGGATCACGGCGCACAGAACGGCGCACAGATACGGCACGCGCGCCGGAACGGGGAAATATTTTCGGATAACTGCTTTGATTTTTTCCATAGGTTATGATCATTCCTTCTCTTCGGAATTGCAATATATGAAAGCCGCGGAATACAGACTTCTGACCGGGGATAACACCGGTCAGGTCTTTCCCGCCGTCCGGATGGTCTCCTCCGGCACGCCGACGCCTTCGAGCAGCCGCATGAGATCGTCGGGGAGCGGTGCGGCGAACGTCAGCGTTCCCTCCGGGAAATCAACGGTGAGCGACAGCGCGTGGAGCGCCTGACGCGGAATCAGCCGGTCGGCGTCCGACGGAACGGTTTCGGCGGTCCCGTAAAGTCCGTCTCCGACGATGGGACAGCCGATATGCGCAAAATGGACGCGGAGTTGATGCGTGCGCCCGGTGAAAAGCCGCGCCCGCACGAGCGACACGCGCCCGTTCGTGAACAGCGTTTCGTAACCGGTGACGGCAAGCTGCGCGTCATCCGCTTCGGGCGCACAGACCTCGCGAAGCATCAGACTTTCGGTACGGCGGCGGATGTATGTCTCGATCGTTCCCGAAAGCGGGTCGGGCGTTCCGTTCAGAACGGCGAGGTAGGTCTTATGAAAGCCGCCCGCCTGCATCAGCGCGGTCAGCTCCGCCGAAGTCCGCCGGTCCTTTGCCGCCAGCACGACGCCGCTGGTGTTCCGGTCGAGCCGGTTCACGGCGCGGAAGACGAAGGGCGTTCCCTTTTCGGCGAAATAGGCGCACAGACCGTTGGCAAGCGTGCCGTCGGGATGACCGAGCGAAGGGTGGGTCGGGAGCATGGGCGGCTTGGAGACGGCGATCATGCGGTCGTCCTCATACAGGATGTCGAGCGGCATCGGCGTCGGCACGAGCATCTCGTTCACCTCGTCGGGACGGTCCCCGTCGGAGAGCGTCAGCATATCTCCCGCCGCAAGCATATGCCGGACGGTGACGTGTTCGCCGTTGAGCAGGATCCCGTCGTCCAGCTTTTTCAGCCTCGTGATCATGCCGCGTGAAACGCCGTTCTGATAGAGCCAGTCCTTGACGGTCTTTCCGTCGAAATTTTCGTTGATCCGCACCGTCATGACACGCTGTCCCCTCTCTTTACCCGACATTTGCATACGGAATATATTATATCAGCTTTTTGTGCGGATATCAAGGGACATTTCGTGAATATTTGCGCAGGGATGCGGTAAATTCATCCGATTTTACAGAAAAAAGCCGCGCGGCTCCACGCCGCGCGGCTTTTCATGGCAGGTCGTTATCTTCCGAAATACTGTGCGCTGAACCGGTCGGTCACATTCCGGCGGGCGTAGAGCGTTTCCGCAGCGCCCTCCAGTCCGAGCCGGTACTCGCGCATCAGCGCGCCGTCCGGCTCGCAGAGCTTCTGCGTGCGCGGGAAGTAGTTCTCGCATAAGAAACGCGCGTAGCGCGACAGGCGGTAGGGTCCGTGGACCGTGTAGTTCGACGAATCCTCGTAGACCTCGACCGCGCAGCTCAGACCGGCGCGGATGGCGGACAGAATGCTCTCCGGCTGCCGGTCGGCGGCGAAGACCACCGAATATTTCCGGTTGAACCAGCCCGCGTTGATCGTGCCGTGCGAATCGGATGCGCCCAGCACCGGCAGAGCCATCCGCTTGCCGCGCTTCTCCATATATTCCTCGCGCATCGCATAGTAAAGCTGCGTCTGGAAGTTGTTCTCATGCGCCGACTGACCGCCGATCAGCTCGAAGGCGTCGAACACGTCGTCAAGGAAGAACGCCTTCGTCAGCTCGTCCGGCACGTTGAACACGTTGGAGATCCAGTGCGGATGCGGCAGGATCGCCACGCCGCCCGCTTTTCGGATCTGCTCGACGCACCAGAGCGCGGACGCATAGACATAGCGGGTGTCCTCGTCCTCAAACGGGATCTTCGCCGTGCGCATGATCCAGCTGACGTCGCGGAGGAATGCATCCTCGTCGTCGCGGAAGATCTGATTGACGCTGTACTGTCCGCCGAAGTGGACGATGTGCAGATAGGTCTTCGGGGAGTGGACCTCCTCGCCGGTCATCTGCGTCATGCCGAGCTTCACGTCGGCATAAGCGGCGATGGCTTCGAGCGACGGCTCGAATCTGCGGTGATCGGTCAGCGCCATGAAATCAAAGCCGGCGGCGCGGTAGTTCGCGGCGACGACTTCGGGCGTCTCGCGTCCGTCCGAACGGCAGGAATGGACGTGCGTGTCGCCCTTGAGCGGACGGAGCGCGTACAGATCGGCGTTCAGCGCGTAGACCGAGAGCTGCGTCAGACGCTGCTCTCCGCTGAAAATGCGCAGGAAATATTCCTCCTCCGCGTCGAACGTCCAGTCAAAGTACAGACAGCCGTCCTTCACTTCGGGAAGCGCCGTCATCGCGGGCAGATCGAGCTTCATGCGGTTGCGGGTCAGCGGCAGGACCTGAACGGTGTACGCGCCGTCGGTTTTGAACGCATAGCGGCTGTCAAGGGGTTTCACGGTGATCGGCGTCTTTTTGCCGACGCAGAATACGGACGGAAGCGCAAGATAGAAATAGAGTTCGTTTTTCATCTCGTAACAGTCCTCTTTTCAGTATTGAGAGTCTATGAAACCATGAGCGGCTCCCTGTATAACCGGTCAGAATTCCCGGTCAAGGTCTTCGATGATCGCGGCGATCGCGTGTTCACGGCAGGCGCGGGTCACGCGGTCGGCGCGCGCTTTGATCGCGTCGGCGGCGTTTCCGACCGCGTAGCCGATATCGGCGTATTCGATCAGCGTCAGATCGTTTTCAAAATCGCCGGCGCCGACGACCGTGTGGATCACGTCCCGTCCGCCGAGCAGCTCACGGAGCGCCCTCGCGCCGTTTCCCTTGCCGCCGGACGGCATATTCAGTTCGATCCCTTCGCTCCAGCTCATGCAGAACGGAAGCTCCGGGAAGCGCGCCTCGAACGGCAGACGGAAGTCAGGCGTGATGCCGCCGTGCTTCACCGCCATGATCTTTAACGCCGGATGCAGCTTTTCGTCCCCGAAGATGCGAGCGAAGAATTCCTCCTCCGAATCGCCGCGCTTCATGATCGAGCCGTCGGTCGCGGCGCAGACGTGAAGGCTGTCCCAGAGGGGCAGCTCGGCGCACAGGTAATGCACCACCTCGCGCACCTTGTCGTCCGGGATCGGGCTTGACCACATCTCCCGGTTCCCGGCGAGGTCCCACACCAGATTGCCGTTGACGCAGATCGCATAGGTATTGATCGGCATGGGCGGATTCGTCGACAGGAAATGCGACGGATAACGTCCCGACGCCATCGTGAACAGTCCGCCGTTTTCCTCAAAATACCGCAGCGCGGCGAGATTTTCCGGCGAAATGTTCTTTCCGTCCGGGCAGATCGTACCGTCGAAATCGGAACAGAGCAGGACGCCGGTGAATTTTTCTGCCATGATGTCTCTCCAAAGAAAGCGAGCCTTTCCGCCGCGCGGAAAGGCTCGCTGCATTACTATTCAGCTAACCGCTGACGGATCCGGGCGTTACCAGCCGAGGAGCTTGAGGTAGTCGCGCGCGAGCTTGACGCACTCGAGCGGCGTCTTGCCCATCGAGGGCTGATCCTGCTCAACGACGACCCAGCCTGCGCCTGCTTCGACGGAAGCCTTCAGGATATCCGGGATGTTCTGGTTGCCGAAGCCGACCGGACGGAACTCGAAGTTCGACGGACGGGTGGGAGCCTTCTTGGCGATGCCGATCAGCTCATACATATCGTCGGACTTTTCGCCTGCGAAGTCCTTGAGGTGGACGACCGGAGCGCGGCCGGTGTACTTGAGGACGTACTTCGACGGATTTTCGCCGCCGACGTTTGCCCAGCAGGTGTCGATCTCGGTCTGAAGGAGATCAGCCGGAACGGTCTGATAGATGAGGTCGAGGCCGTATACGCCGTCGATCTTCACGAACTCGAAGTCGTGGTTGTGATACAGAAGGGTCATGCCGAGCTCCTTCGCCTTCGCGCCGAGCATCTTCATGTCTTCCATCGTCTGAGCGAAGTTCTCGTGACCGGGGCGTCTGTCCTCGTTGACGTAAGGAACAACGACGAACTTGCAGCCGATCTCGGCGTAGTCGTTCAGCAGAGCGGGGTTCGCTACCATGTCGTTGATCGGCACATGAGCGGAAATCGGGTTCAGACCGATCTCGGCGCACATAGCCTTGATGTCAGCCGGCTTGTTGCCGAACAGACCTGCGAATTCTACGCCCTCGTAGCCCATTTCCTTGACCTTGATGAGAGCCGCCTTCATGTCCTTCGCAACTTCGTCGCGGATGGAATAAAGCTGTACTGCTACCGGAAGTGCCATTTTATGTATCCTCCATGTTTCAAAGAATTCAACTTTCATCCCTTTTCAGGGGTTACGGTTTCATTATATCACACCCGGACGGTTTTTTCAACCGTCCGGGGCATATTTTACATAATTTTATTTGAAATATTTTGTGACCGAGAGCGTCGAGAAATAGTCGGCGGGCGTTTCGGCGCGGCGGATGAGCTTCACGGAACCGTCCTCGCAGAGCAGCAGCTCGGCGGAACGCAGCTTGCCGTTGTAGTTGTAGCCCATCGAGAAGCCGTGAGCGCCGGAATCATGGATGGCGAGATAATCGCCGATGTCGATCTTCGGCAGTGTGCGGTCAACGGCGAACTTGTCGCAGTTCTCGCACAGACCGCCCGTCACGTCGTACAGGTGATCGGCGGGCGCGTTCTCCTTGCCCAGCACGGTGATGTGATGGTAAGCGCCGTAGATGGCGGGACGCATCAGGTTCGCAGCGCAGGCGTCACAGCCGATATATTCCTTGTAAATGTGCTTTTCGTGGATCGCCTTCGTGATCAGAAGACCGTTGGGACCGAGCATCCAGCGTCCCAGCTCGGTGAACAGGGAGACGTCTCCGAGTCCGGCGGGAACGAGGATCTCGTCGTAGACCTTCTTCACGCCCGCGCCGATGACCGCGACGTCGGCAGGCTCCGCGTCCGGCAGATAGGGGATGCCCACGCCGCCCGACAGGTTGATGAAGGACAGCGATACGCCGGTCTCCTCTTTAATGCGGACCGCCATCCGGAACAGCTCGCGGGCAAGGGTCGGATAGTATTCGTTGTTCGTATTGTTGCTCGACAGGAAAGCGTGGATGCCGAAGCGCTTCACGCCCTTCGCCTTGAGGATGCGGTAGGCTTCGAGGATCTGATCGGGCGTCATGCCGTACTTGGCTTCACTCGGGCTGCCCATGATCTGCGTGCTGATGCGGAAATCTCCGCCGGGATTGTAGCGGCAGCAGAGCGTGTCGGGCAGAGAACCCGTGACCTTTTCGAGGAACTCGATGTGCGTGAAATCGTCGAGGTTGATGATCGCGCCGAGACGGCGGGCTTCGACGAAATCCTCGGCGGGAGTCGCGTTGGACGAGAACATGATCTCGTCGCCCGAAAGTCCGACCGCGTCGCTCATCATCAGCTCGGTCAGCGACGAGCAGTCCGCGCCGCAGTGTTCCTCGCGCAGAATGTCGAGGATCACGGGATTCGGCGTCGCCTTGACGGCAAAATACTCGCGGAAGCCCTTGTTCCACGAGAAAGCGGCGTTGAGCGCACGTGCGCGGGCGCGGATGCCGGCTTCGTCGTAGATGTGGAAGGGCGTGGGATAGGTCTTTGCGATCTCTTCGATCTTTTCTTTGGTGACAAATGGAATTTTCATGATTCTGCTCCCAAGATATGAGATTTTATACCATTATAACACAGGAAAGCGCTTTTTTCAAATCATTTCTGCGCGGAAATGCGTTTTCAGCAGACTGCACAGTAATCCTTCCCGATTATTCCCGGAATTATGGCAGAATAATCAGTCCCGCGCGGTTCTGCCGGAGCAGAACCGCGCGGGACTTTTTGTATGTCAGTCGGCGAAATTGCCGAAGGTGAGAAGAAGCGGGTAATCGGTGACGGGGATGTTCTTGATCGTGAACATCCTGAGCTTCGGGTCGCCGCTTGTTTCGATCATCGCTTCGGGGATCTCATAGATCTTGCCGGATAACAGGTCGACCAGATGGATCTCGCCCGGAATATTGAACGCCTTGAAGGAAACGGTCGATTCAAAATCGGTCGAAAGAAGCTCGGTGGAGTTCCAGTATGCGAATGCGAAGGAGCCGTTCGGCTTCTTGAATGCGTGCGAGATGAGCTTTCCGCCGTAGTCCGAACCGATCAGGCGTCTCGACGGCAGAACGGCGCGCAGGATCGGCAGATCGCAGGGGGCGACTTCCTCCGCGAAGATCGAGCAGACATTCTGATAAGCGTAGTAGGAAGGCTTCGGCGTGTATTCGCCCGACGCAAAGCCGTTCTCGTCGAAGTCCGCGCCGAGGATGCCGAAGTAACCGTAGTCCAGATAGCTTGCCACGTCGCCGACCCTGCCGTTCAGCGCTTCGATCATGTCCATGCAGGAGAAGTAGGACGTGAATTCGACTTCGTTGATGAGGTCCGCGATCGCGTGGCGCAGGCACTGCTTTGCCTGACGCTCAGGCGTCCATGCGCCGCCGCGGAGCGCGCCGTTGCCGTCGCTTCTCGACTGCGAACCCGATTCGCCCTGAATGATCTTCATGTCCGGGTTGTACATATGGCAGAGCGCGCGGAGCGCCGGGACGTGCTCGAACAGTCTCGATTCGTCCGCCGTGTACTCGTGGAAGCTGAAGGCGTCGATCTTCGCGCCCATGCCGGCGGCGAGCGCTCCGTTGATGAAGTTCAGGTTTGCGGGCGAGCAGACCGCGCCGCCGATGATGAACGCATCGTCCGAGACCTCGCGGATGGCGTCTGCCGTCGCGCAGCAGAACTGACCGTATTCGGTCGCGCTGACGCCGTGCTTCCAGCAGTGCTTGCCGTCGGCTTCGTTCCAGAGCTCCCAGTGCGTGATGCGTCCGGCGAAGTGCTTCACGATCGCCTTTACATAGTTCGCCCAGCCGTTCTTCTGCTCGTCGTTGAAGATCGGCGCGATGCCGACCGAACCGAAGACCTCTTTGCCTTCCTCGTTATACAGCTCGTTGCCGTAGCAGAGACAGATCCACGGCTGCATACCGCGCGCCAGCAGGTTGTCGACCACCTTGTCGAGCCATTCAAAATCGTAGACTCCCTTGACCTTTTCGGTCCTCTGCCAGCCGGACTGGATGCGCACCCACTTTACGCCCACCTTGTCGAGCTTGTCGTAAGCCTTTTCGGGATCGAACACGTTGCGGTCGAGCTTTTCAAAGCCGATGCCGAGCTTCGACTTTTTGATATCGAGCGATTTTTTCGGCGTGACTCTGCCGATCTCCTTTATCTGTTCGAGCTGATAATAATCTGCCATGATGTTTCTCCTTGTTTTTTAGTCGATTGCTTAATGCTTTAAGATGACAAATGTTATAATAACACCTCTAAGGCGAGCCCTCGCGCCGAGGGAAGCCGTCAAAACTTTGTTTTGCCGGCGGCGATAAGGGCGAGTACCGATCGTAAAACGAAGTTTTACGATCGAGTTATTTTACATGATATCCGCGAACCCGCCGAAGGTGAGCAGCAGCGGATAGTCGGTGACGGGGATGTTCTTGATCGTTCTGGCGGAGCGTCCGGTCTTTTCGATCATGCTTTCCGGGATCTCATAGACGTCGCCGGTCAGAAGGTCGACGAGCTTCGGCTCGCCGGGGACGTTCGTCGCGCGGAAGCTGATCGTCGACTCGAAGTCGGTCGTCATCAGCTCGGACGGGTACCAGTACGCAAAGGCATACGAGCCGTTCGGCTTCTTGAACGCGTGCGAGATGAGCTTTCCGCCGTAGTCCGAACCGATCAGGCGTCTCGACGGCAGAACGGTGCGAAGGATCGGCAGGTCGCAGGGGGTGACTTCCTCTAAGGCGAGCCGAGGCG
>JAZRXB010000304.1:0-7131 GCA_045600005.1 Eubacteriales bacterium | reverse complement strand
GGAGACACGTTTGTATTCTCATATGAATGTCCTGCGGGATTGTGTCCCAAGGTTATGTCTGAAATTTATACCTGGTGTGAAGTGATTCGTTGTGGCGGTGACTTTACATACAGAGGAGCAAAAGACAAATACGAAATGGATGTTTCTTGCCCGTATGGAAATATTCGTTTCAAATTGAAAGCTATCCCGATCAACAGAGATGAAAACGGAAACCCTTTGTCCAACAATCCGAAACCTATAGAGTGACGATTATGTCTTGGGCAATAAACGACGTTTGGTCGTTGTTAGACATGTAAAAAACGCACATTTGCCGGAAGGCAAATGTGCGTTTCGTTTTTTGAATGATGTTTGCCCTTGCGGGCAAATGATATTGGCTTCGCCAAGCGAAACGGGTTATTGGCTCGGGCTTCTGTACCGCACAGACTATATCGACGATTTGACATACAGAACTCTGAACGAACAGTGTACTTCGATCCGCGTCATGCTGATCGCTTCCTGCAAAACGATCAAGGCAAAAGAAAACGATGGCTGAAATGGGGCGGACCTCTCCGGGGTCTGCCGTCTTTTATCCTGACGAAACGGTCTGATCTGACGGCAAATCAGCGCGGAAAAACCAAAAAAATGCACGAAAACTCTTGACAGACGGCCGGAAATCATAGTATAATATTTATGTGGGATTGTTTCCTTCAACCGAATCAAACGGTTTTTACCGTATTTCAAAAAAAGGGGTGCAGAGTCTTGAAAAAATCAGCTTTGAAACTGGCAGTTTCCCTTTTCCTTGCCGTGGGAATGACGATCTCCTCGCTGAGCGCGCTGAGCGTGTCGGCGGCGGGCAACGTAAAAACGCCCGGTATGTTATTTCCGGGCATCACGCCGGGGTCTTCATCGAACGATCCGGCGGACGGCACGGACAACGGCACAGTCGGCTCAACGACGACCTCTCCGTCGAACGATCCGGCGGGCGGCACGGACAAAGACCCGTCGCAGGGCGGTTCGGCCGTTCCGTTCCTTCTTAACGCAAACGCTGCATTCGTGTCCTTCATCAATTACACAACCGCCAATCCCGACCCGACGAACACGCCCGAATACAGGACGGCGGTCAGCGTCAGCGCGATTCCGGTCCCGGAACCGGAGGTCAGCATCTACCAAAAGTCTGCTCCCTCCGAGGCGTTCTATCCGGTCGTGAACGAGGGGATGAACCTTGACGCGGGCGTGATCATCCTCCGTCTCGGTGAGTCCGAGCATCTGTCGGCTTACATTCCGACCAGAGCCGCGCACCTGTCGTGGATCGTCAGCGACACGTCGGTCATTTCGCTCGAAGCGGAAAACGACGACGCGCTCATCACCGGTCTGAAATGCGGCACGACGATGGTCGCCGCCTACGACGACGCGGGCGGATGCTTTGCGACCTGTCTCGTCACCGTCATCGACGACCCGATCGATGCGGTCGACATCGACATCGAACAGGATTCCGTGACGCTTCCCATCGGCGCGCGTATACAGCTGAACACCGCGGTCAACCCCGTCAACGCGGACGATGCGAAGCTCACATGGCAGAGCAGCGACACGTCTATCGCAACCGTCAGCGTCAGCGGCGCCGTCACGGCGAAAAAGCCCGGCACGGTCCGCATCACGGCGACCGCGAAGGACGGAAAGATCCGTTCGTCCTGCACCTTAAAGGTCGCCGAGCCTCCCGTCGCGGTCACGTCGGTCACGCTCGACCGCACGCTGCTCAACCTCACGGTCGGCGACACGGCGAAGCTGAACGCGGTCGTCAGACCTGCTGACGCTTCGGATCAGAGCGTCGCATTCGCGGTCTCCGATGCGTCGGTCGCGTCGGTCAGCGCGGACGGCGTTGTCACCGCAAAGGCTCCCGGCAAAGCCTACGTCACCGTCACGACGCTTGACGGCGGCTTCAGCGTTTCCTGCACGGTCAACGTGACGGACGGCAGGGTGCCGGTCACTTCGATCGTTCTGGAAGACACGCTCATTTATCTGAACGTCGGCAGCACGTTCCTGCTGAACGCCGAGGTGCGTCCCGCGAACGCCGACAATAAGGCGGTCGTCTTCACGTCCAGCGACGCGAACATCGCCGGTGTGAACGCGGACGGCATGATCACCGCGAAGAATCCGGGCAAGGCCTATATCACCGCCTCGGCGCTCGACAACGGCATGAGCATCGTCTGCACGGTCAACGTCGGCGAAGCCTACGTCCCGGTCCGCAGCATCACGCTCGACCGCACGCTCATCAACCTCAAAGAGGGCGAGACGACGCGGATCACCGCTTCGATCGATCCCGAAAACGCAACCAATCCGCAGATCAGCTACTGGAGCGACGACTCGTCGATCGCCGACGTCGATGAAAACGGCGTGATCACGGCGAAGAAGGCGGGGAAGGCCCTCATCACCGCCTCCGCGGAAAACCTGACGGTCTCGGCGACGGTCAACGTCGTTTCGTCCTACGTCGCGCCCACCGCCGTCGTGATCGACCGCACGCTCATCACCCTGACCGAGGGCGAGATCTTCCAGCTGAGCGCCGAGGTCAGACCTGCCAACGTCGAGGACCCGACCGTCGTCTGGACGAGCGATAAGCCCGACGTCGCCTCGGTCGATGGATACGGCGTCGTCACCGCGAAAAAGGCGGGCAAGGCTTACGTCACCGCCGCGACTGCCGACGGAAAATTCTCGATCTCCTGCACGGTCAACGTCGATCCCGCGAAGGTCGCGGTCAACGCGGTCGTCATCGACAAGACGCTCTACGACACGTATGTCGGCGATATGATCCAGATCAGAGCCGAGGTGCGCCCCGCGAACGCCGAAAACCGGCTCGTCGTCTGGACGGTCGACCGTCCTGACGTGGTGAGCGTCGATCAGTACGGCGTCGTCACCGCGCTGAAGCCCGGCAAGGCTTACGTCACGGTCACGACGGTCGACGGCGGCTACCATGTTTCCGCCACGATCAATGTTGCGGCCGACAGAGGCGTCCTCCCGACCGCTCTGCTTCTCGAACCGACCCTTATCGAACTCGAACCCGGCACGACCGCTTACCTGAGAGCGACGGTCAACCCGTCCAACGCCGTGCCTGACGGCACGCTCGTCTGGTCGTGCGACGACCCGAAGACCGTCACGGTCGATCAGAACGGTCTTGTCACCGCCAAGAAGGCCGGCAAGTGCATCGTCCGCGTCAGCACGGCGGACGGAAAGCTCACCGCGTCCTGCTCCGTCATCGTTCCTTCCGGCACCGCGAAGGTGCAGGGCGTTGAGCTGAGCCCCGACACGCGCGATATGTCCGTGGGCGAACACGTCCGTCTCGTTCCGACCGTCACCCCGTCGAACGCCGTGAACACGAGCGTCACCTGGTCCTCGTCGAATGAGAACGTCGCTTCGGTCGACGCGGGCGGCAACGTCAACGCGGTCTCCGCCGGCGAAGCGTGGATCACCGCCACGACGCTCGAGGGCGGCTTCACCGACTCCGTTCTCATCCGCGTCAGCACGAACGGCACGGCGGGACAGAACATCACGCTCGAATGCTCCGATTTCGAGATCGTGATGGATATGGGACGGAACCGTCAGACCTCCGCCGCCTTCCGTGCGTCCGGCGTTCTGCCCGAAAATTACTACTACACGATGAGCGAATATGACGATATTTTCACCGCTGACCCCGACAACTACTTAAACAGCACGAAAACCGTCATCTTCGTCGCCGAACAGCCCGGTCAGTCGTCCTTCACCATCGAGCTGCACGATGTTACCGGCAAGCTCCTCGCCTCCTGCACCGTCCCGGTCATCGTCATGGGCGAACCGGTGTACGAACCGGCGGAGGAAGCGTATTTCGTCTGCTCGGTGGATGAGATGGTCACGGTACCGGTCGGCGGCTCCGTCGACGTGGTGTTCAGCGTGCTCGGCGACCTGCCGGAGGAGTTCTCTTACCGCTATCAGGGCGATCCCGCGGAGGTTTTCACCTATTCCGCAGACAACAGCCGCACCTCCAATACCAGCGTCACGTTCTACGGCGTTTCCGAAGGCGCGGGCAAGTTCAACGTCACGCTGTACGACGAGACCGGAAAAGCGGCCGCGTTCCTTGCGATCATAGTCGACGTCGTTCCGGACGAGCAGACGGAGCAGTATGAACCGGAGGACGAAGCGTATTTCGTCTGCTCGGTGAATAAAACGGTCACCGTCCCCGTCGGCGGCTCTGTCGACGTGGTGTTCAGCGCGCTCGGCGATCTGCCGGATGTGCCCGCATACCTCTATCAGGGCGATCCTGCAGAGGTTTTCACCTATATCCCTGACAACAGCCACACCGCAAGCACCACCGTCACGTTCCACGGCGTTTCCGAAGGCGCGGGCAAGTTCAACGTCAAGCTGATCGACGTGACCGGCAGAACGGCTGCGTTCTTTGCGATCACGGTCGAAGTCGTGCCGGCTGAGCAGGCGGGTCGGTACGAAGCCACAAACAGCAGCGTCGGCGCCTACGAATACCCGATCAGCCTGACGATGCTGCACGGCACGGACACCTCCATCGACCTGATCGTCGGGGAAGAGCGCGAATACACCTTCACCGTGACCGGCAATATCCCGTTAGGCAGCAGCTTCTCCTATATGCCCGACCCGACCGACACTTACTTCGTCGAGGGCGACGAAACCGCGGCGGAAAGCACGACGGTCCTCTTTACGGGCGGTCATGTCGGCAATTCGATATTCCGCATCGCGCTTCACGACCATAACGGCTACATGATCTCGTTCCTCGATCTGAACGTGCGCGTCCGCGAGCCGAACGCTTCGGTCGAACCGCTCGTCATCCACTGCAATGCGACGACGATCGAAGTCCCGGTCGGCGGACAGAAGACCTATACCTTCACCGTCACCGGCAATCTGCCGCAGGATTACACCCTTTACTTTGACGAGGTTTTCCCGGTCTACTCGTACAAAGCATCGGGCGATGTGAAGGATATCCGGAAGTTTGACGTCACCTTCTACGGCGACGTGAGGGGAGGCTATATGTTCCGCATGGAGATCTCCCATCAGGACGGCATTTACCGCCAGATCGACGCATCCCTCACGCTCCCGGTCTACGTTTACGCGAACTGACATGATAAGCCCGTTCGGGACGGCTCTGCCGTCCCGAACGGGACCGGCGGGAGTAAATTCTTACAAATCTGAAATAATTTGTGAAAACCCCTTGACAAATGATTGCCTGTGTGCTATAATATCAATGTTGACGGGATCAAATCGAATTCGGAGGGATGTCCGAGCGGTTTAAGGAGCTGGTCTTGAAAACCAGTGACTCTTGTGAAAGAGCCGTGAGTTCGAATCTCACTCCCTCCGCCATCAGTTTCACCGGCTGTGGAGAAGTACTCAAGCGGCCGAAGAGGCCTCCCTGCTAAGGAGGTAGACCGGGCTTTTCCGGTGCGAGAGTTCAAATCTCTCCTTCTCCGCCAGACACGCTTCTGATTTTCAGAAGCGTGTTTTTTTATTTCAACAGACCGAAAAAAATGCGCGAATTCTCTTGACACGGCGCGAATTTTCTGCTATCATTATAGGTGAGAAAATATCCGAACGGCTCATGTGACTTGATGAAGGAGTTTCGTATGAAAAAAAGTATCCGGGAGATCGTTTTTCGACTGACGGCGGCGTTCGCGGTCATGATCCTGTTCGCCGTTTCGGTCTGCGCGGCGGAACCGTTTGCCGTAACGGGCAGGGAAGCGTCCGGCACGTATCTCGCTCTGCCGGATGTGGCGTCTTATCTGTCGATGGATGAAGCGGTAGTCCTTCTCCGTGAGAAAATGAAAATGCGCGAGCCGCAGGTCCGCGTGATGTTCCGGTCGGCCTACCATTCGGAGGAGATCGCGAAGGATCTTTACGAAACCGCCATCGCCCACACCGGCGAGCCGACCGAAGGGGACTACATTTTTTACAGCGGCAGCGGCTACACGGCGGGCGGGACCGGGTTCACGGTCTCCGGGGTATACTATTATACGATCGACTATTCGTTTGATTTCTACAACACCTATGCCGAGGAGTATTATCTCGACGGTCTGTGCAGCTCGCTGCTCGATTCGATCATCGAGGACGGCATGACCGATGAGGAAAAGCTCTACGCCATCCACAGCTATCTGCGCGATCACATCGAGTACGACTATTCGTCGGGCGGAATGCAGAAGCACACCGCTTACGCCGCGCTGGTCGAAGGAAAGGCGGTCTGTCAGGGGTACGCGCTGCTGTTCTACCGGCTCGCGCTCGCCTGCGGGTTCGACTGCCGCATCGTGACGGGCGTCGGCAACCGCGAGGATCATGCGTGGAACATCGTGAAGCTCGGACAGTATTACTATAATGTGGACGAAACGTGGGATTCGTCGCTCGGAAAAGACCAGTATTTCTTAAAATGCTCGGCGAATTTCCCGGATCACACGCTCGACAAGGAGTTCCAGACGCCCGAATTCCGCCATCAATACCCGATGGCGGCGACGGACTACCCGATTTTCGAGCAGACCTACGGCACGCTTGGACGGAACACGTCGTGGGAGCTTTCAAAGGACGGCACGCTCGTCCTGAGCGGCTCCGGCACGATGGACGAATTCGGCGAACTGACCGGTGGAACGACCTTCCGCCGCATCGCGCCGCCGTGGGAGGACGTCGGCGAGACCATCCGGAACATCATCGTCACGGGAGGCGTTGAAAACATCGGCTTCGGGCTGTTTTACGGCGAACAGGAGCTGAATGACGTCACGCTGCTCGACGGCGTGCGGCGGATCGGCTCGCTCGTGTTCGCGGACTGCACGATCTCCGGCACGATGACGCTGCCCGCGACCCTCACCGAGTACGGAGAGCTGCCGTTCGTGAACACGGTGATCAGCGATCTGCGCTTTGCCGACGGCGTGCGCCGGGTCGACGGCTCCGCGTTTATCGGCGCGGAGATCGACGGCTGGCTGAGCATCACACGCGCCGGCTGAAAACCGGCGCGGTCAGGCAGAAAACCGGCGCAGTCAGGCAGAAAACCGGCGCGGACGGGCAGAAAACCGGCGCGGTCAGGCAGAAAACCGGCGCGGACAGGCAGAAACCGGCGCGGACAGGCAGAAACCGGCGCGGACGGACAGAAAACCGGCGCGGTCAGGCTGAAAAACCGGCGCG
>JAZRXB010000303.1:0-3854 GCA_045600005.1 Eubacteriales bacterium | reverse complement strand
GATACGCCGTCAGCGCGTCGAACCGGCGTTTTTTCCGTCCGCCCGCTTCGCCGTTCAAGGCGGCGGGCGGGCTTTCGCCGGGCAGACACGCCAGCGCGCACGGACCCGCCGCCGCGCGGGAAGCCGGGTCGGACGGCGTGTACTCGCCGATCAGACGCTGCGCTTCGGCGAGCAGGTCTCCTCCGCTTTTCGCCGGAAGGTCGGCTTTCAGGATGAAATACGCCGAGTCGAAATAGCGGTTCTGCATCTCGTTTACGATAATGATCTTTTTCTGCGTGCCGCGAAGCATGACAGACACTTCCTTTCCTTCGGTTCTGTTTCCGATTTCCATTGTTGCCTGAAAACGGAAAATTATACAGCGGAGAAAATTTCATGATCGTTGTCAGAATAAACGAAAACACATGGCGTTGTTTATACAAATAAACGAAAATGCGTGGGACGAGCGGCAAATGTGAATAAACGATTGACAAATAATTTTGTTTATGATATAATCTTATCGTCGGAAGTTATTTCCGATAATAAATAGTCAATGGGAGAAAGATCATGAAGAAGTTCATCACCGCGCTCTTACTCGTTTCCACCATCGCCTGCTCCGCTGTCGGCGTATCCGCATCCGAAAAGGGCACCGCTTACGGCAAGGTTCCCGCAACCGATGCGAAGATCACCATCGACGGCAAGAAGGACGACATCTACGACAAGGGTCTGACCATCAAGACCAACACCCCCAACGCTTCCAACAAGTCCGATTCCGGCGCTTCCGCAGAAGCGAAGATCCTCTGGAACGGCAAGGACACCTTCTATGTTTACGTTTCCGTCACCGATAAGGAGATCATCAAGAAGGGCAAAGTCACCGAAAAGCAGTGGGAGACCGACTCCGTTGAAATTTTCTTCGACTACTCCAACAAGGTAGCGAGAACCCGCGACCAGTACAGAATCGACTGCGAAAACAATGCGCAGTACTACGACACCGCTACGAAGACCTCCGACGCTGACATGAAGGCGTTCGGTTTCGTCAACCACGCAGCTTCCATCGGCGGCAATGGCTACGCAGTCGAGTTCGAGATCAAGGCTTACAAGGAAGCAATCTCCGCGAACATGAACGTCGGTTTCCACATGATGCTCAACGACATGGTCGCAGCAGGACGCAATATGTTCGACTCCGACAAGTGCGGCAACACCCCCGCTAACTTCGGTTACATCACCCTTTCCGGCGACAAGGTAGCCATCGAAGCTCCGAAGCCCGCAGCTGCCGACACCAAGACCGCAGCGAAGACCGCTGATATGGGCGTCGTCGTTTCCGCTCTGACCCTCGCCATGACCTCCGGCGCGCTGGTCGTTCTCAAAAAGAGAAAATAAGTTCATTGTGAACTGAACGCTCCGTCCCGCTTCGGGTCGGACAGGCGGGAGCCGCTTTCGGGCGGCTCCCGCCTTTTGCGATTCGCGTTTTTTCGGTTCGCGTTTTTGCGGTTCGCGTTTTTGCGGTTCGCGCTTTTGCGATTCGCGCTTTGGCGTTTGCTTCCCCGAAAAGCCGGCGTCGGAACGGCACGGAGCGGAAGCTCCCGTTCTGTGACCGGACGATAAGGCGGTCAGCGTCGCTTTTGCCGGTCAGGCGGGTGCGGAAAAGGAAAAAAACTTTGCGGATGAAACCAATATCCGTCTGCCGGGCAGGGGAAAACACGTGAGATCGTGTCATGATGTCGGGCATAATGCACAAAAATGGCGAAGATATACTGTGCAAATATACGAAATAAGGGGGGGTAAGTGCAAGATGTGAATGAACTGTTGACAAAATCGGGAGCTTGTGGTATAATCTCTTATGTCGGAAGTTAACTCCGGCAAAAAATTATCTAAGGGAGAAAAGAACCATGAAGAAGCTCATCACCGCACTCCTCCTCGTTGCCACTGTTGCCTGCTCCTCGATCGGCGTTTTCGCAGCCGAAGCCGGCACCTCTTACGGCAAAGTCCCTGCTACCGATGAAAAGATCACCATCGACGGCAAGAAGGACGACATCTATGACAAGGGTCTGACCATCAAGACCAACACCCCCAGCGCTTCCAACAAGTCCGATTCCGGCGCAGCAGCAGAAGCAAAGATCCTCTGGAACGGCAAGGACACCTTCTATGTTTACGTTTCCGTCACCGATAAGGAAATCATCAAGAAGGGCAAAGTCACCGAAAAGCAGTGGGAGACCGACTCCGTCGAGCTGTTCTTCGACTACTCCAACAAGGTAGCAAGAACCCGCGACCAGTACAGAATCGACTGCGAAAACAACGCTCAGTACTACGACACCGCTACGAAGGACGCAGAAGCTGACCTGAAGGCATTCGGTCTGATGAACCACGCAGCTTCCATCGGCGGCTCCGGCTACGCAGTCGAGTTCGAGATCAAGGCTTACAAGGAAGCCATCTCCGCTGACATGAAGGTCGGTTTCCACATGATGCTCAACGATATGGTCGCAGCAGGCCGTAACATGTTCGACTCCGATAAGTGCGGCAACACCCCCGCTAACTTCGGTTACATCACCCTTTCCGGCGACAAGGTAGCTAACCCCGCTCCGGAACCCGCTAAGACCACCACCACCGCAGCAGCAAAGACCGCTGATATGGGCGTCGTCGTTTCCGCTCTGACCCTCGCTATGACCTCCGGCGCGCTGGTCGTTCTCAAGAAGAGAAAATAATCGCGTCTTGACAAGACAGAACGGGATCTTGTCCCGTAAGTAAAACGGTCGGGACGCCGCACGGTGTGCGGCGCCCCGATTCTGTTATCGTCCGCTTTCTCCCTGAAAAAAGGGGTAACGTTCGTCGTCCGCTTTCTCTCTGAAAAAAAGGGGAACGTTCGTCGTCCGCTTTCTCCCTGAAAAAAGGGGGAATGCTCATCATGTCCGCTTTCTCACGGAAGGCGGGGAAGGGGTTTATCATGAAGCTGTTCCGTTCAGCCGCCGAGCGCGAGCTTGACCGGCTCCGCGAGGAGATCGACATCGATCTTTCCAATAATTACAAGAGCGTCGCGCACGACGCGCGCAAACGGTTCGGCGCACGCATCGAGGAGCTGTACGCCGCGGGCAGACTGAAAGAGGCGGACTACCTCGTCTATCGGGCGCAGTTCGACGACTACACCGAGAAAATGAAGGACTATCATCACTGAGAGGAAGGCGGGGCGGCGTTCTCGAGCCAGACGGCGAAGGAATCCGCCACTTTTCTTTCGAGCGCGCTCTGATAGAATCTGCCGCGTTCCTCCAGTGTTTTCATCCGCTGGGCGCGCTGAAAGGCGAGATCGTCCGGCATTTCGCAGAGCTCGGCGATCTTGGCGGCGTCGATGATCTTTAACTCGTGCAGGATGCACGCCGGAGCGAGCAGACGCATGGCAAACATATCCGCTTCGCGCTCGCATTTCAGCTTGCGCTGGCTGAACGAGAAGCGCCGGTCGGCGTATTTGTACTCGTGACCGAGGAAAATATGTCCGAATTCGTGCGCGATGACGTACCGTGCGCGTCGGCTGTCCATCCGGTCGTCGTACACGATCGTCCAGTTCGTCCCGTCGAAGATGCTCACGCCAAGCTCTCCGGGGCGAAGTTCGCCGACCGAGGAGTTTTTGAGGATGCGGATGCCGGCGAGCCGGGCGATCCCGACCATTTTGACCGGCAGGCTCCGCACGCCGAAGTCCAGCTGACACTGCCACGCCGCGTCCCGGCACGCCGCGTACACGCCGTAAAAGCTGTACGTCGTTTCCCCGGACGGCCGTCCGGTTGGGGTGGAACAGTCAAAGGTCAGCGTCGGTTTCGTCTGCACTTCTCAGCACCTCAAGGCGCTCTCCGGCGACGGTCTCACGGGTCGGCGCGGTCGAACCGTTTTCG
>JAZRXB010000302.1:0-7828 GCA_045600005.1 Eubacteriales bacterium | reverse complement strand
CGCTGATGGAGCGCTTCGGGCTGGACGCGGATTTCACGCCGCCGACCGTCATCTATAAGGAAACGCCGACGCATCCCGCCGACGGCTTTGAAGCGTACACGATGCCGAAGCCCTGCTGGGCGATCGTCCGCTTCCATCTGGAACCGACCGCGCGCGGGTCGGGCGTGACCTACGACGGCGGAAAAATTCCGAACAACACGCTTTTTTACAAATATCAGACCCACATCCGCACGTCGTTCTTCGACAGTCTGCCGCAGGGACGCTCGGGCTGGGAGGTCACGGACTTCAAATGCACGCTGACCTATGGCGAGCATCACACGATCCACACGCATCCGCTCGACTTTTTCGTCGCCACGCCGATGGCGCTGATGGATGGACTGGCAAAAGCCGGTACGACGCTGCTCGAACCGCTTCTGCGCGCCCGCATCCGTGCGCCCGAGAGCTGTCTCGGCAAGGTGATCGGCGACGTGACCGCCATGCGCGGCAGCTTTGACACGCCGGTGACGGCGAACGGCTCGTTCACGCTCGAATGCGTCCTGCCCGCGGCGGAATGCCTCGGCTACCCGGTGCGGCTCGCGTCGCTTTCGGGCGGACGCGGGAGCTTTTCGCCGCGCTTCGACGGCTATCGGGACTGTCCGCCCGGCGTCGGAAAGACGACGCCCCGTCTCGGCATCGACCCGCTCGACCGTGCCAAGTGGATCTTATGGGCGAGAGGAGCCATTCAATGACCGCACGCAAACGTTTTTTCCCCGTTTTCCTGTTTCTTTTCACGCTTCTTCTGCTGACGGCCGCCGCCTGCGGCTCGACCGAGGAGGTCCCCGACCCGCCGGTGACGCGCATCGACGTGCCGGACACGCTCCCGCCGGACGAGCCGTCGCATCCCGTGACCCGGCCGCCCGAAACGTCCGACGGCACGACCGAAGCGCCGTCGACGACGACCCCGCCCGTCATCCCGTCCGACCCGGTGGAAGCGATGGCGCAGAAATTACTTAAGGGTATGACGCTCGAAGAAAAGGTCGGGCAGATGTTCTTCGTCCGCGCCGAAACGAAGGAGGACTGGGCGAAGGCGCAGATCAAAAACTGTCACGTCGGCGGGCTCGTACTGTTCGCTGCGCACTTCTCCGGCCGCACGCCCGCCGAAGCGAAGGCGTTCTGCGATGCGCTCCAGAGCGCGTCGGACCTCCCTCTCCTGCTCGCCGCGGACGAGGAAGGCGGCACGGTCGTGCGCGTTTCAAAGTACAAGGCGTACCGCGCCACGCCGTTCCTCTCGCCGCGCGAGCTGATGTGGTCGGGCGGAACCGATCTTGTCGAGTCGGACGCGAAGGAGCGGGCGAAGCTCTTTAAGTCGGTCGGGCTGAACGTGAATCTCGCGCCGGTCGCCGATGTGTCGAACGTCGAAAACGACTTCATTTACGAGCGTTCGGCGGGAAGCGTCGAGACGGTCTGCGAATACGTGAAGGCGTTCGTCTCGGCGACCGAGGGCGCGGGGGTCGGAACGGTCTTAAAGCACTTCCCCGGCTACGGCTCGAACGCGGACACGCACACGGGCGTCGCGGTCGACAGACGCGCATACGGCGTTTTCGAGGCGGTGGATTTTCTGCCGTTCAGGGAAGGGCTTGACGCGGGGAGCGGCATCGTGATGGTGTCGCACAACATCGTGACGAGCATGGACGCAGAGCGTCCCGCGTCGCTCTCGCCGGAGGTCCACCGTGTACTGCGGGAGGAGCTGGGCTTTGAGGGGCTGATCATGACCGACGACCTTTACATGGACGCGATCCGCGAGTACGCCGAGGACGGCGAATGCGCGGTCATGGCGGTGGAGGCCGGGAACGACCTCATCTGTGCGTCCGACCTCGACGTGAAGTACAAGGCGCTCGTCAAAGCCGTTCAGGACGGCGAGATCCCGGTTTCCCGCATCGACGAATCGGTGCTGCGGATCCTGCGCTACAAAATAAATCTCGGTCTCATCCGTAAATAATCCGCGGCGAACGACCGCACCAGAAAGGAAATTCCGACAGAGATGGCATCCGAAAGACAGAAAAAAATCAGAAATTTCTCGATCATCGCGCACATTGACCACGGCAAGTCGACGCTTGCCGACCGTCTGCTCGAATACACGCGCACGGTCGCCGTGCGCGACATGGAGGAGCAGCTTCTTGACAGCATGGATCTCGAACGCGAGCGCGGCATCACGATCAAGGCGCGCGCGGTCAGGCTCGACTATCACGCGCCGGACGGCGAGGTGTACGAGCTGAATCTGATCGACACGCCCGGTCACGTGGACTTCGGCTACGAGGTCTCG
Source organism: Eubacteriales bacterium (assembly GCA_045600005.1). Lineage (GTDB taxonomy): Bacteria > Bacillota > Clostridia > Oscillospirales > CAG-272 > Flemingiibacterium. The sequence continues at coordinate 5,526 of JAZRXB010000302.1, read as the reverse complement.
CGTTCGCTGAACGCCTGCGAGGGCGCGCTTCTGATCGTCGACGCGACGCAGGGCGTGGAAGCGCAGACGCTGGCGAACGCCTATCTTGCGGCCGACAGCGGGCTGGAGGTCGTGCCGGTCGTCAACAAGATCGACCTTGCGAGCGCGGACATCGAGAAGACGCGCCATGAGATCGAGGACATCATCGGCATTCCGGCGGAGGGCTGTCCGGCGATCTCGGCGAAGGTCGGGCTGAACATCGATCAGGTGCTGGACGCGATCGTCGCGCAGATCCCCGCGCCGGAGGGCGACGAGAACGCTCCCCTCCGCTGTCTCATTTTCGACTCGTACTACGACAGCTATCTCGGCGTGGTGGTCAACATCCGCGTGATGGAGGGAACGCTGCGCGCGGGCGACCGCATCCGTCTGATGAGCACGGGCGCGGAGTTCGACGTGGTGGAGGTCGGCACGATGAAGCCGTTCGGCTTACAGGCGTGCGATGTTCTGGCGGCGGGCGACGTCGGCTATCTGACGGCGAGCATCAAGTCGGTCGGCGAGACGAAGGTGGGCGACACGGTGACGCTGGCGTCGGAACCGGCGGACGAGCCTCTGCCCGGCTTCAAGGACGTGCATCCGATGGTCTACGCGGGCATTTACCCGGCGGACGGCGCGCGCTACGGCGATCTGCGCGACGCGCTCGAAAAATTGCAGCTCAACGACGCGGCGCTCTCGTTCGAGCCGGAGACGTCTGCCGCGCTGGGCTTCGGCTTCCGCTGCGGCTTTTTGGGACTGCTTCACATGGAGATCATCGAGGAGCGGCTGGAACGGGAGTTCAATCTCGACCTGATCACGACCGCGCCGAGCGTCATTTACAAGATCGAAAAGAAGAACGGCGAGACGGTCTTCATCGACAACCCGTCGAACTATCCGAACCCGGACGAGATCGAATGCGCCTACGAGCCGCTGGTGAAGGCGAGCATCATCGCGCCGCCCGATTTCGTCGGCGGTCTGATGGAGCTTTGACAGGACCGCCGCGGCGAGTTCAAGGACATGACCTATCTCGACACGGACCGCGCGGAGCTGCACTATCAGCTGCCGCTCAACGAGATCATCTACGACTTTTTCGACGCATTAAAGAGCCGGTCGAAGGGTTATGCGTCGCTCGACTACGATTTCGACGAATATGTTCCGTCGAAGCTGGTAAAGCTGGATATTCTGCTCAACGGCGAGATCGTGGACGCGCTGTCGTTCATCGTTCACGAGGAGAAGGCGTATGCGCGGGCGCGGAAGATCTGCGAGCGGTTAAAGGACAACATCCCGCGTCAGTTGTTCGAGGTGCCGGTACAGGCGGCGATCGGCGGCAAGGTCATTGCGCGCGAGACGGTGAAGGCGATGCGCAAGGACGTGCTGGCGAAGTGCTACGGCGGCGACATCACGCGAAAGAAGAAGCTGCTGGAAAAGCAGAAGGAAGGCAAGAAGAAGATGCGTCAGCTCGGTTCGGTAGAGGTATCGCCGGAAGCGTTCATGGCGGTCTTGAAGCTGGACGAAGAAGCTTGAAAACAAGTTTTCAAGCTTTTCGTTCTGCGGCTTTCGCTGCGCAAAAGCCGTGATCATAAAAGCTCGGAGGGTTCAGGATGCCGAAGAAGAAACTTGGGTTATACGTTCACATTCCGTTCTGTCAGTCGAAGTGTGCGTACTGTGATTTTTACTCGCTGGCGGGATGCGAGGAGAGCGATATGCGGCGCTACACGGACGCGCTGTTATTACAGATGGAGGACTACGCGAAAGCGGCGGACGCCTATGCGGTGGACACGGTTTTCATCGGCGGCGGCACGCCGACGGTCCTGCCGGTGAAGTGCATGAGCGAGATCCTTGACGGTATCCACCGGCACTTTCACGTGGCGCGGGACGCTGAGTTCACGATGGAAGCGAATCCGGCGACGATCAGCTTTGCGACGTTAAAGAGCTATCGGAAAGCCGGTGTGAACCGGTTGAGCATGGGGCTTCAAAGCTCGAGCGCGAGCGAGCTTCGCGCGCTGTCGCGGATCCACAGCCGGTCGGACTTTGAAGCGTCGTATGCGGCGGCGCGGAAGGCGGGGTTTGACAACATCAACGCCGACGTGATGTTCGGGATCCCGATGCAGACGGCGGAGAGCTTCAGCCGGACGCTCGACTACGTGACCTCCCTGTCGCCGGAGCATATTTCGGTCTACGATCTGAAGATCGAGGAGAACACTCCCTTCGGACGCGCGGCGGACACGCTGATCCTGCCGGACGAGGACACGGAGGTGGAGATGTATCTCGACTGTGTACAGCACCTTGAAACGAAGGGCTATCGTCACTACGAGATCTCGAACTTCGCGCGTCCGGGCTTCGAGTGCCGACACAATCTGAAATACTGGAACTGCGAGGAATACTTAGGGCTCGGCTGTGCGGCGCACTCGTATTTCGGCGGCAGACGTTTTTCGTTCAAGCGCGATCTGCCCTTATACATGGACACGATGGAAGCGGACATGACGGGCTGCGGCGCGATCTCGGACGAGGACGTTTCGGTGACGCCGGAGTATCTGCGCTCGTCCGGGATCCTCGACGAATGCTACGAGATCCGTCCGAACGAGCGGGTCGGCGAGTACGTGATGCTCCGTTTGCGCTTAGCGGACGGCATTTCCTGCACGGATTTCGAGCGCCGGTTCGGTCTGAATTTCGGCGCGCTCTACGGCCGCCGTCTGAGTCTCTACATCGACAACGGTTTCATGACCTTCGACGGCGAACGCTACGCCTTCACGCCTAAGGGAATGTTCGTGAGCAACGCCATCCTCTCCGCCCTCCTCGACTTCGACTCCGACAGTCGTCTCATCCTCTCCGCCGCCGACGGCTCGGACAAGGGGTAACGCGATCGTTTATTGGGGGGAAGGGGAAACTTTTTCCGGCGGAAAAGAAGTCTGTCCGGTGCTTCGCACCGGTTCCTCCCCCCAAGCCCCCCACTCTCTTCAAAAACCGCTATCCATGGGGAGAGCAAGTTTGTTCAGCGGGATTTGATGTGCCTGCTCCTACGGAACGGTGCGGTCTTCGACGCACCGACAAGCGGCGAACCGGGCGAACGGTAAACTGAACAAACGGCGGGCAGTCGTCCGCCTGCTTTCCGCGCAGCGGACTGCGCTCCAACGGAGCGCCGCAGCCAAGGATTGAGGTGGGTGGGGCGCGGCTGAACTGACAACTTCCGCTAACGAACAAGCGGGGAGGGCGGAGAAAACCTTCGGCGTCTGAGATGGTCTTCTCCGCCCTCCCCAAATTTGCACGAGCAAATCAGATCGAGCGTCGTGCCGCCGGAACAAACAAAATCCGGTTCGAGCGTTAAACAGCCGAACGAACAAAACAGCGCCGCCGGGTCGTGCCGCCGGAACAAACAAAATCCGGTTCGAGCGTCGAACCGTCGAACAAACAAAGACCACGGCGAGCATCGAACAGCCGAACAAACAAAAAACGGGGGCGCGCGTCGAGCCTCACGAAAGGAAGAACAGCGATGAGCGAATTTGCAGCGTCGGATTTTCTGAACGCCGACATGACGATCCGGGCGGTGGCGAACGCCTACCACAGCGTGAACGCGGCGTGGGCGCGTCCGGTGAAAACGCCGCGTCTGCACGACGGACTGCTCTGCTTCACGGCGGGCGCGATCGCCTACGAGTTCGAGGGGAATGCGTTCACGGCGCGCGCGGGGCAGGTGTTCAAGCTCCCGGCGGGAGTTCCCTACTCCGGACAGGCGGTCGAGCTGCCCATCGTCTTCCACTGCGTGGATTTCGACACGGCGGAGGAAGGCGAGTTTTCGCGTTTTCCGTTCCCGGACTGCTTTGCGCCGTGCGGATGGGAGGACGCGGTGAAGCGGTTCGAGGAGATCGAGCTTTGTTTTTCCCGCCGGACGCTGGCGACGCGGCTCGACTGCAAGAATCTGCTCGGCGGACTGCTGTCGACGCTGGCGAAGGACTACGCGGTGAACGTCTGCGGGCTTGACGACCGGAGCCGGGTCATGCAGATCAGCGAATTCGTGCGGGAGCGTTCGTGCGACCCGACGCTTCGGGTGAGCGACATCGCGGACGCCTTTCACATGAGCGCGACGCATCTGCGGCGGCTGTTCGCGGCGGAGTTCCACACGAGCCCGGCGGACTATCTGGCTGCCGTGCGGCTCGAAAACGCGCGGCGGATGCTGACGGGACGGCGCGACCTGACGGTACAGGAGATCGCGTCGGCGTGCGGCTATGCATCGGTGTATTATTTCAGCGCGGTATTCCGCGCGTCGATCGGGATGACGCCGACCGAGTACCACCGTGCCGGAGGAGCGGAATAGTTATCAGAAAACCGCGCGTTTCCGCGCGGTTTTCTGATAGTGAGGTTATGCCTTACGGCATAGTGATGTTATGCCCTGCGGGCATAATGATGTTTGCCCTTCGGGCAAATGATGTTTTGCGGCTTTGCCGCAAAGTGAGAAGATACATTTTTTCACGCGGTCGGACAAGCCCGTCCGGCTCCGAGTTCGGCTCTGCCGAACTCGTAATATTTCGCTCCGGCAAAAGCCGGAGCGAAATGATGCAGGCCCGTCCGGCTTCGAGTTCGGCTCTGCCGAACTCGTGATATTTCGCTCCGGCAAAGCCGGAGCGAAATGATGCACATCGGTTCCACCCATGCCCGCAGGCACATCACGCGCCGCAGGCGCACATCACGCGCGAAGCGCGCATCACGTTCCGCGAAGCGGAACACATCACGCGGCGAAGCCGCACATCACGTTCCGCGAAGCGGAACACATCATATCGGCGCGCGGCAGGTTACTTCAAAATGCTTTTTCAATCGACGCGCGCCGATCCTGCTGCGTGTTTGCCGCCGAAATCGCCCTTTTCGTCCGCGAAACCGAAGGCGTACAGCTCGCCGTTCACCGTGAAGCGCAGACGGATGACCTGTCCGTTCAGCGTTTTCACGTCGAACGAGCCGAGATCGAGCTTCGCGTTCGTGCTGTCGCCGACGAAATCGACCGCTTTGGCGAGGACTTCCCCGTCCGCCGACAGAATTTCGCAGCCGACTCTTCCCTTCGCGTTGACCGCCAGCGACGCTTTGCCGTCAAAGGTGAGCTTCCGCGTCGTGAGCGAGCCGTTTCCGTCCATCGAGACGAAGCCGTCGCGGCGGAGCTTGGCGATGCCGGTCGCGCCGTTCATGTACATCCCGGTGCGGTTGTCGTCCTTCGACCATGTTTCGTGCGTGTACGCCTCGTCGCCGCCGAAGCCGATGTAGTAGACCCACAGCTCGTCGCCGTGGATGATGCAGACGCCGCCGACCGACTGGACGTAGCCGCGATCCCACGCGCCGCGCACGCGCCCGGCGGGAATGAGCGCTTCCCGGCAGGGACGCGAGAAGTGGAAGCCGTCGCGGCTGTACATCGGCTGAAGCTCGGTGAGCTTCGGCACGCCGAAGTCGCCGCAGATCGAGTTGGCGGGACCGAGGTGGATCTCGAACATACCGAGCATAATGCTCTCGTAGCCCACGCAGTCGACGCAGTAAAGC
>JAZRXB010000301.1:0-2439 GCA_045600005.1 Eubacteriales bacterium | reverse complement strand
GCTCGTGCCACACCTTGTCGCAGACCAGCTGATTTTCGGGCGACTGTCCGACGAAACCGATCTCGGCGGCAGGCACCCGCGCATCGAGCGAAGCGAGCGGTTCCCCGCGGAACAGGATCGTTCCGCTGAACGTTCCGCCGGGCGCGAGCTGCGGCTTCAGCTTGCGGAGCAGCGTCGATTTTCCGCTACCGGACGCGCCGATCAGCGTGACAAACTCTCCTTCCGCGAGCGAAAAGCTGACGCCGCGAAGCGTCTCCTGCTCGCCCGGATAGGAAAAATGCAGCTCATTTACCTGTAATATGTCCACTTGATGTCCTCGATTTTGTTCATAATGACGGGGATAAAGCAGAGCGCAGCCCAAACGGCAAGACTGATCGGTTCAAGCACTCCGCCGACCCGAAAGGTCGGGTAGAATCGCCACGAAAGCCCGCCGCAAGCCGCCGACGCGCCGAGAAACAGCGACGCCGCGAGCGTCAGGCATAGAACGCCGCGGTCGCGGTCGGTCAGACGGTAGATCGAGTAGGCGCTTCGCCCGGGAAGACCCCAGCCGCGGCACTTCATCGAATCGGCGGCGTCGAGCGCGTTTTCGAGCGACCACGTAAGCATCACCGAGAGGATCGACGCGGCGCGGTCGAATTTTTCGCGCAGATTTCCGCTTCCCAGCCCGCGTCCGAGCCCGCTCTGCGCCGAAGCGACGGCTTTGAACTGCGCCGTGAAGCGCGGAACGAAGCGAAGCGTGGTCGACAGAAGCATCGAAACCGACGGCAAAAAGCGTCCGATCAGCCAGACGAGCTTGTCCGACGTCATCACGTCAGTGAAGCACACGCACAACAATACTGCTGCCCCAAGCATTCCCCCGCTCGAGAGACCATAGAGGATGCTTTCAAGCGTCAGCGGGTTTCCGGACGGAAAATAGGTCAGGATCGTCGCGCCCTCATGACTGAACAGAGGGTTCAGAATCGCGGCGGAAAGCGCGAAAAACAGCGAAAAAACGAGCGATCCGAAGGAATGCCGTCCGCGAAGCCGGCAGAGCTGACAGACTGCCGCTATGACCGCGATCACGGTGAACAGCGGATGCGTGACCGTCAGCGAGATGATCAGCACCGCCGCGAACCACAGGAATCCTGCTGCCGGATGCAGCTTTTCAAACGCGCTCACGGCTCGCTGACCTGCGAAATGCCTGCCGCGCCGATCTCCGCGCCCAGCTCGCAGCTGTAAAGCCAGACCACGGTATCGCCCGCGCTCAGCGTGTACGACGAGCAGCTGTAATTCGGGAACACGCCGTTGACACTGTACATCCAGCCGGAGAGCGGTCCTGCGTCAAATTCATACAGGTTGCACAATCCTTCGATATATGCAGAACCGGATACCGGCGTTTTGGCAAATTCCAGATGCAGTTTCTTTTCCCTTGTGAATGCCGACAGCGCGTCGAACACCGAATCGCCCTCGGCAAACGCGCACTCCCCTGCCGCGAGAAGACCGTCCGCCGGAACCAGCTCGTTCTTGTCCGGGTCGAGCAGACCGGGATGGTCGAGAATCGACGCGCAGGAGATCTCGATATGACAGGTGAGCGGTTTTTCCGCCGTTTCGCCGCATGAAACGAGCGTGAGAAGCGGCGCTGTCAGCAAAAACAGGATACAATGGTTAAAATATCTTTTCATGAAATGCCTCATTACCCGACAAGACGGAAGACCATCTCCGCCATTTCGCCGCGCGTGACGTTTTTGGTAAGGCAATTTGACGAACTTTCCGTCAGAATGCCGACTGCCAGACAGTACGAAACCGCGTCGACCGCGTAGTCGTCGCAGAACGGAACGGCAGAAGCTCGCGCCGACGTGTCGTCGCCGCGATACTTCGCCGCGCGGTAAAGCATGACGCAGGCGTCCTGCCGGGTGATCTGTCCGTCCGGGTCGAACAGTCCGCCGCCGATCCCGTTGACGATGCCCGCACGGCTCGCCGCGCCGACCGAAGGAGCATACCATTCATCGGCGGGAACATCTGAAAAATCTCCCGTGATTTCAGGCAAAAGTCCGAGCGCGCGCGTGACGACGGCGGCGAATTCCGCCCGATTCATCCCGCGTTCCGGCTCATAAAGACCGCCGCCGACGCCGTTGACGATCCCCTTTCCGGCGAGGAAGCGGACCGCCGCGATCCCGTCCGGGTCGGTCACGTCGGAAAAGACCAGCTCGGACGTACCCGTCAGGTCGTACAGAACGCCGCCGGTCAGCGCGTCAAACGCGAGCATGACCTGCTCGGTCGCCATCTGATTGGCTTTTCCGCCGTGAAGATAACTGCCGTTTGAAAGCGCAAAACCAAGAAGACCGTCCGAAACGGTATGTCCGTTTTTCACAAAACGTTCGTCATTCTGCCCGATACCGAGCGAATCGAGCGCGATCAGGACCTGTGCGGTCGGTTCGGAGTCGCCGAAGCTGCCGTCGT
>JAZRXB010000300.1:0-2598 GCA_045600005.1 Eubacteriales bacterium | reverse complement strand
CGGCGTGCGCGACTACATCCATGTCGTCGACCTTGCGAAGGCTCACCTCGCGGCGCTCAACTGGCTTGACAAAAAGCCGGGTCTCGACGTGTTCAACATCGGCACCGGCCACGGCTACTCGGTCCTCGACATCGTTCACGCCTACGAAGCCGCTACCGGCATCAAGATCAACTACAAGATCGCGGCCCGCCGCCCCGGCGACATCGACGAATGCTACGCCGACCCGTCGAAGGCAGCCGAAGTCCTCGGCTGGAAGGCGGAACGCGGCATCGAGGATATGTGCCGCGACTCGTCCAACTGGCAGACGAAGAACCCGAACGGCTACGGAGACTGAACCGATCAAGCGGGAGAGGGAACTCTTTCTCCCAACATACTGAAAAAAGTGAGGAAAAATATCATGGCAGCGAATTTCATCGAAAAGACCCTGTTCGGCAAAATGCCGAACGGCGAAGACGTCTGGGCGTACAGGCTCACCAACGCAGCCGGCGCGAACATCGTCGTTCTGACGCTCGGCGGCATCATCCAGCAGTGCAATATGCCCGACAAGGACGGCAAGCTCGGCGACATGATCCTCGGCTACGACACGGTGGAGGATTATCTCGTCGGCGGCGGCAACCACGGCGCTCTGATCGGACGCTACGGCAACCGCATTGCGAACGGCCGGTTCACGCTGAACGGCATCACCTACCAGCTCGCGCAGAACAGCACGAACAACAACCACCTGCACGGCGGCACGGTCGGCTTCAACCAGAAGCTCTGGGACGCGGCCGCTTTCATGAAGAAGAACGAGGTCGGCGTGATCCTGACCCTCACCAGCGCCGACGGTGAGGAAAACTATCCCGGAAAGCTCGACGTGACCGTCACCTACACGCTCACCGACGCAAACGAGCTGAAGATCCGCTACGAGGCCGTCTCCGACAAGGACACGATCTGCAACCTCACGAACCACTCCTACTTCAACCTCACGGGCGACGCTTCGCGTTCGATCCTCGACGAAACGCTCTGGCTCGATTCCGACGCGATCACGGCGGTCGATCACCGTCTCATCACGACCGGCGGGCTGATGCCGGTCGCAGGCACGCCCTTCGACTTCAACAAACCGACGAAGATCGGCGCGCGCATCGACGAAGCGAACGAGCAGCTCGGCTTCGGCGGCGGCTACGACCACAACTACGTGCTGAAAACCGACGGAAAACTTGCAAAGTTCGCCGAGCTGTCCGACGACGAGACCGGCCGCGTCATGACGATGTACACCGATCAGCCCGGCGTTCAGGTCTATGCCGGCAACCAGATGAAGGGCGAGACTCCGCTCAAGGGCGGCGTAAAGCAGCAGCCCCGCCACGGCGTCTGCTTCGAGACCCAGCACGCGCCGGACAGCCCGAACCGTCCGGAATTCCCCTCTGTCACCCTTCGCGCCGGTGAAAAGTACGACACCACGACGATCTACGCCTTCACAACGAAGTAAACGGAGGTTCCATGACGGAAATCCTGCACGAAGCGGCGCATCTGTCGCTTCATGTCCTGCTGGACACACTGAAAACGTTCCCGATCCTGTTCGCCGCCTATCTCATCATCGAGATCATCGAGCATAAGGCGATGGACAAGCTGAGACGGGCGTTCGCTTCCGAACGCCTCGGCGTGCTCAGCGCAGCCGCACTCGGACTTTTTCCGCAGTGCGGCTTCTCCGCCGCGGCTGCAAATCTCTATTCCGAGCATCTGATCACGGCGGGAACGGTCGCCGCCGTGTTCGTCTCGACCTCCGACGAAGCGTTCCCGATCCTCGCGGCGAATCCCGGCAGCGCGAAGTGGTTCCTGCCGCTTTTAGCCGTCAAATTCGTCTGGGCGATCGTCGTCGGCTTCGCCGTCAATTTCATTTTCCGGCTGCTCCGTCTCGACTATGAGGAGGAGCATCACGCCGCGCATCACCACGGCGAGCATTATCATGAGGGCGGCGAGCATCATCACTGCAAGGTCTGCGACTCGAACGCGGGCATTTTCAAAAGCGCTCTCTTACGGTCGCTCGAAGTGTTCGCGTTTATCCTCGTCACGGGACTGATCCTCGAATTCATCCTCGAAGGCATCGGCGAAGAAAAGCTCGGCGTCATTCTGATGACCGACAGCATCCTCCAGCCGGTCCTCGCGGCGCTGATCGGGCTGATCCCGAGCTGCTGTGCGAGCGTCGTGCTGGCGGAGCTGTTCGTGGAGGGGACCGTCAGCTTCGGCGCGCTTGCCGCCGGACTGTCTGCGGGCGCGGGCGTCGGTATGCTGGTGCTGTTCCGCTCGAACAGAAACATGAAGCAGAATTTCGCCATGCTGGGGCTGGTCTATCTGCTGTCGGTCCTGCTCGGCGTCGTTTTGCAGCTTGTTCTGTGAAAAATGCCGGCTGAACGTCGATCCCCGGCGTTCTGCCGGATCATTTGACGCTTCGCCGGGCTGTCCGGCAGAATGACGGAAATATTCGGCATTCTGCCGTCAGTCGGTGCGTCCCGAGGTGCGGCGTTCGACAGATGTTCTCTGATTTGACGGCAGACGGCGGTCGTTGACTGTCGTTTGAGAACCGCACGGCGGACGGCTGTACGTCCGGCGCAAAAACTGTAC
>JAZRXB010000299.1:0-8070 GCA_045600005.1 Eubacteriales bacterium | reverse complement strand
ACGGAACAGAACATCTCGGCGTCCGTTCTGCCGCCCGTGCGTCTGTTCAGGTGATTTCGCGCCCGTTGTGTTTTGGCGAAACAGAACAGCCGTTTTCGCGTCTGTATTGTCGTTTTCCCGTCCGTTTTGTCATTATGGTTTAATTCACTAATTTTCAGGGTCAAAAATCGTTCAAATCGCGTCTTGAACCGCTCCGCGCCGTGTGATATAATGATATTGTATATCATTTCCGCTCCGCGGAAAAAACGGAGGACACCATGCTTCAGAAAAAACAGCTCACCGCGGCTCTCCTGACCGCGCTTCTTCTCACATCCGTCTCCTGCGGCTCCGCACCCGCGCCCGTCTCGACCGACGGCACGACCGCACAGCAGGGCGGCGAAACCGCCGAACCCGGCTACGATTATCCGAACGTCAACTACGGCGGCTATGAATTCCGCATCCTCAACCCCGACGTGTCGCAGTCCTATGAGTGCTACGTCTCGCTCGCCTTCGACGAGCAGACCGGCGAAATGCTGGACGACGCGGTCTACGCCCGCAACATGAGGGTCGAGGAAAAGCTCGGCTGCAAGATCGTCGATATGCAGACCGTCTGCGAATCCGGCTGGACCAAGCAGCAGGTCGGACTGATCGATCTTCTGTCGAACAGCGTTCTGGCAGGCGACGACGCTTACGACGCCGCTTATCTGCCGGTCTACTTCAAGCCGGGCGTCATCACCGACGGCTATCTCGTCAACCTGTACGACGTTCCGACCATGCACCTCGACGCGGATTACTGGGATCACGACGTCAACGACGCGCTCGCCATCAACAACAAGCTCTTTATCGCGTCCGGACCGCTCCACCTCCAGTCCTTCGACCTCACGTGGATCCTCCTCTTCAATGAGGATCTGATGACCAACATGAAGCTCGAATATCCCTATCAGCTCGTCCGCGACGGCAAATGGACGATGGATAAGTTCGGCGAATACCTCACTGCGGCTGCCAACCTCAACGGCGACGACAGCTGGACCTTCTCCGATGACGGAAAGGCGTTCTACGGCGTCGCGGCGCACTCGACCTTCATCAACGCGCAGATGTTCGGCGCAGGCTTCCGCTACACGGTCAATGACAAGTCCGGCACGCCCCAGCTCAACCTTGACAGCGAGCTGTTCTACAATGCGCTCGACAAGATGAGCAAGCTCTATTCAAATCAGAACGGTCACTTCAACTTCAACCAGACCGCGAACACGCCCGGCTACTACTATCAGGCGTTCTCCGACGAGCGTTCGCTGTTCCTGACCTCCGAGATCAAGGGTACGCTCGTGCTCCGCACGATGAACGACACCTTCGGTCTTGTTCCGGTCCCGAAGTATGACGAAGATCAGGAAAAATACTACTCCCTCGTCACCAGCTCCACGCCCTTCCTGACCATCCCGAACACGAACACGAATCTGGAACGCACCGGCGTTATCCTCGACGCGCTGAACTATGAGAGCGCGAAGACCGTTCTGCCGACCTACTTCGACGTTTCGGTCTCCCAGAAGGGTCTGCGCAACGAGGATTCGATCGAAATGCTTGAGATCGTCCGCGAGGGACGCAGCCTTGACTTCTGCCCGATCTACGGCATCAACTCCGAGATCAACACCGCTGTTCCGGAGATCATCCGCGACCAGAAGGGTACCGCCGCGTCGGTCATCGCCTCCAACCGTTCCTCCACCGAAACCAAGCTCGCCAACATCTTAAAGCTCTTTAACGAACTCGACTGAAAAGACTGAAAACAGTTTTTCAGTCCTCCCGGTATCAGACACGAAAAAAGGACCTTGACAGGTCCTTTTTTCGTGCCGTCAGACGGCCGGGAAGACAAATCCCGACGCGACGCCGAGCGCGGCGGCGATCAGGATCAGCGCGACCGACGGCAGTTTCTTTTTGAGTAATTTCTCCCAAACGAGAAGAACGCCGATGAGCAGAACCATCACGGCGATCCCCTGAAAGCTCAGGGCGGTCGACGCGGGATCGGCGGTGTTCACGCCGAGCGCTTTCAGAAACATCACCGCGCCGGTCGACAAAATCAGCCCGACGATGACCGGCTTCACGCCCTTCATCACCCGTTTGAACGCCGGCTGTTCGGTCAGATGCTTCATCACCGACGCGATCAGCAGAATGATCAGGAACGACGGCAGCACCACGCCGAGCGTCGCCGCGATGCTTCCGGGAAGTCCCGCCTGCGTCGAGCCGATGTAGGTCGCCATGTTGACGGCGATCGGTCCGGGCGTCGATTCGCAGACGCCGATGAAGTTGTAGAACGCTTCCTCGGTCAGCCACCCGTGCGCCAGCACGGTTTCCCGGATGAGCGGGATCATGCCGAACGCGCCGCCGAAGCAGAATAACCCGATCTTGAAAAATTCCAGAAAGAGCCAGAGTAAGATCATTTCCCCGCCCCTTTCTTCCGATACGCAAGCGCGCCGAGCAGCCCGCCCGCCGCGATCAGCAGGATCGTGCTGACCGTAAACGAGAACAGCTCTCCCGCCAGCATCAGCGCCGTAACGATACCGAACGTGATGAGCGGCAGCGGCTTCTTTTCGACTTTTCGGAGCATCCCCCATCCCGCGCGGAAAATGAGCAGCGCGACCGCGCAGCGGATGCCGACGAAAGCGTTCTTCACGACCGCGTTCGCCATGAACCGGTCGAGGAACAGCGAAATGACGTAAATGATGATGAGCGACGGCAGGACTACGCCGAGCGTCGCCGCGGCGCTCCCGGCTATGCCGTGCTTCTTGTAACCGAGATAGGTTGCCAGATTGATGGCGATGGGTCCGGGCGTGGATTCGGCGATCATGATGACCTGCATCAGCTCGTCCTCGTCGATCCAGTGTTTGCTGTCGACGACCGTTTCCCGGATCTGCGCGATCATCGCGTAGCCGCCGCCGAACGTGAACAGTCCGACGCGGAACATCGTCGAGAACAGCTCCCACAGGGAGACCGTCCCGGCGTTCGGTTTCTCCTCCATGACGTTTTCAGAGAGAACGCAGGAAGTTTTCGACGACGGTCGACAGATACTCGTGCGCTTTCAGGTTCGGATGACCGTTGTCCGGCGCGACGACGAACGCTTCGCGGCGGAGCTTCACGACTTCGGACGAAGCGGTCAGCGAGCGCTCGCGTCCGAAGATGATCGGCACGTTCGGGTCGCCCATCAGGTCGAGCGTCGGGATGCACCATTTTCTTGCGATCTCACGGGTCGCGTTCCGGTATTCCGGATTGCTTCCGAACGTGACGATGATGCCGATCTTGGCGAAGGGGAAATTCTCGATGAGATATTTCAGCGTGAAATTCCACGCGCCGTAGAAGGACTTGTTCTCCGTGTCGTCGATCGAACCCATCTCGTCGTGATAAGCGTCGTTCGCGCCGAACATCAGCGTGATGTAGTCAACGTCTGCCGGGATCTTCAGATAGCGGTTCACGGTGAACGGGCGGCGGTTGGTGTCCGGCACGTTTTCCGGGTCGGCGAGATGCTCCTTCGACAGCGGGAGGATGCTGCCGCAGAGCGCGTCGTTGATGAGCGTCATGCTGTTGCGCTGTGCGATGAACCACGGATAGGTCTTGCACCTGTTGCCTTCGAGCTTCCAGTCATCGTTCGGCGCGTTGCGGTAGTCGCCCTCGGTGTAGCTGTCGCCGGTGGCGAACCATGTTTTGCCCCAGAGCACGTTGGAGCGGCGGAGCGCGTCAAGCTCGGCTTTCTGTGCGTCGACCAGCTCGCGCAGGCTTTCGCATTCCTTCTGTAAGGCTTCGATATCGGTCATGATGGTGTACCATCCTTTCAATGATTTTTCTATATGATACCACAAATCGTGTGAAATGTCAAGTTTTTCCGCCGAAGACCACAAAAGGAGAGGGGATTCCCTCTCCTTTTGTCCCGACCTCACGATCAGTATACGATGCGCTCGATGTCCGTCGGGGAGTCGCCGAAGTCCGGCACGTCCTTTAAGACGCCGCCCTCGACCGCCGAAACGTGCGCGATCAGACCCGGCACGGTCCAGCGTGCGGCGCGCCATGCGTCGACCGAAGGCAGCTTTCTCTCCCATACGGCGCGGCAGAAGTCGTCGATGAGCAGCATATGCGACTTCATGTGTCCGCTCGGCGTATTCATGTAGACCTCCGGCAGATGCGTGCGCAGCGCGAAGGTGTCCATCTGGATCGGCGAAATGTCGTTGCCTGCCCAGCCGTGGTTGGCGACGCGCTCCATGAAGCCCTCGTCGCCGCGGTGTTCCTCCATGGCGACCGGGTTGACCTCCTTCGACACGTCGGCAAGCGTTACACCCTTCGGCGAGAGATGCGTGACGATGTGCTGCGCGTTGCTGAACTCATACGCGCCCTCGGTGCCGTAGAACGACGAAACGAAGGAGCTGGGCGCCTTGATGCCGATGCGGCGGCATTCGTTGACGCGAGCCGTGCCGCCGTTGGCGAGCTGCATCAGCGAGAATTCGTTCGAGAACTCGTTGTCCCACGGGTTTTCGCCCTTCTTAAAGGGCGTGTTTTCCTCCTGATCGCGGTAGCCGACGCCCGTGACCTTCGTGACGTGCGTATCGAGCGCGTGCATCAGCATCGCGGTCGAATGCGTCGGATACAGGAACGGCGGAACGGCGGACGCGGGACGGTCGTCAATGAAACGCTGCGGGAAGTGCGACAGGTCGTGATGATACTGCGACTCGCCGTAGATGAACTTTCCGAACGTGCCGCGCTCGTATTCGCGCTTGCAGAACATCGAGCAGGGGTAGTAAATGCAGGTCTCGCCCATCATGTAGGTCAGTCCGGTTTTTTTCACCAGCTCGACGATCTCGCCGCACTCGGAGACCTCGCTCGCCATCGGAACGGCGGAGTAGACGTGCTTGCCCGCTTCGAGCGCCGCCTTGACGAAAGGTCCGTGCTTGTGACGCTCGACGAACAGCGCGATGGCGTCGATGTCCTTCCGCTCGAGCGCTTCCTCAAAGCTGCCGATCACGGTCGCGCCGAATTTCACGCGGTATTCCTCGACGCGCTCCGGTACGATGTCGCAGATATAGACCTCGCCGACGTAGGGGTGCCGCTGGAACAGCGGCACGAAGCCGCGCGCGAAGCCGCCGCAGCCGATGACGGCGACGTTGAATTTTCTATCCATAACGATTGACTTCCTTTCGAGAATGAATTTTGTTTTTTAATAGTCTTCCCTCACCGTGTAGCCGATCTCCTCAGCGGGACGGTACGGGTGTGTGAGATTCTGGACGTAGCGCAGGCTTTTCGGCGTGCGGAAATTGTGGTAGTACGCGGTCACGCCGGACGGCGGGCAGACGTAATCCCCCAGCCCGCACATGATCTTCACCGGACAGGTCACATACTTTGCCGCCGAAGCCGTGTCGAAGAAGCGCACGCCGAAGTCGTCGTCGGGACGCCAGCCGCGCAGCCGTCCGACCCGGACGCCGCCGAGGTCGCACATCCACGGCACGTTCACTTCGAGGTCAAGCACGTTGTCCGTGTCCGACGCGCAGTTGGTCGCCCGCATCGCGCCCATCGAGCCGCCGATCAGGTGAACGCCCGAGCCGTCGTATTCGGGAAGCGTCTGCGCGGCTTTGATCGCCGCCAGATCGCGCAGCTCCATGTCGGCGAAATAGCAGGTCTCCGGGTCGGCGTTCCAGTCGCGCCGGAAGCCGAAGTTGCGCAGTCTCCCCTTCGACAGCTCGTCGTAATACGCCTGCTCACGCCCGTTGTCGATGCCGTGGACGTTCAGCGACAGGCGAATGAAGCCCTCGTCGCAGTAGAGAGGCGCGCCCGCCACGCCGTAGCCTAAAAACGACACGCGGAGCGGCAGACTGTGCGGCTTCGCGCCGGTCGGGATGCTCAGATAGCCCGACGCGGGATAGTTTTCCCCGTGCCGTCCGGGCGCGGAGATCTTCACGTCGTACACGTCGAACCCCGGCTTGTCAAAGACCTTTTCGCGCTGTACGAACTCCGGCTTGAAGGAAGCGATGATCTCCCGCTGCGAGCGGTGGAATTCCTCGTAGCCCTCCGGCTCGCCGACGCCCTGCGTCAGCGTCTCAACGTCCGCGCCCGCACCTCCTTCGAACTGGTCGAAGCCGGGCATACGCTCGCCGCCGATCGTTTCGGGTATGACAAACACGTGGACGAATCCGGGCGACGCGAGCGAGGTCTTCACGATGATATGTCCGGTTTCGCCCGACGCGAAGCCCTCGCTCTGCGCGCCGTCGTCGCCGAATCAGCGCCAGTGAAGGACCGGGCAGCCGATGTTCTTCACCTCGCCGCCGTTTTCGCAGACGAGCTGAAGATCAAAGACGATCTCATCGCCGCAAGCGTAGCCGACGGCGTTTTCGGTCGTCGAACCGCGGAAATACACTCTCATGAGCTTTGTCCTCCGACTATTCAATCAGTTTGCTTTTTCTAAATATCGAATCATTCCTCGTAGTAGTCCTTCTTTTCAAAGGTCAGTTTTTCCCAGTCTGCGGGAGCGTCTCCGAAGTCCGGCACGTCCATCGGCATACCGTCCTTCAGCGCAGAGTCGTGCGCGACGATGCCCGGGATCATGTAGCGGGCGGAATCCCACGCATTGTTGGGCGGCAGCTTGCCTGACAGCACGGCGCGGACGAAATCGTCGACGAGGAAGGGATGCGAATTGTAGTGGACCGTATCCGGGATCGCGCGGAGCGCCTTCGGCAGACGCGCCACGTCGTGGACCGGTGCGAAGCCGTAGTGGCTGTGCTCGCAGATCGGGTCGACGTGCGGGTCGAATTCAGGGGAGTTTTTCCGCGCGGTGAAGTACTCGGTGTTGACGAGATCGGACACGTCGGTGACGACCGGCGGCTTTGCGTCGGACGGCACGCCCCTGATCAGCACATGATTGGTCGTGCAGCACTCGTATGCGCCGGTGGTCCCGTACAGACCTGTGATGAAGGAGGACGGCTTGTGACCGATGCCGATGCGGCGGAACTCGTTGATGCGCGCGATCCCTCCGCCCGACAGGGTGAGCAGCGCGGTCTCGTTGCTGAACGGGTTGTCCCAGTCATTGCAGCCTGCGCCGAAGACCTGATCCTCATGATGGTCGCGGTAGCCGACGCAGGAGACCTTTTTCGCGTACTGACCGACGACCGAGACGATCATCGAGGTCGAATGGGTTGCGTAGTACATCGGCGGGATGCCCGCGACGCGCTTCCAGCTGTCGCCGCCCGAACGCGCAAACGCGCCGTAAAAGGTCTTCATGTCATGATAATACTGCGCCTCGCCGTAGACGAATTCGCCGAGCTTTCCTTCTGCCAGCGCGTTGCGGCAGAAGATGGCGCACGGGAAATAGTAGCAGGTCTCGCCGGTCATGTAGGTGAGACGGGTCTTCTTCACGAGGTCGATGATCTTTTCGCAGTCCTCGATGGAGATCGCCATCGGAACGGCGGAATAGACGTGCTTGCCCGCTTCGAGCGCCTTGACGACCATCGGACCGTGCAGCTGACGCTGCGTGAACAGCGCGATGGAGTCGATGTCCTTTCCGTTTTCGAGGACGTCTTCGAGCGACGAGAAGGTGCGGGTCAGACCGTACTTTTTCGCGGCGGCTTCGACGCGCTCCGGCACGAGGTCGCAGATGGAGACCTCGGCGACGTCGGGATGATTTTTGAACAGGGGGAGGAAGAAGGCGGAGAACTCTCCGAGACCGATCACGCAGATCTTGATTTTTTTCATAGCGGTTATCCTTTCTATTAGTCGATTGTAAAACTTCGTTTTACAATCGGTACTCGCGCTTATCGCTGCCGGCAAAACTTGTTTTGACGGCTATCCCCAATTTCGGCGCGAGGGCTCGCCTTAGAGGTGTTTTTATAACGTTCGTCATCTTTAAGCATTTTTAACCTGCTTAAGATTTCTTTGATACCATTATAGCACAGAAACAGCCGTTGTGGAATGAACAATCTGACATTTAATTTGTATTTTTCAACAGAAATTTCCGTCATACCGCGCAGACGCCGAAACGGGGCGGACCTTCCGGTCCGCCCCGTTTCGCTTAATTAATCGTGTTGACCGTTCCAAGGAACAGCGGCGTGCCGTCCGCGCCGGTGACGGCGA
>JAZRXB010000298.1:0-2251 GCA_045600005.1 Eubacteriales bacterium | reverse complement strand
CGGAAATCTTCACATATAAACGCATAATAGTCGATTGTAAAACTACGTTTTACAATCGGTACTCGCGCTTATCGCCGCCGACAAAACAAAGTTTTGTCGGCTCCCCTCGGCGCGAGGGGTCGCCTTAGAGGTGTTTTTATGTCGGCAAAGCCGACATAATAACGAATTTTATTATAACGTTTGTCATCTCTAAGCATTAAACAATCGGCTAAAACGCATAAACGAAGGAGAAACGTCATGGAAGAAAAATTCAATGAAAAATCGCTGACCGGTCTCTGCGCCGATATCTGCGCCTGCATCGGCATCGAACCGCCTGCCAGCGCCGAAACGTCTGCGGGCGTGCTGACCGCGCTCTGCGGAGAAAAGAAATGCGACCGCGTCGTCATGTACAACCCCGACGCGCAGGCACAGTGGCTCGTCGAAAAGTATCCCGAGCTGTTCACGCCCGTGACCGAACGCGCCGCCGTCGGAATGCCGATGGCGACCGTCATGCCGTCGGTCACGCCGGTCTGCTTCGCTACGATGTATTCCGGCGCACAGCCGGAGGTTCACGGCATCCGGAAATACGAAAAGCCGGTGCTGAAGATCGACACGATCTTCGACGCGCTGCTCCGCGCCGGAAAGAAGGTCGCCATCGTTGCTTCGGAGCACTGCTCGGTCGGGTGCATTTTCCTTGAGCGCGAACTCGATTACTATATTTTCCCGTCGGACGCAGAAGCGGACGAAAAAGCCGTACAGAAGGGGATCGAGCTGATCGAAGCCGATCAGTACGATTTCATCGTCATTTACAACGGAATGTACGATTCGGTCATGCACGCCACCTTCCCGGAATCCGACAAGGCAATGGCGTGGATCAAGCATCACACGGACGCTTACGCAAGGATCCACGACGCGGCGAAGGCGGCCGCCGAAAAGAACGGTCACAGGACCCTCATCGGCTATGCGACCGACCACGGCGTTCACACCAACGAAAGCGGACGCGGCGCACACGGCAAATATATCCCCGAGGACATCAACATCACGCATTTCTACGATATCGTCTGACCGGAAGGAGAAAAACGTCATGAGGATCGAGGACTCCCCGCTGTTTGAGCCGTATACCGACGAAAGCGGCGTCACCTCCTATCTGCTGACGAAACGGATCGCGCCGATTCAGCAGGGCTTCTATTTCGTCAACAACAGCCTGACCGACGACTGCCGGTATCTCTGGTTCTACGCAGCTTTCCCGCCGATGGGCAGCTCGGAATGCCGGTTCCTCGGCTGTGCGGATATTGAGAAGGGAACGGTCGATTTCTTCCCCGACACGCTGTTTGAGGCGGCTGCTCCCGCCGTGGATGCGAAGACCGGCGAGGTCTGGTACAGCTATCAGGACCGCATCTTCCGCCGCACGCCCGATCCGTCGGTCCCTGCCGAGGAGGTCGCTTCGATCTCGTATCCCGGCGGCGTCGTGTCGCGCTCGTCGACGCATCTGACCTTCACGCCGGACAGAAAGGGGCTGTTCCTCGATCTCGCTCTGCACGGCGGACGCTTCGCCTGCGGGATCCTCGATCTGGAAACGAAGCGGTTCACGGTCTGGGACGACACGCATATGCTGACCAATCACGGTCAGCACAATCCCTGCCGCGAAGGTCTCGCGCTGATGGCGAAGGACCATTATCTCGACACGTACACCGGCGAAATGCATCATATTCCGACGAATGAGGATGGAGTCTACGAGCGTCTCTGGACGGTCGGCTCAGACGGGACGGTCGTCCTGCATCCGGCGCGGAATAATTATGCCTCCCACGAATGGTGGAGCGCGGACGGACAGAAGATCTACTATGTCAACGGCGCCCGCGGCGAGGGGATCGAGCGTCTGAACATCGACACCGGCGAGCATATCTGCGTCCACAGCTGCCGTCCGTGGCATGCGCATACCAACGCGGCGGAGGAATACTACGTCTGGGACGAGGTGCTGTATGAACAGGGTCGTCACTGGTACCGCGGACAGCCGTCCGCCGTCCGCTTCTTCAACCGTCTGACCGGGAAGGAGATCACGGTCTGCACCCGCAATTCCGAGCTTGACTATTCGCCGGAGAATCCCTGCGCCTATCACATCGACCCGCATCCGCATATCACGAACAACGAAAAATATATCGTCTGGACGGCTGTGCTGAAGGGCAGGATCGACGTCGCGGTCACGCCGATGGAGGAGCTGCTGCGTCTGACGAAATGACGGTTTCCGGCGGGCAGACCTGTCTGCCCGCCGGAA
>JAZRXB010000297.1:0-10641 GCA_045600005.1 Eubacteriales bacterium | reverse complement strand
ACCGCTTGGCCACCGACTTGTGAAAAACAGGATGAACAGCAGAACTCCGACAACGATCGTGCCGACCGAGCCGAAGCAGCATAACAGTACATTGCCGAAAAGTCCGCCGAACAGACCGCCTCCGAGCGATTCGACGCCGTTTTTGTAAAGCGTGATCGGGTTCCAGACGACCGTTTCGGTCCGGGAGACCGCGTTCACTGCCGCTGCGAGCATGAGCTGACAGAGGACCGCCATGATCACCTTGGTTTTCAGCGAGCCGTCCTCCGACGCGCCATGCCATCTCAGCGCGAGATAGACCATCACGAAGGGCAGCGTCCACGCGCTCCACGAGAACAGTCCGAAAAAGAGATGACGGAGCAGTCCGCCCACCGCGCCCGCGCGGTCGGAAACGATGTAACTGATGAGGATAAAGAGCGCCGCGATCCCAAGGATCCACGGCGTGAAGCCGAGAGAAGCGCGTTTTTCGGCAGCCGGTTCGGCGCTGCGGGCGCGGGTCGAAGCCTGCGTCTGACGCGCCGCCGGCGAATTATGTTTTTTTGCGCTTGACGAGCGGGTCGAAGCGTTCCCCGAAGCTCTCGTCTGCGAGGGGGTCTTCGCCGCCGTTTTTTTTGCCGAAGCGGAACGGGACGCGGAATCCGTAGACGATCGGGAAGACGCGCCTGCGCCGTTCGACCGGCTTCGGGCGGTCCCGCTCTTGGAAGCCGAGCCGGATCTCGTCTGACGCGCGGGCGTAACGGCGCGGGAGGCGGAACCGGCGGATTTTTTCTTATCGTTCTGGGGCATTTTGAATCCTTTCGCTGTGCTATGACGTATGAAATCAGGAATGACCGGGAAAAATGCTGACAGTGACATCACGTCAGACCATACGATACTATTATAGCACACATTTTCGGAAATTACAACCACTATTTTGAAAAGTTTACGAATGATGAAAAAACAATTTCTGTTTCTGACGGCAGCGGGCGCGGCGGCTGGATTTGTCAACGGCTTTTTCGGAACGGGCGGAGGGATCGTGCTGATGCTCTCGCTGAACGCACTGGGGGTGAAGCTCGACACGAAGACCAAATTCGCTTCGCTGATCGCGGTGATCTTCCCTCTTTCGCTCCTCTCGACATTCCTTTACGGTCCGCCCGACCTGAAAGCAGCCGCCCCGTATCTTCCGGCGGGTGCGTTTGGCGGGATCACCGGCGCGTTCCTGCTTGACCGCGTGAGCCCGGCTTTCCTCAAAAAGCTGTTCGCCCTGCTGATCGTCTGGGCGGGCGCGGCGATGCTCTTCCGGGTATGAACACGCCCGATCTTCTGACGAGCGCGCTCGATTTTCTGGCGGGCTTCGCGGTCGCGCTGCTGTCGGGACTGGGCGTGGGCGGCGGAGGACTGCTGGTCGTCTGGCTGGTGTTCGTTCGCTCATGCGATCAGCTGACCGCGCAGTCGATCAACCTGCTCTTTTTCCTGTTCTCGTCAGGCGCGGCGCTCCCGGTCCACCTCATCAAACGGAAGCTGCCCGGCAGGCTGATCTTTACCCTCATCTTCTGCGGAGCGATCGGCGCGGCGGCGGGCAGCTTTCTGGTGAAGGTCATCGACCCGTCGACCGTCCGGCGGCTGTTCGGTGGATTATTGATGATCTCCGGTATCCTGTCGCTCCGCAAGTGAACAAACGCACAAAAATTGCCCCAAGATTTTAGCGATATCGCTGAAATTTTGTTTTCACCTCATACCATTCATATGTAGGTCACAAAACGGTGCTACAATGAAAAAAATCAGACTACAAGGAGGATCATTCTATGCAGTACCGCGAATTTGTGGACGGGATCCGCATCTCGGCGCTCGGCTACGGCTGTATGCGTCTGCCCACGCAGGACAAGAATATTATTGAGGACAAGGCCGTCGCGCAGATCCGCCGCGCGATCGACGCGGGCGTGAACTATATCGACACCGCGTTCGGCTATCATCACGGTACGAGCGAGGCCGTTGTCGGCAAAGCGCTGCGCGACGGCTACCGCGAGAAGGTTTACCTCGCCGATAAGATGCCGGTCTGGATGATCGAAAAGGAAGAGGACTTCGACCGGCTTTTCGCCACCCAGCTCGAACGGCTCGGCGTCGATCACATCGACTTTTACCTTCTCCACGCGCTCGACGCGAAGAGCTTCGAGAACAAGGTCAGAAGGTTCGGACTTTTCGACAAAATGAACGCGCTGAAAGCGAGCGGAAAGGTCTCGCACATCGGCTTCTCGTTCCACGACAGCTTCGAGACGTTCAAGGCGATCTTAGACGCCTACACCGGCTGCGAATTCTGCCAGATCCAGTACAACTACGTCGACACGAACCATCAGGCGGGCACGGCGGGACTTGAATACGCCGCGTCGAAGGGCGTGAAGGTCGTCATCATGGAACCGCTGCTCGGCGGAGCGCTCGCCAATCTGCCCGACGATCAGCGCGCCGTTCTGCCGGAAGGAGCGGACCCGGTCGGGATCGCGCTCGATTTCCTGTGGAGCCGTCCCGAGATCGGCGTCGTGCTGTCCGGCATGACGACGATGGAACAGCTGCTTGACAACCTCGCCCACGCGGACGCTTCCCGCATCGGCAAGCTGACCGAAGACGAGCTTTCCGCTCTGAAACGGGTGAAGGCTCTGCGCGACGGCGAGCTGCTGGTCCCCTGCACCGGCTGCCGCTATTGTATGCCCTGCCCCGGGGGACTGGACATCCCCGGCATTTTCAAAATTTACAACAAGACCGCGCCGAGTCTGAAGCTCGACCCGTCCGCCGAATACGCGGCGCTCGAAACGAAGGCGTCCGACTGCCTGTCGTGCGGACTCTGCGAGGAAGCCTGCCCGCAGCACATCGCCGTGCGCGAGAAAATGGCGGCGTGCGCGGAGCATTTCGCCGAAAAAGCGGAATGATCGGTTACATCAGCAAGAGCGGCGTTCGATTCGGACAAATCATTGAAAAACACGGCAAAGCCGACAGACTTCGGTCTGTCGGCTTTGCTTTTCTGACTTTGAAAAACGGAAACGGAAACGCAAACGAAAACGGAACGGTCAAACCGTTCCGCAGCCGTTCCGTCAGTCGATTTTCGGATGCTTTTCATGAATGCGCCGCGCGAGATAGACGAACGGCGTGTCCGCAAGACTGGTGAACAGGAAGATGAGATAGCTCGACAGCATGATGCTCACGAGCGTTTTTCCCGAATACATCCCGTAAAACGCGCCGAGCGTGTACAGGACCGCGTTCAAAAGTTGTGAAATCATCGTGGCGAGATTGTTGCGCAGCCAGAGAAACGCGCGGCGGCTGCCCGACCGCTTTTCGGTCGCCCTCCAGATAAAATGGAACAGCGCCACGTCCACGCGCTGGACCAGCGCGTAAACCAGCAGGCTGACAAGCAGCAGCCTCGGCGTGCCCGAAAAGACCGTGCGGATGGCGGGGTGCGCCCAGTCGTTCGCGTTCGGCGTGTAGAGCATCCACGACTGCGTGACGACCAGCATCGTCAGCGACGCGGCGATGCCGAGATCAACGCAGCGCTTCGCCTCGTCCTTCCCGCCGACCTCGCTTAAAATGTCGGTCGCCAGGAAGGTCGAAGCGAAAAGCACGTTGCCGAGCGTCATTTCGATCCCGAACGCATCTACCAGTATCAGAACTTCGATGTTCGCCAGAACGGACGCAAAAACCGAAAACGCACAGACGCCGCGCGTTCCGAACAGCCGGAACCACAAGAGCAGCATCGAATAGACGAAAACGGTCGAAGCGATCAGCAGAAGCTCGTTCGGGATCGTCATGATCTTCAGTCTGCGGCTTTGCTGCGGGAAGCGAGCAGCGCGTCAATGCGGTCCTTCGGATTGAGAAGGTCGCTGATCGAGTGGTTGTGGTTCAGGTGGTCGATGAGGTACGCGATGTATTTGTTCATGTTGACCTCGACGTACCATTCGCGGGCGAGCAGCTCGGCAGGACGGTAGACGAGGTTGGTCGTGAACACGCGGTCGATCGTGCCCGCCTTGTAAGCGGCGTCGAACTTGCCAAGCCCTTCGACGAACAGACCGAACGTCGTGAAGACGAAAATGCGCTTTGCGCCTTTTTCCTTGAGCTGGCTTGCGACGTCGAGCATGGATTCGCCGGAGGAGATCATGTCGTCGACGATGATCGCGTCCTTGCCGTGCAGGTCGCGGCCGAGGTATTCGTGCGCTTCGATGGGGTTCTTGCCGTTGACGACGACCGCATAGTTGCGGCGCTTGTAGAACATACCGACGTCGAGCTTGAGGACCGACGAATAGTAGATGCAGCGTCCCATGCCGCCCTCATCCGGGGAGATGACGGCGAGGTGATCGCGGTCGATCTGCACGTCGGGAATATTATTGCAGAGCGCCTTGATCATCTGATAGGTGCAGTGAACGTTGTCGAAGCCGGACAGCGGGATGGCGTTCTGTACGCGCGGGTCGTGCGCGTCGAAGGTGAGGATGTTGGAAACGCCCATGGCGACCAGCTCCTGAAGCGCCATGGCGCAGTCGAGCGATTCGCGTGTGGAGCGCTTGTGCTGACGTCCCTCATAGAGCATCGGCATGATGACCGAAACGCGCGACGCCTTGCCTTCGATGGCGGAAATGATCCGTTTCAGGTCGGCAAAATGATCGTCCGGACTCATCGGAACGGTCTGACCGTACATTTCATAGGTCGCGCCGTGGTTGAAGCAGTCGCAGATGATATAAACGTCGCGTCCGCGCATCGTATCGCTGATGAGACATTTCGCTTCGCCGGTGCCGAAACGGGGGCAGGTCGCCTTCACTTCATAGCCCTTATCGCTCTCGCGCCATTCTTTCAGCCACTGGTCCACGCCCGAAACGATTCCTTCGCAGCCTTTCATGCCGATGACGGTAAGCTGACCGTGTACAGATTCTAACTCGCTCATGTTCCCCTCCGAATGTTCATATTTTTTTTAATTATGCCTCGAAAAAACTTTACAATTCGTGTCAGCCGAACCCGCCGGACTCGCCGGAGGATCCTGTGACATTCTCATTATATCACATTACATCGGAAAAGTAAACACTTTTTGAAGCAGTCATGAAAATTCATCAAAATGTGACAATTTGCGCGCATTCACAGCGCCGCAAACTGTTGACGATTTTCACCCGCCGCGATACGCCGCCTTAAAGGTCGAGCGGGACCGTGAAAAGGGCGGCTGCGCGCGCGGTCTCCCTCTCCCCCCAGTGGGAGATGCGCTCGCATCCCTCTTTGTCGAGCGAGAGCGTGCAGATGACGTACAGCTTTCCGTCCGCCTCAAACGCGACGGGATAATGCCAGGCGACGGCGGATTCCCATTCGTTTGAACCGTTTGCCAGCATGACCGCGCGGTCGAAGACCATTTCGCCCTTCTTCGATAAGAACAGCGCGAGACGGCGGCGCGCGGGATAGAGATTGCCGATGAGATAGTTCCGCCCGTCGGACAGCGTGCCGGAGTAGATCTTCGAGTCAGAAAACGGGATATCGTGCGCGCACATTCCGCTCCACGTCTCGCAGTCGTCGTCCGAGTACCAGACCAGCGGGACCTTCCGCTCGTCGTCGCGCCCGAACATCCAGACGCGCTTTTCGGTGACGATCGCCGTCATTTCGGGGTGAACGAGCTTCGCGCCGTCCGGCAGAGCGCCGTTTTCCTCGATCTTCACGAGCCGCCATTCGGCGTCGGGCTTCCCGGAGTCGGAGATCAGCACTGCCGGCGTGTTCGGGAAACCGTCAAGCTCAGCGATACGTCCGGGCAGCATCAGCTTTCCGTTGTTCAGACGGTAAACGTTCGTGTTGAGCTTGAACGGGATCGGGCGCGACCATAATAGGTCGAATTTTTCGGTTTTTTCGTTCCAGACATACAGATCGAGCGCGTGGATGTGGTCGGCGGAGACCATTTCGTTCATGAAAAGGTAGAGCTTCCCTCCGTCGATGCCGAAGACCGGCGGGCAGTAGAGGAGCTTTTCGTCCGAGGCGATGACGAACGGCTCGGTCCACGTCTTTCCGCCGTCGAACGAGCGCGCGCCGCGGATGGGCGTGTCGCCGCTCAGCTCGTGGATCGGATTGTTGTACCACGCCGCGAACAGTACGCCGCCGAACGAAATGACCGCCGCTTCGTGCAGGAAGCGGTACTTTTCGTCGGGCATCGAGACGGCCGAGACCGTGACGCGCGGGTCGGCTTTCGCCGCATAGGGGTCGACGTTTTCGAGGAACGTGAAGCGCGGCAGCATTTCCTCCAGTTTCCGGTCGTTGTCGTTGTAAAAATCAAACATGGCAGAGTTTCCTTTCGATCAAGCGGATTTTTGTACCTTTTTTGCGTGAAACAGACGGTCCCAGAGCTTCCAGAACCCGTTCTCGGCGAGGTGCGCGAGATAGGCAAGCAGCGTCACCGACGCTAAAATGACGACGTTCGACAGCGCTTCTCCGATGAGCGGCGGCAGTACCTCGACGAGCTTCGCCGCGACGCGCTCCTGAAACAGATAGAATTCGAGCGACATCGCGCCGTAAAACGCCAGCACCCGGGCAAGTCCCCTGCCGATTTTCCACTTTGACAGCATTTCAAGCGCTTTGGGCAGCAGAAACGTCACCGAAACGGCGAGCAGAAGGTTCGGGAAGAAGCAGTTTGCGAGCGGAACGAAGCCGGTCAGCCCCAGCACGTTGGTCCCGTAGGCAAAATACAGACCGTTTAAGAAGATCACGGCGAGCGCAAGATAGTGCGTCCGGGTGAATCTGACGTCGCTGTGCTGCGTCATATAGCCGAACTGCACGCCGACCAAGAAGACGGGGATGCGGTTGAAGAAGCCGTACATCTCATAGCGCACGCGCCCGGTCGTCAGCATGATGGCGAGAAGCCAGACAAAGATCGCGCCGACGGTGAAAAAAAGCGGACTTTTCGAGCGCGAATAGAAGCGCCAGTAGAGCGGAAACAGCAGATACAGCGTCCCGATCGCCATCACGAACCAGAGAAACGTGTAGATGTTTTCGGTCCAGAACGTGAAGCCGGTGACGTTTTTGACAAAATCGAGCGCGGTCCAGTGATCGGTGAACGTCCGGATGACCGCGACGGTCAAAATCGGCAGGATGAGCCGCCGGATGCGTCCGAGCCAGAAGGCTTTCAGCCCTTTTCTGATCGAGAACGTCAGCCCAAGACCCGACAGCAGGAAGAAAATGTCAACGCCGCAGAAGCCGACGATCTTCACGCCGCCTTCGATGGTCAGAAGTATGGGATGGTCGGAAAAGAGGTACACCCAGTCGTGGAACATCAGGATCCACAGCGCGGCGAACCCCATCACCGCGCCGCGGTATTTGCTGACAAGTGTGAACGGATTGCCCGTCGATCGGTTCATATCGTTATTATCTTTCATTAATTATATAAGGAATTATATAAGGAGTTTATCTGTCCTGCCGCTTAGCGCGCGCGATCACTTCGTCCTGCAGCTGCTTCGACAGGCAGACGAAGTAGAAGCTGTACCCGCACACGCGCACGAGAATGTCGCGGTGCGCGTCGGGATTCTTCTGCGCTTCGATCAGCTCGGCGGTGTCGAGGATGTTGAACTGGAGCGACGAGCCGCCGCCGTCCAGGAAGCGCTCGACGATCGCGGTCAGGATCGCCATGCCGTTCTCCGCCGGGAGCTTCGGGAGCGTCATTTCGAGCGCGAACGAATCGGTGAACTCGGTGTAGTCGAAATTCGCGCTGCTGCGGAGCATTTCGGCGGGCGTGATGCCGGTCAGGAATTCGCTGGGCGATACGCCGCGCGACAGCGGCTGACCCGCCTTGCGTCCGTCGGGCGTTGCGCCGGTGTGGTCGCCGAGCGCGATGAACATGCTGTGCGGATAGAACGCCGGATAGTATTTTCCGCCGCGCCCGTTCGTCTGCCCGGAGACGCCGGACAGCGCGTGAAGCACCTTCTTCGAGAACTCGTCCATCGCCGGATCACCGCCGCAGTGCTTCGGCAGACGGTTGAGGATATACTGCCGGAGCGGTTCCTCACCCTCGTAGTTTTTGTCGAGAATGGCAAGAAATTCGGGGATCGTCAGCTTCTTTTCGTCAAAACAGAGAACTTTTACGGCGTACATCGAGTCGATGAAGTTCGCGGGCGCGACCATCGACAGCGCGGTCGAGGCGTACTTCGAGCCGCCCGCCGTGACGTCGAGACCCTTTTCGATGCAGCCGCGCATCATCGTGCTGTAAAGCGGCATCGGGTTATATTCCGGCCAGTGGACCTCGACGGCGTTTTTGAGCGAAACGAGACGCTCGTGATACGCCTTCACGTCGGCGATCGCCGCGTCGAACAGCTCGTCGAACGAGTCGTAGGAGCGCTTCCTCAGCGTTTCGACGAAGAGCGCGGGCAGACCGATCCACGTGTCGGCGCGGGTGCAGACCTCGCTTCCGCCCAGCACGATCTCGTGACAACCGCCTGCGACGTAAAGCCGCGCGTCGCGCACGTCCTGACCGTGCTTCACGCGCGAATCGATCAGCGTGTCGTCGTTCAGATAGACGAGCATCGCCAGTCCGGCGAGCTGTAAGGAGCATAACCCCTCGATGTACTCCTTCGGGTGGCGCTTTGAAATGCGGCAGTCGTACTTGACGTTGGCGACGCGCGCTTCCAGCTCGGCGCGGATGAAGCATTTCGTCAGGTCGTTGTAAACGACGTTCCCGTCCGCGTCGCAGCCGCCTAAAATGACGGTCGTCGAGGTCTCCGCAGGCGCGGTGTTCTCCTGAAAGCGCACCGCCGTGTAAAGAAGCAGCTGTTCGATCAGATCGACCGCCCCATCCTCGGTGAGTACGCCCGCCTCGAGGTCGCGTTTGTAGTAGGGGTAAAGCATCCGGTCGAGCTGTCCGTAGGTCGAAATGCCGATCCCTTCGAGCGTTCCGTCGCATTCGCGGCAGAACACGTTCGACGCGAGCGCTTCGTAGAAGGTCTTCGGCGGCTCCATCGGGACGCGGGACGCGGCGTCGGCGATGCGGGCGAGGTTTTCGCGCGCCGCCGGGTCGGTTTCGGTTTCAAGCAGACGCTTCGCTTCGTCAGCGAACCGTCTGCCGAGCATCGACAGGACGTCGAGCGATTCGGCGGCGGCGTCGTAGAACGCGAGCTTTTCAGGCTCGGTACAGCCCTCGCGCGCCGCAAGGACGCGGTCTTTTAACCCGTTCAGACCGAGCGCCAGAATGTCGTCGCAGCAGAGCGCGTGATGGTCGTGACCGGTCGGATTGTTCCAGCCGTGCATGAAGCCCTTTTCGCGGTCGGGAGCGAGCTGTCTGCCGTAGTCGCTCTCCATTGCGCCGCCGAACCTGCCGTGCATATAGTATCCGCCGCACGCGCCGTTCAGTCCGCCCCATGTCGTGCGCACGCGCCCGGCCGTGAACTGGTGCCAGAACGGATAGAACCGGAACACCTTCACATCGCTCTTTTCGGCAACGAAACGGGTCTGCATGACCTTTAATTTCATCGGCGCATCGCCCTCATGCCCGTCGAAGAGTTTCGTTAACCCTTCCCTTAGCATCGCGCTCTGATCGTCAAATGTGCTGTAATATTCTTCCAGTTCGTCGGTCATCGGACCGAAACGTTCGACTCTTACCATATTCTGTCACTCCTTATCGGATTTCGCGGAGGCCGCTGCCGTCCGCGTCATGATGTTTCGTTGAAAATTCCGCGTCTGCGCGTTCCGTTCAGACGCGCGTATGCACGTGAATGTGCGATTACTGAACGACCGTCGGCGCTCCTGCTTTGCGGCAGACCGCGCAGAGCGCGTCGAGCCGGGCACGGTCCGGCTCCTTCACGCCCTCGAACGACCAGTTTCTGCCCATACTGCGGTACTTTTCGACGCACAGCCCGTTGAACGGCAGAAGCTCATGCTTCACGTTCCCGCCGAGCGACGCGGCGAAGCGGCCGATCTTTTCCATCTCGATCTCCGTGTCGTTGAAGCCGGGGATGACCGGCGTGCGCACGATCATCGGAAGACCGAGCGCGGCGATCTTCGTCAGATTTTCCAAGATCCGCGCGTTGTCCGCGCCGGTCCCGCGCCGGTGAAGCGGCGGCGTGACGCATTTCACGTCGCACATCACGAGATCGAGCGAACCGAGAAGCGGCTCGATCTTCTCAAACGGCAGATCGGCGGCGGTCTCAACGGCGGTGCGTATCCCGTTTTCTTTCAGTTTTGCCAGAATTTC
This sequence comes from Eubacteriales bacterium, assembly GCA_045600005.1. Taxonomy (GTDB): domain Bacteria; phylum Bacillota; class Clostridia; order Oscillospirales; family CAG-272; genus Flemingiibacterium. Next base: position 488 of record JAZRXB010000297.1, on the reverse strand, counting down.
GGCTAAAAATTCGCTCTGTAAAAGCGGCTCGCCGCCCGAAAACGTCACGCCGCCGGTCTCGCCGTAAAGCGAACGGTCGGCGAACACCTCGTCGAACACCTCGTCCGCGCTCATGCGCTTCCCCGTCACAACGACCGCGCCGGCGTAGCAGACCTCCGCGCATTTTCCGCAGAGCGTGCAGGCGTCGGTGAAACGGGCGGTTTTCCCGTCCGCCGCATTCGGACAGACCTTCACGCACGCGCCGCAGCCGATGCAGAGCGTCGGATACACCCGTAAAACCGGGCGCGGGTCCCACGATTCGGGGTTGTGGCACCATGCACAGCGCAGATCGCACCCTTTGAGAAAGACGGTCGTGCGCACGCCGGGTCCGTCGTGGAGCGAAAAATGCTGGATATTGAAGACGTTAGCGTCAGTTTTCATCGTATTCCTGTAATATTTCAAGCGCCGCGCGGTATTTTTCCGCGCGCTGACGGTCCTTTTCCGTCACT
>JAZRXB010000296.1:0-62592 GCA_045600005.1 Eubacteriales bacterium | reverse complement strand
TGTACTTTCATCTTAATCTCTTACTGTTCAATTTTCAAGGACCATTCCTGTTTCGCCGCTCGCTCTCGCTTGCGACTTTTCTATTATATCACATCTTTACTCGCTTGTCAAGAGGTTTTTCAAAACTTTTTCGGTTTTTTTCAATCTCCTGTTCGGTTCGCTTCGATGCGGTCTCCCCTGCGGTCGACCTTTTTATAATAGCACTTTCCCGCTCGCTTGTCAAGGGGTTTTACAAAAGTTTTTACAGCTTTTTTTGAACCTATTGGGGCGCTCGCTGAAAGCCTATATAGTATACCACATTCCGTTTCATTTGTCAACCCCTTTTTCAAAATTTTCTTATTTTTCTCATCCGCATATTTTACGTATAAGTTACATCTGTTTTCTTGACACATTTTCCTGCTCCATGATATAATATATTGTTCGGTCTTTCTTTCAAGCCGGATAATACGCGGCTCAGCGCCGCAGAAAGGAGTCAACTATTTTTTATGGTAGAAAAGCAGATCACCACATCAGCGCTCTTTGACCTGTCGCACACCATTGCATCCGCCTTCCTCGCCTCGTTCCCTTATCCCTGGCAGTCCTTTGCTTCGATCAGTGCCTTCATCCTGAAGCTCGGACCGACGCTTGACCCCACCGTCTATGAGCGGCGCGGTGAAAACATCTGGATCGCACGCAGTGCAAAAGTTGCGCCGACCGCCTTCATCGGTTCGCCCTGCATCATCGACGAAGAAGCCGAGATACGTCACTGTGCCTACATCCGCGGTTCCGCCGTTGTCGGCAAGGGCGCGGTCGTCGGCAATTCCTGCGAACTGAAGAACTGTATCCTGTTCGACAGGGTACAGGTCCCCCATTTCAACTACGTCGGCGATTCGATTCTCGGCTACAAATCCCACATGGGAGCGGGAGCCGTCACCTCCAACGTCAAGAGCGACAAGACCCTCGTCACCGTCAGGACCGATCCCGTCATTGAGACCGGACTCAAAAAGTTCGGCGCCATTCTCGGCGACAACGTAGAGGTCGGATGCAACAGCGTTCTCTGCCCCGGTTCTGTCATCGGACCGGACACCAACGTCTACCCTCTTTCCCGCGTGCGCGGCGTTATCCCTCCGCATTCCATCTTCAAAGCCCCGGACAATATCGTACCGAAACAATGAAAGGAACATTACATTATCTATGGGAAGATTATTCGGCACTGACGGTGTGCGCGGCATAGCGAACACCGAACTGACCTGTGAACGCGCCATGCAGATCGGCCGCGCAGCGGCAGAGGTCCTGTCCAGCGGACGGCGTTACCTCCCCACCGTACTGGTCGGCATGGACACCCGCATTTCGTCGCAGATGCTTGCCTGCGCTCTCTCCGCCGGTCTCTGTTCGGTCGGAGCGGACGTCATCAATCTCGGCGTCATCCCCACGCCTGCGGTCGCGTTTCTGGTCGGCAAGTACAAGGCGCATGCCGGCATCATGATCTCGGCGTCGCACAACCCCTACGACTTCAACGGCATCAAGATCTTCAACGAAGACGGCTACAAGCTCGAAGACGAGCTGGAAGAACGCATCGAATCCATCGTGCTGGACGGAACACCCGCGCCGCGTCTCGCCAGACCCGAAAACATCGGAAGCGTCACGATCGCGGAGCACGCCGTCAAGGATTACATCGACCACATCCGTTCGAGTGCCATCTGCTCACTGGACGGCCTGAACATCGCGGTCGACTGTGCGAACGGTTCTGCCAGCCGCACGGCAAAGCTCCTGTTTGAAGCACTCGGTGCGAACTGTCACATTCTCTCCGCTTCTCCCGACGGCGTCAACATCAACGACAACTGCGGCTCGACGCATCTCGACAGTCTGCGCAAATACGTGCTGGAGCATTCGCTCGACGCGGGCGTCGCATTCGACGGCGACGCGGATCGCTGCCTGTGCGTGGATGACAAGGGACGCGACGTGGACGGCGACATGATCATGGCGATCACTGCGCTCGATATGAAATCCCGCGGCAAGCTGATCAACAACACCGTAGTCGGCACGATCATGACCAACTTCGGCTTCACGAAGTTCTGCAAGGACAACGGCATCCACTTTGAGGCGACCAAGGTCGGCGACCGCTACGTCCTCGAAGAGATGCTGCTCGAAGACTACTATCTCGGCGGCGAACAGTCCGGTCACATCATTTTCCGCGACTTCTCCACCACCGGCGACGGTCAGCTCACGGCAGTTCAGCTTCTGTCTCAGCTCAAGCGCACCGGCGAAAAGCTCTCGGACGCCGCATCGGTCATGACCCGTTACCCCCAGTTCATCATCAACCTGAAGGTCACAAAGGAAGAAAAGCTCGCGTTCTACACCGACTACGAGATAAAGGGGATCCTCGAAGAAGCCAAGCAGACCATCGGAAACGGCGGACGTCTCATCGCGCGTCCCTCCGGAACCGAACCGCTCGTCCGCGTCATGGCGGAAGGCGACGACTCCGCTTTTATCGAGAAGATCGCCGAAGACACCGCGGCGAAGATCAAGAAGCAGCTTTCTACTTACGCTCAGTGATCCGTCTGTCCGAGTGACAGCACCTCAAAAGCGCCTGAACCGTCATCCGACGGTTGACGAGGAGAAAAATCATCGAAGCAGGGGAAAAGCCTTCCCCTATCGGCGGATATTTTTCCGGCGGAGCGTCCGCTTCGTCGTCAGTCCGCAGACAAAGCCCGGAAGCAATTCCGGGGACAAAGCGGCGGATAAACAAATCTGAAAGTTACATTATATAATATGCCGGTACTCTCCGGCAGACGCGGCACGCAGGACGCACACCTGCGGACCGCGCGCCGCGTTCCTCCGAACGGACTTCGGAAAGGAGCCGCGGTTCGCAGAATACAGATCATGCCATGATCCATTTGCATCGGCGGCTCACACCGGAAACGTCCTTTCGGGATGAAAGGATCATTTATGTGCGGAATCATTGGTTATATCGGCAAGGATCATTCTGTCTCTCATCTGATCGAGGGACTTCGCGCGCTCGAATACCGCGGCTACGACTCGGCGGGCGCCGCGTTCTTTGACCGCAGCGGCGTTCTCCGCCGTGAGAAGGCGTCCGGGCGCATCGCAAATCTGGAAGCAAAGCTGAAAGCGCTTGACACGGACGGCTCGCACTGCGGCATCGGACACACCCGCTGGGCTACGCACGGCGCTCCGAGCGACGTCAATTCGCATCCTCACGGGACCGCTTCCCTCCAGCTCGTCCACAACGGCATCATCGAAAACTATGCCGCGCTGAAAAAAGAGCTGACCGGACTCGGTTATGCGTTTGAAAGCGATACGGACACCGAGACTGCGGCAAAGCTGCTCGATTCCTGTTATCGTTCAGTCCGTGACCCGCTCGAAGCGATCACGCAGACGATCGCCCGTCTGGACGGCTCGTATGCGTTCGGCATTCTGTTTGCCGACCGTCCCGACGAGCTGTACGCCGTGCGGAAGGGTTCGCCCCTGCTGATCGGGCTCGGCAGCGGAGAGAGCTTCATCGCCTCCGACATCACCGCCGTTCTCTCCCGCACACGCGATTATATTTCGCTCGACGAGGGAGAGATCGCGGTCGTCCGGCGTGACGGCGCTGTCGTTTACCGGAACGGCGTGCCGGTCGAAAAGGAGCGCCGCACCGCGCTCTGGGACGTTGCAGCGGCAGAACGCGGCGGCTTCGAGCATTTCATGATGAAGGAGATCCACGAGGAGCCCGAAGCCATTGTAAAGACGCTTCGTCCGCGCATCACGGACGGTCTGCCCGATTTTTCGGGTGAGAAGCTCGACGTCTCCCTGTTTGCCGGGCTGAACCGCCTTCATATCGTCGCCTGCGGCACGGCGATGCACGCCGGTCTGATCGCAAAGCACGGCTTTGAATCGCTCGCCCGCATCCCGGTCTCGGTCGAAATCGCGTCGGAGTTCCGGTATGCCGATCCGATCATCGGAAAAGGCGATCTCGTCGTCATCATTTCCCAGTCGGGCGAGACCGCCGATTCTCTGGCGGCGCTCCGTCTGGCAAAGGAAAAAGGAGCGGCGGCGCTCGCCGTCGTCAATGTGATCGGCTCGACCATCGCAAGAGAAGCGGATCATGTTCTCTACACGTGGGCGGGTCCCGAGATCGCGGTCGCCAGCACCAAGGCGTACACCGTTCAGACCGCTCTGCTGACGCTTCTTGCCGTCAAAGCGGCTCTGGTACGCGGCATGATCGACGAAGCGAAGGCAAGGCGTCTGACCGCCGCGCTCTTTGAAGACGCGCCGAAGGCCGTCGCTTCGGTCCTTGCGGCACAGGAGAGCATCCGCGGCTTCGCCAAAGCGGTCTGCCGCGCCGAAGACCTGTTCTTCATCGGACGCGGCGTCGACTCCGCGCTTGCCTGCGAAGGCTCGCTCAAGCTCAAGGAGATCAGCTACATCCACAGCGAAGCCTACGCGGCGGGCGAACTCAAGCACGGTACGATCTCATTGATCGAGCCGGGCGTTCCGGTCATCGCGCTCTGCACCGTTCCGGCTCTCCTGCCCAAAATGGTCAGCGGCATCCGGGAAGTCAGGGCGCGCGGCGCGGACGTCACGCTCATCTGCCGTCCCGGCATGGAGACTGACAGCTCCGGCGCGGACCGCGTGATCCTGCTGCCGGAGTGCGACGATACGGCGGCGTTCCTGCCCGCGGTCACGGTCCTCCAGCTCCTCGCGTACTATTGCTCCGTCGAGCGCGGCTGCGACGTCGACAAGCCCCGCAATCTCGCAAAATCGGTCACGGTAGAATAATCCCGGTCCTTCATAACCACGGACGTTCCCCCGGCAAAAGCCGGGGGAACGTTTGCTTCAAAAGCTGAATCTTTGGCGTTTTGGGGGCGTATTCCTATATTTCGGTTAAATTTTCAATAAATTTTGCCGGTTCCTCTTTTCTTTTCCTCCGTACTGAGGTACAATAGAAGATAGAATAACCGAAAAGGAGACTGATCCCAATGAAAACCTACGGCAGGAAAACATGGCTCATTCCCGACTGCTTCCTCGACCCGGTCTCGAACCGTCAGGTCAGCCACGAAGCGATCTGCGTCATCAACACCTCCGAAGTGACGGCTGAAATCAAACTCACGCTCTTCTTTGAAGACCGCGGTGCCGACACCTCCTTCTCGTCCTCCTGTCCTTCCATGCGCACGCACCACATCCGCATGGACAAGCTGAAAAACGCGGAAGGCGAAGGCATCCCGCTCGGCGTTCCCTACGCCATGCTGGTCGAATCGAACACTCCCATCGTCGTTCAGTACAGCCGGCTTGACACCGCGCAGCCGGAGCTTGCGCTGATGACCACCATCGCCTATCCGGTCGACGACTGACCGGCGCGGCAGACCCTCTCATACAGAACAATTTATATATCAAAGGAGATATTTATCATGAAACTTCCTTTCAAGATCGATCTTGGCGGTAAAGTCGCGCTCGTCACGGGCGGCGGCGGCGTTCTCTGCTCCGAATTTGCCAAAGCGCTGGCAGCCAGCGGCGCGAAGGTCGCAGTCTGCGACCTGAGAGTCGACGCCGCACAGAAGGTCGTCGACGAGATCACCGCTGACGGCGGCACCGCTGTCGCAGTCGGCGCGAACGTCCTCGACAAGGCAAGCCTTGAAGCGGCTCGCGAAACCATCCTCGAAAAGTTCGGCACGATCGACATCCTGCTCAACGGCGCGGGCGGCAACAATCCGAAGGGCACGACCTCGAAGGACACCCTCGATCCCGAAGACCTCGAAGGCACCGCCGAAGGCATCAAGACCTTCTTCGACCTCGATCCCGCCGGAATCGAATTCGTCTTCAACCTCAACTTCCTCGGCACGCTTCTTCCGACGCAGGTCTTCGCACAGGATATGGCGAAGAAGGGCGACGCGGTCATCCTGAACATCTCCTCGATGAACGCTTTCCGTCCGCTCACCAGAATCCCGGCTTACTCCGGCGCAAAGGCGGCTGTCTCCAACTTCACCCAGTGGCTCGCCGTCCACTTTGCAAAGGTCGGCATCCGTGTCAACGCGATGGCTCCCGGCTTCTTCCTCACCAACCAGAACCATGACCTTCTGATCAACCCCGACGGCACTTACACCGCACGTTCTCAGAAGATCCTCGGTCACACCCCGATGAACCGCTTCGGCGTTACCGACGACCTCATCGGCACGCTGCTGTGGCTGGTCGACAACAACGCTTCCGGCTTCGTCAACGGCGTAGTCGTTCCGGTAGACGGCGGCTTCGCAGCTTACTCCGGAGTCTGATCGGACTTCACATACAGAAAACGAAGGATCCTGCCGCACGGCAGGACCCTTCGTTTTTCGTTATTTGATCCCGAGATTCAGTAAGACCAGCGAATCCGAATTGACTATGCTGTCCATGTTGCAGAGGATCAGCACCCGCTTTGCGCCGGTCTCCTTCACGAAGTCGATCGTCGGCGTCGTGCGGAAATACCGCAGGTCGATGATTTCAAGATCGAAGTGCGCGGCGAGGAAGGGCGCGAGCGAATGCCCGAAGCTGTCCTTGATGAGGACGAGCTTTTCCCGCTTTCCCGTGTCAAGCGGGCTTCCCTTTGCGGGATAGATCTCGGTCAGCGCGTTGTTGCCGCTGATAAAGACGCTGTACTTGTCCTTGACCGACAGATACGAGCGGTCGTATAACCCGTCCATGTCCGGAACGGAGTCCTTATACGGCATCTCGCAGAGCAGCTCGGAGTCGCCCGGATAACGGAACAGCTCGATCGTGTCCGGCTCGGTCCAGCGCATCCCGGCTTTCGACCATGTGGTGCCGTAAAACTCCGTACTCGCCGTCTCGACCGTGAAATAATCGAGCGGATGCGGCTCCATGCCCCACGCCTTCATCAGCTCGACATAGGCGTAGTACGCGCCGAGCGTCGTGCAGTGATGATCGGTGCGGTAGTAGACGTACTCGCCCGCGTCCGCACGTGCTTTCAGCGGTTCCAGCAGCTCGATGCAGCGGGGACCGTCCAGCTTCTCATAAACATACGAGAAGGTCTTTTTCGTCACTTCCTTTGCCGGATAGAGCGCCGGGAGGCTCTCTGCCAGCACGTCCTGTACACGCCCGGCGATCGCAATGTCGAACGTGATATCATCGCCCAGCGCACCGGCGAAGCGGTTGACCGCCTTGAGGTTCTTGTCGATCTGCGCGTAGTCGGGATAATCGTCCTTTGCCGCGATGACGCCGTTCTTTCCGAGCAGCACGTCGTCGTTCTCCTGCTTCTGCAAGGCAAGCTCCATCACCGATTTCGTCCCGACGAACAGTCCGCGCAGCGGGATCTGGTCGGAACAGTAGTCGGCGATCTGCTTTGTGAAGCTGCCGTCGGCAAGCGCGGTGAGGGAGAATTTCGGCTTCTGCTGGAGCATCCGGTTCTCGTCCTCCGAGAAGCCGACGTCCGGCGTGAGGAACGTGGCGAGCGAGAAACCGAAGATCACGATAAGAAGTCCGGCTGTCGTGATGAGATCGCAGGGATCGTATTTCTTTTTCATGATAGATCAGCTCCCCCTCTCAGAAACGGAAATATAAGAACGGATTGAACGAGGAATCCACGAGATACGCCATGCAGACGAGCAGCAGAGCGGTCGTGCCGAAGGCTCTGACATACTGCGCAGCACGGAATTTTTCGCAGAACGCGCTCCACAGCTTCTTCGGGAGCGGCGTGGACGCGACGCCGAGAATGACGAAGAAGATCAGGTTGCGCACGAGGTTGTAAACGTCCAGCCCGCTCGCAAAGCCGCACACGCCGACGCCGAACATATTGCCCAGCCACACCATGCCCGCAGACAGATCCTCGAACACGAACAGCAGCCAGCCGAACAGCACGAAGAACAGCGTGTAGAACCGCGATACAAACACGGGCGCTTTTTTGAGCTTTTCGAGCAGGAAGGTCTTCTCGATCATCAGCAGTACGAAATAGTAGAGTCCCCACAGAATGTAGTTCCAGCTCGCGCCGTGCCAGAAGCCGGTCAAGAACCAGACGACAAAGATGTTACGCAGCTGCTTTGCTCTGGAACAGCGGTTGCCGCCGAGCGGAATATAGACGTACTCGCGGAACCATGTGCCCAGCGAAATATGCCATCTGCGCCAGAACTCGGTGATGCTCTTTGAAATATAAGGATAATTGAAGTTTTCGAGGAAATCGAACCCGATCATTTTGCCAAGCCCGATCGCCATGTCCGAGTAGCCGGAGAAGTCAAAATAGATCTGGAAGGCGTAGCAGATCATGCCCATCCAGCCGCCCAGCACCGTCCGTTCGGTCAGCGGCGCGGCTTTGAAATACTCCCACAGCTGCCCCGCCATGTTCGCAAGCAGCACCTTCTTGCCCATACCGGCGACGAAAATGCGCGTACCGGCGGCAAAGCGCGGCAGAGAGTGTTCTCTCACCGCCAGCTGGTCGTCCACGTCCTTGTAGCGGACGATCGGACCGGCGATCAGCTGCGGATACAGCGTGACGTAAGCGCCGAACGCCGCGACGCTGTGCTGCGCCCCTGTGTCGCCGCGGTATACGTCGATGACATAGGAGAGCGCCTGGAACGTGTAGAAGGAGATGCCGATGGGCAGCTCCAGACCGAGTAACGGCAGTCCGGACAGTCCCGGGATCAGCCGCAGATTGGACACGAAGAAATCATAATATTTGAAGAAGCCGAGGATCGCCAGATTGATGACGATACTCAGGATCATCATCGTCTTTGCGCGTTTTCGGTCGTTCTTTGCCAGATTCACCTCGACGAGCCGTCCGAACACGTAGTCGACCGTGATCGTGAACATCATGAGGAACACATAGACCGGTTCGCCCCAGCCGTAGAAGATCAGGCTGACGATCAGCAGAACGATGTTGCGCGCGCGGAGCGGGACCAGAAAGTAGACCGCCAGCGTGACCGTCAGAAACAGGAACAGGAACTCAAGACTTGAAAATACCATATCGGGTCTTCCCTTTCTTATGGTTACCTCTAAAAATTCAAAAATCCGTGGAAAAACAAAACGCGATACCCATCGTATCGGGTTTTGTTTTTCTTCTTCATGAATTTTTAGAGGTTGCCTTATGTACTGAAATTGAGAAGGAGCGGATCATTCTTCAAGCAGCGCCTGAAGTCCGGCGATCACAGCCGTTCCGGGCTGTTCCGCCAAGGTGATCCCGCGTTCGAGCTTGGCGCCGATATAACGTCCCGCTCCCGGCAGCGACACACCGCCGCCGTACAGATAGATCTTCTCCGCCACCGATTCCGTTCCGCCCTGCTTCGGCAGATTGGTCAGCAGACGTTCGAGGCACTGCTTCGGTCCGATGATCTGCGGCGCGGCGCCGTTCAGAAGATCGGTGAGCGGGATCTCCGTCTGTTTCGGCATTCCCGTCGCCGCGTCAAGTCCCCGCATCGTGACCGGCTGCCGGTCGGCAGAGGTCAGGTCGAGCCGGTGCTTTGCCTCCCGTGCGCTTTCGGGTGAGACGACCAGCCCGTATTTTCTGCGCAGACGGTCGCGTATGGAGCTGTCCGCGCCGTTTCCGCCGGGGAAGCCGTTGACGACCCGCAAAAAATCCCTGCCGCGCAGATAGACCGCTTCGGTCCCGTCCGCACCGACGTCGCAGAGGATCGCGCCGTCCCGTCCGCCGTCTCCGTCCGGACGCAGCCCGAAATACTTTGCCGCGCAGAGCGGCGATTCGATCAGACTGATCTTTCCCGTGCTGCAATCGTCCAGCGCGTCGAATAAGAGGTCGCGCGATTCGCGTCCCAGCCCGCAGCGGACCGCCGCAATGACGTTCTTGCGCGTCCGCGGGACCGCCGTTTCGAGAAAGCGGTCCAATACCTCTGCCGTCAGATCAAAGTCGGAGATCACGCCGTTTTCGAGCGGTCTGCGCAGCGTCACCGTTCCCGGCGCGCGCGACGCCGTGAGCAGCGCCCGTCTGCCGACCGAGAGGACGTTTCCTTCCGCGTCCACCGCCGCGACCGACGGTTCGTTCAGAATGATCCCTTCTCCCGCAAGACAGATGCGGGTATTGTCGTTTCCCAGATCAAGACCAATGGTAACAGCCATCTGACTTCACCTTTCCTTCCGTCAGACCGGTCAGAACAGCTCGCAGCCGAACCGTTCGGCGAGCATGACGCGCAGTCTTGCGACCGGCAGACCGACCACATTGTAATAATCTCCTGTCAGCGAGGTCACGAAAACGCCGCCGATCCCCTGAATGCCGTAGCTTCCCGCCTTGTCGAGCGGTTCACCGGTCGCGGCGTAGCGTTCCGCCTCGGCGCGGGAAATGTCCCCGAACCGCACCTTCGTCTCCACCGCGTCGGCGGCGAAGCCTTCCCGTCCGACCAGCGCGACGCCGGTAAAAACGGAATGCTCCCGTCCTGCCAGAGACAATACGGTCTCGACCGCTTCCTCCCGTCCGGACGGCTTGCCGAGGATCCTCGCCCCGTCGTAAACCACCGTGTCCGCGCCGAGTACGAGAGCGCCGTTCTCCATTTCCTCTGCCGACAGCGCCGCGGCAGCCCTTGCCTTTCGCAGCGCCAGCTCCTTCACGTATTCCCGCGGGTCGGCGAGCGCGCAGTTCTCATCGCAGTCGGCGCAGCGCACCGTATAGTCCGCGCCGATCATGGCGAGCAGCTCGCGCCGGCGCGGCGAGCCGGAAGCCAGAATAATGCTTCGTTTCATCCGTTGTTCGGTTCCTTTCCCCTGTCAGTCTGCCGGTTCTGTTTTTCCGGCAGAGCATCTCTCTCAAGCGTTTCCTTTGCCGCCGCGACCGCAGCTTCCAGTAATTTCATATCTCCGCACAGATTTGCGAGACGGAAGCGGATCTCTCCGTGCTGACGCACCGCGCCCACGTCTGCTCTCGGCAGGAAGTCGCCCGGTCCGCGCTCGGACAGGTCGTATTCGGCGATCTTAAAGCCGTCGCCCGTCGTGCGCATGACCTCGAGCCGTTCCTTTGCGTTCTCGCCCTTCGCGTCGGACACCAGCACGCAGTAGGACTTCGCCTTTCCGCGTCCGACCCGTCCGCGCAGCTGATGCAGCTGTGACAGACCGAACCGTTCGGCGTTCTCGATCAGCATCAGCGTCGCGTTCGGTACGTTCACGCCGACCTCGATCACGGTCGTGGAGACCAGCACGTCCAGCTCGCCTGCGGCGAACGCCTTCATCACGGCGTCCTTGTCCGCGCCTTTCATCTTTCCGTGTACGCATCCGACCTTCACGCCGGGCAGCGCTTCCGCCAGCTCCTCCGCCCAGACGGTCGCCGCTTTCAGCGGGAGCTTCGGTTCGGTCGGCTCGTCGCCGAGCAGACGGATATCCTCCTGCGTCAGCTCGCCGTCCTCGACCTCCTCGACTGCGGGACAGACGACGTAGACCTGATGTCCCTCGTCCTTCTGCTTCACGATGAAGCGGTTCAGCCGCTCCCGATACCCCTCGTTCACCACGAAGGTCTCGACCTTCTGACGGCCGGGCGGAAGCTCGTCCAGCACCGACATCGCAAGGTCGCCGTACAGGAACATCGCCATCGTGCGCGGGATCGGCGTCGCGCTCATCGACAGCTGGTGGCAGGCTTCAAAGCGCGTCTTGGCGAGCAGCGCCTCGCGCTGTCCCACGCCGAACCGGTGCTGCTCGTCGCAGATCACAAGTCCCAGCGATTCAAACGCCACGTCGTCGGTGATCAGCGCGTGCGTGCCGATCACAAGATGAATGCTTCCGTCCGCAAGCCCGGCGAGGATCGCCTTCCGTTCGGACGCCTTCGTCGAGCCGGTCAGCAGACGGCATTCCAGCCCCAGCTCAGCAAACAGCGGCGCAAGATCGCCGTAATGCTGCGCGGCCAGGATCTCGGTCGGCGCCATCATCGCGCACTGACAGCCGTTCTTCGCCGTGAGATAAGCGGCGGCAGCCGCGACGACCGTCTTGCCGCTCCCCACGTCGCCCGACACCAGTCGGCGCATGGGTCTTCCGAGCGCCAGATCGTCCGCGATCTCCCGGATCGCGCGCTCCTGCGCTCCGGTCAGCCGATAGGGCAGCTGATCGGTCAGCGGCGAAACGTCACGGTCGCGCATCACCGGCGCTGACCGGTCGTCCTCCTTCCGCTTTCCCGCGCCGAGCGCAAAGCGGTAAAGCTCCTCAAAGATCAGCCGCCGTTTCGCAATGGCAAGCGTCTCGAAATCGGGCGGGAAATGAATGTTGGTCAGCGCGTAGGCGATCGTGCAGAGATTGTTTTCGCTCCTGACCTTCGCGGGAAGCAGCTCCGGCAGCGCGTCCGGCGAGGTCTCGGACTGCATCACGAGCATTTCGAGCGCGGTGGAGATCAGCTTGGTGAGCAGATTCCGCGTCACGCCCGCCGTCAGCGGATAGACCGCGACCAGCGCGGGCAGCTTCTTTCCCTCAACGACCGGTTCGACGACGGGAGAGGACAGCTGAAAACGTCCCCTCTCGGCGGTCAGCCGACCGTAAAAGCGGTATACGCCTCCCTGCTCGATCGTATCCTTCATATAAGGCTGATTGAAGAACGTGACCTCGCAGGCGGCGGAATCGTCGAACGCGCGCAGCTTTCCCATCACCATGCCGCGCCGGAGCGTCACATTCTGCACCTCGGTCGCCGCCGTCATGATGAAGGACGCCACCTCGCCGGGAACGACTCCCGCCAGCGGCTTCACATTGCCGCGGAACTCGTAGCCGCGCGGAAAATGAAGGAGCAGCTGTCCGACCGTCGTGATCCCCAGCTTTTCGAGCGATTTCGCGCGCGCTTCTCCCACGCCGCGCAGATACTGCACCGGCGTATCAAACATTATCGCCACGGCTTTCCTCTCTTTCCCGCTTTTCTTCGGATTTTTCTCTCATACCCGACCCGTGGAGCCGAAGCCGCCTTCGCCGCGCGCCGTCTCATCGAGTGTCTGCACTTCCAGCAGCTTCGCGTGCAGAACCGGCAGGAACATCAGCTGCGCGACCCGCTCGCCCGGCTCGACCGTATAGGCTTCTCCGCCGAGATTGACGAGTGCCGCCGCGATCTCGCCCCGGTAGTCGCTGTCGATGACGCCGATGCCGTTGACGAGCGTCAACCCGTGCTTCGCCGCCAGACCGCTCCGTGCGCACAGCACCGCGACCACGCCAACCGTTTCGGGCGCAAGCGCGATCCCGGTCGGGACCCGGACTGTTTCGCCCGGTCTGACGGTGATCGGTCTATCCGCGGCAGAGCGCAGATCGAGCGCCGCCGCCCCGTCGGTTTCGTAGGCGGGCAGCGGGACGTTCTCCCGCACCCGTTTGATTTTTACCGTAAGTTCATTCATACATTTATTTTCCGTTCTTTTCGCCCGGCAGAGCGGTCTTCGCGGCGATTCGTCTCACCGGACCGGTCGGAGCCGTCTGGCGGCGGTATGCGTCGAGCATCCGCCCGATCTCCCGACCGGTCTCATCCGAAAAGATGAAGTGTCCGCCGGTGATCCGGTATTTTGTCAGTTCGTCCTGCCGGTCCGCCATATAGACCGGCACGCTGTTGTAAAGAATGTTCCGATGCTCCCACGTCCGCACCAGCGGGAACTCGATCCCCTTCCGGTCCTTTAAGGGCAGGAAGCCCTCCGCGCCGCACTTTTCACAGCCGTACAGGTCGCGGATAACGCATTTTTCCAGCACCATCAGCGGGATCCGTCCGTATATCACCGCCGAAAGTCCGAGGTCCCGCAGCTGCGGAAGCGTCAGTTCGGGCGACGCCATGAGATCGGCGAATCCGAGCGAAGCGAGCGCTTCGCAGGTATAGGCATTGTACACGTTCAGCCGGAAATCGCCGTGGGGGATCATCCCCGCTTCGACTGCCAGCTTAAGATGACCGGGATTGGACACCAGCGCGTGACGCACACCGGCGTTCGCTGCCTTTGCCAGCATTCCACGCACGGTGTCCAGCGACGAATCGAAGATCACCGGCGGCAGAAGCACGCCGGTCTTCCCGTCCGCTTCTTCGAGGTCAAACCGTTCGAGCGGGCAGAAGACGAGATCGAATTCGCCGCTCACCGGAGCGATCTGCGAAGCCGTCTGCACACGCGCCGTCCGAAGCGGCTTCGGCGGACGGTGATCCGCCCGGTCGACCGTTTCGGGAAGCCGATGCGTCCGTCCGGACGGCTTTTTTTCGTCCGCGAGCGCTTCGGTCAGACGGTCGGCGGCATCGCGGCGCAGCGCGTTCAGCGCCGAAGCCGGCAGCATCAGCCCGTCGTCCAGCGTTACCGTGATCTTTCCTGCAAAGAACGGCGTTCCGCCGAGCTTTGTCAGATTCTTCTCCGCCGACTCGACGGTCAGCGGACGGTTCTGCGCCGTTTCAGGGACCGCGCCGAAGACGGTCACGGAGACCCCGTCCGCCGTCATGGTCAGCTCGGACGGCCGCCCGGTCAGGATCCGCGCTTCCAGCGCCGCTTCCCGGCGGTCATCCTTCTTTTTCTCTTCCGCGAGCTTATGATAATCGCGTCCCGACGGCGCGCTCTGCGCCTTGTCCGCGTCGGTGCGCACGCCGAGCATCTGCGAGCCGACCTTTTTCACGAAATAACCGTCGGTAAAACCGCTTCGTGAGAACAGTGCGCGCAGCTCGGCGATCTCTTCCTTTGAGGCGTTCCGTTCCTCATCGAGCAGACGGCGGTAGACCGACGTCACGCCGTACACGTAATCGGGCGATTTCATCCGTCCCTCGATCTTGAGCGACGCCGCGCCGAGCGTCAGAATGTCCGTGATATGCTCCGCGAGACACATATCCTTCAGGCTCAGCGCATAGGTCGGACGCGCCTTTGCGCATCCGCCGCACGCCGTGTAGGGCAGACGGCAGGGCTGTGCGCATTCGCCGCGATTGCCGCTCCGTCCGCCGATCAGCGAGCTTGCCAGACACTGACCCGACTGCGACACGCAGATCGCGCCGTGAATGAACAGCTCGGTTTCGAGCGGCGAGTTCCGGCAGAGCGTTTTAAGATCGCCGAAAGACAGCTCTCTCGCCGCCACCATGCGGGTGAAGCCGAGCTTTTGCAGCTCCTGCGCGGCAAAGACGTTGTGTCCCGCCGTCTGTGTGCTGGCGTGAAGCTCGAGATCCGGGAAATACCGGTGGATCAGCATCGCCGCGCCGAGGTCGGCGACGATCAGCGCGTCCGCGCCGGACAGGTACAGCTGTTCCGCGTACCGAAGCACGTCGGGCATTTCCCTGTCGTGGATCAGCGTGTTCAGCGTGACGTTGGTTTTCACACCCGAAGCGTGACATTTTCCGATCGCTTCCGCCATCGCGCCGCCGCCGAAATTCTGCGCGTTCATCCGCGCGTTGAACAGCGAACCGCCGAAATAAACCGCGTCCGCCCCGGCCGCTATGGCGGCGTCGAGCGCCTGCGGGGAGCCGCAGGGAGCGAGCAGCTCCGGTTTTCTCAATTTTATGTCGTTCATCCCTGAAAATCCGATCTTTTTTCCTTGTTTGGTCTTGCAATTTCGGCCGCGGCACGCTATAATAGAAGGGTGCAGAACGACCCGTATTTTATTATAATATAAAATACTTCGTTTGAAAAGCCCTATCTGTAAAATTTTTGAGAAAAAAACGGAATTATTCACAATTCAGATATTTTGGAGAAGTAACATGAGTCTCTTGAATCGGAAATCCCGCATCGTCGTCAAGGTCGGTTCCAACACCCTGACCCACGCCACCGGCAGTCTCGATCTTCGCCGGATGGAAAATCTCGTCCGCATCCTGTCCGATTTCCGCAACGCCGGACATGAGATCGTGCTGGTCAGCTCCGGCGCGGTCCAGACCGGCATCGCCAAAATGGGACTGACCCGCCGTCCTTCCTCCACCGAGGAAAAGCAGGCGCTCGCCGCCGTCGGTCAGGCGGAACTGATGCAGATCTACGAGCGTCTTTTCGCCGCCTACGGTCACAGCGTCGCGCAGATCCTGATGACGAAGGACGTCATCGACGTTCCCGCGCGCAGACTCTCGTGCGAAAGCACCTTCAAGGAGCTGCTGAAATTCGGCGTCGTCCCGATCGTCAACGAAAACGACTCGGTGTCGAGCGAAGAGATCCAGTTCGGCGGCAACGACACGCTTTCCGCCTACGTCGCGCTCGTCTGCGGCGCACAGCTGCTCATCAATATGTCGGATATCGACGGGCTTTACGACTGCGATCCGCGAAGGAACTCCGACGCGCGCCTGATCGACCGCGTGGACGAGATCAACGAGACCGTCCTTTCCTACGCTTCCGGCGCGGGAACCGACCGCGGTACGGGCGGTATGATCACCAAGATCAAGGCGGCGGAGATCGTGACGAAAGCCGGCATCCCGATGCTGATCGTCAACGGCAAGGATCCGTCGGTCCTCTACGAGATCAGCGACGGCAGACATATCGGCACGTATTTCGCCGCGCAGAAGGTCTGACCTGTCCCGTCCATACGTTAAGGAGAGCTTATTCGATGAACAGACCTCTTGCCGACCGGGTCCGTCCGACCGGCTTTGACGAAATGGTCGGTCAGAAGGAACTGATCGGACCGAACGGTGTCCTTCGCCGGATGGTGGAGTCCGGACGGATCTCCAACATGATCTTCTTCGGTCCGCCCGGGACCGGAAAAACGACCGCCGCCGGGATCGTCGCCGCGCAGTCCGGCATGACGCTGCGCCGTCTGAACGCGACCACCGCGTCGCTTGCCGACGTGAAGCAGGTCATCGACGAGACCGGCACGCTGTTCGGCGCGGGCGGGATCCTGCTGTATCTCGACGAGATCCAGTATTTCAACAAAAAACAGCAGCAGTCGCTGCTCGAATACATCGAGGACGGGCGCATCACGCTCATCGCCTCGACGACGGAAAATCCCTATTTTTCCATTTATAACGCCATTATTTCCCGCTCTGTCGTCTTTGAGTTCAAGCCGGTCTCTCCGGCTGAGACCGAAGGCGCGCTGACCCGCGCGATGAACGAGCTGAATACGGACGCGCTGCGCGAGGTGACCTTCGGCGAAGGCGCGCTCGAAAAGCTGGCTCACGCGGGAGCGGGAGACGTGCGCCGCAGTCTGGGACTGCTGGAAAGCGCGTTCTGTCTTGCCGAAAGCGGGGACGGTGTGCTGTCCTGCGAGCTTGTCGACAGCCTGACGCCGAAGGTATTGGGCAGCTTCGACCGTGCGGGAGACGTTCACTACGATCTGCTCTCCTGTCTCCAGAAATCCATCCGCGGCTCCGACCCGGACGCGGCGGTCTTCTATCTGGCGAAGATCCTGGAAGGCGGCGACCTTCTGTCCGCCTGCCGCCGTCTGCAGGTCATTGCAAGCGAGGATATCGGGCTTGCCTATCCGATGGCGGCGGTCGTCACCCGCGCCTGCGTCGAAAGCGCGAGAGAGCTCGGAATGCCGGAAGCGCGCATCCCGCTGGTCAACGCGGCCGTTCTTCTCGCCACCGCGCCGAAATCGAACACCGCTTATGCCGCTTACGGCGCGGCAGCCGCGGATATTCAGAAGGGGCTCGGACAGCTCGTCCCGACGCACCTGCAAAGCCCGGATTTCAAGGGCTACCGCTATCCGCACGACTATCCGAACGACTGGACGCCGCAGCAGTATCTGCCCGACGACCTGAAGGACGCGCATTATTACACCTTCGGCGCAAACAAAACCGAGCAGGCGGCAAAGGTCTATTGGGAGAAGATCAAAGGGAACTGACCGTCGGACCTCCATATTTTTAATGAAAGGAAATGTCCGCCCCCAATGGAGTCGGGCAAACGGAGAAGTATCATGAAAATCGTACAGATCGGCACGGCGGGTCACGCCTTTTATGCCTATGCCGCCATCAGGGCGAAGGGACACGACTTCGCCGCCCTCTCCTGCGGCAGCGCGGGTCTGGAAGCCGAAAAAACCGCCGGCGCGCTCGCCGGATTGCAGAAGCGCGGCTTCGGTCCTAAGCTCTACGGAGACTGGCGCGAAATGCTCGACGCCGAAAAGCCCGATCTCGCCATTGTCAATCCGTGGTTCAACGAATGCGCCGACGTGTCTATCGAAGCGCTGAAACGCGGCATCCACGTCTTCTCGGAAAAGCCGGTCGCCGCCGACCTCGCTTCGCTCGAAGCGCTTGAAAAAGCGATCGGCGGATCCGGGGCAAAGTTCGCCGCCATGTTCGGCACGCGCAATGAACCCGCGTTCCTCGCGGTGAAAAAAGCGGTCGAGGACGGAAAAATCGGAAAGATCCGCCTGATGGATTCCCGCAAGTCCTACAAGCTCGGCAAACGTCCCGCCTTTTACGGTTCCCGTGAAACCTACTGCGGCATCCTTCCGTGGGTCGCCATTCACGCGGTCGACTGGATGCAGTGGCTGTCCGGCGAAATTTACACGGAGGTCGCCGCCCGCCATTCCGCTCTTGAAAACGGGGACAACGGCGACATGGACATCACCGCCGCCGCGCTGTTCGGCATGACGAACGGCGTTATCGCGACCGTTACCGCCGATATGTACCGCCCTGCATCCGCCGCGGCGCACGGCGACGACCGTGTGCGGCTCGTCGGCACGAAGGGGATCTTGGAGATCACCGACGGCGCCGCTTTCCTGCTCTCCGACGAAGCGGGCGGAAAGACCGAGCTGCCGCTTCCTCCGGCAGAGGACATCTTCGCCGATTTCCTGAACGTGATCGAAGGCGGTGAAAGCACGCTCGGCATGAGCGCCGCCAGCGCGGTCGAAGTCACCCGCTGGTCGCTCCTTGCGCGCGACGCGGCGGAAAAGGACGCGGGAGGCTTCGCAAGATGAAGGAGTTCCGCCTTCTCGCGCTGGGAGACGTCGTGGGTCCCGACGCGGTGAAAGCCGTCGGGGAACGTCTGTGGGGGATCCGGAAAAAGCTCGGCGTGAACATGGTCGTCTGCAACGCGGAAAACGCCTGCGTCGGCAACGGACTGGACCCGGCGTCCGCCGACCGTCTGCTGAGCGCCGGGTGCGACGTGCTGACCGGCGGCAACCACACCTTCCGCAAAAAGGAGATCCGGCAGTATCTCGACGACAGCGAGACCGTCCTGCGCCCCGCCAACTTCCCTGCCGGGACCGCCGGAAACGGCTGTACGATCCTGGAGATCGACGGTGTGCGCGTGCTGACGATGAATCTGCTCGGAACGGTCTATCTGGACGCGCTCGCCTGCCCGTTCGAGACTGCCGAACGGATCCTGAAACGGGAGGAAGGGCAGTACGATCTGTCCGTTCTCGATATCCACGCCGAAGCGACCAGTGAAAAGCTGGCGCTGGGCTATCATTTTGACGGACGGCTGAGCGTCGTGTTCGGTACGCATACGCACGTGGCGACTGCCGACGCGCAGGTGCTGCCGCGCGGGACCGGTTACATGACCGATCTCGGTATGTCCGGTCCGCCGGACGGCATCCTCGGCGTCCGCCCGGACCTCATCATCGAAAAAATGCGCACGAAAATGCCGGTGAAGTTTGAATTCGCATCCGGCAGACCGGTCCTGAACGGCTGTCTTTTCACGCTCGACCTGATGAGCGGGAAATGTCTCGCCGCCGAACGGTTCGAGGGATAACGTTCATGGAACGGAAGCTCTTCACGGTTCTGCGGACTGCGGCTCTCGCGGTCTTTCTCGCCGTTCTGGCGGCCGGGCTCGTCCGCCTGATCGTTTTCGACCGCTCCGCCGTTCTGGAGGAAGACCGGATCCTCTGGAAGGGGCGCGTCTACGTTCCCGCCGTCGGCGAATATTCGGAAGGGAGAACGATCGCCAGAACCTCCGACGGCTCATGGAAGCTCGACGAGGTGAAGGAAGACCCTTCGCATACCTTCATCGTCCTGCGCTCCTTCCTTGACCAGTACCTGTACGTCGATGAAGCGTATGAGATCCCGCGCTCCGGGCATATCACCGCGGCATGCATCGGACTCGGTATGAACCGTACAGCCGACGCCGCCCTCTGCGCCGCGCTCGAACGGGTGCTGAACGGTGAAGGCCGAACGGAACCGTTCGAGCTTTCCGTACAGGATTCCTATCTCAGCCTGACCGAAACGAGACGTCTGCGGGAGCTGCATATCGCTTATGAGAGCTGTCCGGTCTGTACCGAATGGAAGGGGGCGCTCGGCACGGCAGACGGAAAGATCGTCTTCGCCGAAGCCGCCCATGCGGACAATGGCCGGCTTCTCACCTGCTATGAGCTCATATCCCCGGACCGTGAGATCATCGCGTCGTTCCTGCCTCAGTGACCCGGAAATTTTTCAAAAGGAAATATCGTTATGGATCAGAAAACACATAAAATCATCATGACCGTCCTGTCGGTCCTGCTTGCCTGCAACCTGATCTTCACCGCCGTTCTGTGCGTGAAGGTCTTCGGCGCGGACCGGAAGGAACAGTACGTCATGTACGTCGGCACCAACGACAAGGACACCTATACTCAGCTCATTTCGACGGAAGACGCCATTGCCGCCGTCGACGCCATCTGTCTGCGTTACCTCGGCGGCTACACCATCGCCGAAGGTCAGGGACGCTGGCTGGACGATGAAAACCACATGACGGTGGAAAACACGATCATCTGCTATTTCGACGACACCGACGCGGCGACCGTTCACAGGATCGCCGACGAGGTGATCGCCGCGCTGAATCAGAATTCGGTCCTCATTGAAACAAGCGACGTGAAGACCGAATATTATTACGGCGGCTGACCCGCCGGACGGAAAAAGGCTTCTCCTGCGCGGGAGAAGCCTTTTTCATGAAAGAAGCGTGAAATGTACTCAGTCCGAAACCGCGAACGCGACGGTGTTGGCGGGAAGGACGAAATGCAACGGGTCGGCGTCCCATTCGGTCATCATATGCTCGCTGTCGATGCGGCAGAGCTTCATGCCGTCAAGGTTCGCCGTGATCTCCGCGTCCGCGCCGGTGTTGGCAAACAGCGCGCCGCGTTTCCCGTTCCCGTCGAACGCCGCGACCGCGTAAACGCCGTCCTGCTTCGGCTTTTCGCAGACGGCCTGCGTTCCCATCCGGTAAAGCTCGCCGAACGCCTTGAAGCCGTAGTAAGCGCAGAAGGGCTGGTAGGTGATCGGATTGAACAGTCCGCCGTAGACCGACTGACCGATGCGCGCGTCGTAGAAGCAGAGGATGTCGGTCTTCTTGTACTGCATGGCGATCATCATCGCGGCGCTCTGTGCGGCAGCGAAGGACGAGCCGCGCAGATTCGTCTTAGGGCAGTTGTTCCATTCGTTGAGCTGCGTTTCAACGCCGCCGAAGCCGTATTTGTTTAACAGGCGGTCGCAGTAATCGGCATAGATCTCGGTGTCGGAGACCGAACCGTAGCTGTGCCACGAGAAGAAGTCCATCGGAGCGCCGGATTCCTTCACATAGGCAAGGAAGCCCTCCGCAAAGTCAAGGAAATACTGATAGCGGGCATCAAAGGGACGCGCGGGCGCGTCGAAGCCGTACTTCGCGGGATCGGAAAAGATGCCGTAGAAGCCGCAGGACGCGAAGCCGCCGACCTTGATCGTATCGCCGAAGCAGGCTTTCAGGTGCTTCGCCGTGACGGCGTAAAGCTCGTAATACTGCTCCTTCGTGCCGTACCACATCTGGTTCGTCATCTGATCGGGACCGTTGTCCGGTTCGTTCCAGATCTCCCAATAGGTGATGCCGTCATGACGGCCGTTTGCCCAGCCCTCGTTGTAGTGACGGATGACATGCTCGCAGATGCGCGCCCACTTGCCGAAATCGGCGGGCGGAGCGAGACGGTACATTTTGATCCGATGATAGTTTTCGATGGTCACGCCCAGACGGTAGATCGGCTTGACGTTCGCTTTCGCAAGTCCCGCGAGCAGATGATCGGTGAACGCGAAATCGTAGTTTTCCGGGTCGTTTTCGTCCGCGTCGAAGCTGCGGAACACGTTCGGAATATCCACGTAGACGCAGCCGCCGTAAGCGCCGCCCATGTCGTGCAGACGGGAATAGGGGATGTTCGCCTCAGTCAGAAAATGAAAATATTCAAGATGCGCACCGAGCTTCGGCGGCTGTCCGACCGCGTGCATCGCGCGGATCTTCCCTGCGCCGGCGCCGAAATCAAAATGAAATTCAGTCATGTCTTTTCCTCCGTCTATTATCAGAAATTCGCAAAAGCCACAGAAAAGCGGAACGCGGCACCCGCGGTACCGGGTCATGCTTTTCTTCCCGGATTTCCGGGAGCTGCCTTTATTATATCCGAAGAAAAACGTCTTGTCAAGAGCGGACGCGCCGAAAATGTTTCGTCCGTGCGCTCTCCCGGCAAAACGTCGGAAAAAGTCGGACAGGGGCGGCAAAATTCGGCAGGTCTGCATGAGAAAAATCGCGGAAATCCCTTGACAAAACCGGCTTTGTATGGTAAAATAAAAATACCTCTGTGAGAGGGTTCTTTTTTTGCGCGCGAGCTGCCGCGTCAGCGTGCGGATGAAAGAGCGGTTCCCCAGAGGGAGGTACGGGTCAGACGCCGGGAGGTGCCATGTCGTATCCGGTCATGACCGCAAATCAGAAATGCGCGGGTCTTCCGTGCATAATTTAATCGGGAGGTGCCGAAATGAGAGTTAAAATCACCCTGGCGTGCAGCGAATGCAAGCAGAGAAACTACGACACGATGAAGAACAAGAAGAACGACCCCGACAGACTTGAAATGAACAAGTACTGCAAATTCTGCCGCAAGCACACGCTCCATAAGGAAACCAAGTAATTTCACCAAAGGAGATATATCATGGCAGATATCGAAAAAACCGAAGCCAAGGCTTCCGACAAGGCCGTTGAAAAAAAGACCGAAAAGAAACCTGCCAAGAACAAGGTGTCCTTCGGTGAAAAGGTCAAGAAGTTTTTCCGTGATTACAAGAGCGAGCTGAAGAAAATCGTCTGGTCCACGCCTCAGCAGACTCTGAACAACACGATCCTCGTTGCAGTGTCGGTTGTCGTCGTCGGCGTCTGCGTCAGCCTGCTTGACTTAGCGTTCAACGCCGGACTGACCGCCCTCGGCAGAATCATCTGACGGGGAATGGTTCAATGAGCGATCTGAACGATCTGACCGGCGAGAAGCGGTGGTATGTTGCCCACACTTATTCCGGTTATGAGAATAAGGTAAAGACCAACCTTGAAAAAATAGTCGAAAACCGCGGTCTGCACGACGTCATCGTCGATATCAGGATCCCGGTCATCACCTATATTGACAAAGAAACCGGCAAGGAAGTCGAAGAAAAGGTTTATCCGAGCTATGTGCTTGTAAAAATGATCATGACTGACGAGACATGGCATGTCGTCAGAAATATCAGCGGCGTTACAGGCTTCGTAGGTCCCGGCTCCAAACCGACCGCTCTGACGGACGCCGAGGTAGTCGCAATGGGTATCGAAGCAGCCGCGCCCAAGTTCGTTGTCAATTACAAAGTCGGGGATACAGTGACGATCACCGACGGTCCGATGAAGGGCTATTCCGGTACGGTCAAGGAAATTTCCGAAGACCTCGAAAACGTCACGGTACTCGTCGATATGTTCGGCAGAAGCACGCCCTTCATGATGGAAACGAAGTGCGTGACCATGACCGACAAGTAAACAGAACGGTCCGTTATTTCCGAAGCGTTTCGTTTACGCGCAATGTGGGAGGGAGAAAACCACTAAAAATTCTCCCGAAAATTCATCTGGATGACCTCAAAAATCATCCGCTTACCACAATACGGAGGTGTATTTATCATGGCAAAGAAAATTACTGGTTATATCAAGTTACAGCTGCCGGCAGGCAAGGCAACTCCCGCTCCGCCCGTAGGTCCGGCACTCGGTGCTTATGGTGTTGCGATCCCGGTTTTCACGAAGGAATTCAATGAAAGAACCAAGAAAGATATCGGTCTCATTATTCCTGTCGTCATCACGGTTTACGCAGACCGCTCCTTCTCCTTCATCACCAAGACTCCGCCCGCTCCCGTTCTGATCAAGAAGGCGTGCGGAATCGAATCCGCTTCTGCTACCCCGAACAAGACCAAGGTCGCTCAGCTGACCAAGGAACAGGTGAAGCAGATCGCCGAGACCAAGATGCCTGACCTGAATGCAGGTTCGCTCGAAGCCGCTATGAGCATGGTGGCCGGCACCGCACGCAGCATGGGTATCACCGTCGAGGAATAAGGAGGAGTTACAATGAGCACTGGAAAGAAATATACCGAAAGCGCAAAGCTGTTTGAAAAAGCAAAGCTGTACGATGCAGACGAAGCGCTTGGTCTCGTATGCCAGACCGCTAAGGCAAAGTTTGATGAAACCGTAGAAGTCCATGTCCGTCTGGGTGTCGACTCCCGTCACGCTGACCAGCAGGTCCGCGGCGCCGTCGTTCTTCCGAACGGTACCGGTAAGACCGTCCGCGTCCTTGTTTTCGCTAAGGGCGACAATGCAAAGGCAGCAGAAGAAGCAGGCGCAGACTATGTCGGCGCAGAAGATTACGTCGCAAAGATCCAGAAGGAAAACTGGTTCGAATTCGACAAGATCATCGCTACCCCGGATATGATGGGCGTTATCGGCCGTCTCGGTAAGGTTCTCGGTCCGAAAGGCTTAATGCCGAACCCCAAGGCCGGCACCGTCACGATGGACGTCGCCAAGGCTGTCAAGGAAGCCAAAGCAGGTAAGATCGAATATCGTCTCGACAAGACCAATATCATCCACTGCCCGATCGGCAAAGCCAGCTTCGGTCCCGAAAAGCTCGGCGAGAACTTCAGCACGCTTCTCGGCGCGATCATCAAGGCAAGACCGGCAGCTGCAAAGGGTCAGTACATCAAGAGCTGCGTAGTAGCTTCCACGATGGGTCCCGGCGTCAAGGTCAACTATTCCAAGCTCGGCTGATAAAGCCGCAGAAATCCTCCGGCCGTTTCGGTCGGAGGACTTTTTTGCCTCGGCATTTTTTGCCGTCGGCTGTTTTTGCCGTCGGCTTTTTTGCCGTCGGCTTTTTTGCCGTTGATGCCGCCGGCCATTTCGTAAACAAAATGTGACCGGACAAAATATCCTTGACAAAGCTCTCTTTATCCATTATAATAAAAGCAGAGATCATTCATACCATATGTTAAGGAGAAGAATCATGGGCATTTTAGACAGTCTTCTGAACAGAGCAACTTACACCGCAAAAAACGCTCTGAAGAAAAAAGCGAACCAGGCGGTCAGCAAAGCGCTCAGCAAGAGCGAGACCTTTACCTTTGCCGCCCTTCCCGCCACCGTCGATGAACTGAAAGCGATCCCGGAAGCCAAGCTCGAAACGCCCTATCAGGCAGCCGCTCTCACCGTTCTCGCGCTCTGCGTTTATACAAAGGACAGCGAAACCGGCACCGCCATGCTGAATTTTCTCAAGGGTCCGCGTCCGCTGGTCCCCCGTGAGATTCAGTTTATCGACGACCGCTTAATGGACGAAAAGACCTACATTCCGTTTTCGTATTTCAAGGGCGCATCCCCGGACAACGATTATACCCCTTCCGATCCTCTCACGATCACGGTATCCAGCAATCTCCATTCCTTCAAGGAAGACAACTACGCCACCCTGTACATCGAGTCGGGCGGAGCGGATTCTCCGCGCGCCATTACGCTTCGCGCCAAAGGCGGGAAGACATGGTATCTGTGGGAGCAGGTCCTGCTTCTCGATATCCGCAAGCCGAAGTCTCAGGACGCATGGGCGTGACGCCCCCAAAACCACACGAAAAAGGACGCGCCGAAAAGCGCGTCCTCTTTCGTTTCCCACTATTATTTCACGAATTCAAAATCCGCATAGATCGGCGAATGGTCGGTCGCGTCCAGCGCGTCCTGATCCGTCACGACCTCAAATTTCACCGCTTTCATGCCGCCGCGGTAAAAGATATGGTCAATGGAATACTGATAATCACGAGTGGGGCGTTTTCCATGATACAGTCCGTCTTCTCCCAGCACCGGGTCTCCGTGATGCGTACAGAGGTCGGACTTCACCTCCGCGTCGCTCTGTGCTTCCTTCCAACCATTGCGGCAGAAAAACGGCACGACAGGCTGACCGACGGTCTGGCTGTTGAAATCGCCCACCGCGACAGCGGGGACCTCGAACTGCCCCATCAGCAGCTCCGCCAGTTCGTTCACCTTTCTTGCGTTGGAAACGCGGATATTCTCATGCTCCTCCACGCCGAATTTCTGCCACCAGAAATGCGTGCTGAAAACAAGCAGAGCGCCGCGGCTCCCCTTCTCCTCAAGGATCGCCCACGTCGCGCCTTTGGACGGATCGGGCGTATCCGGGAAACGAAGGAATCCGGACCGAAGCAGGGTAAACTGCTTTCTGCGATACAGAAGCGGCACGAAATTGTTCGTCGGCGCTTCTTCCGTTCTGACAAATTCATATTCCTCTTCAAAACGGCGGAACATATCCGAACGGTTCCACGCCGCCGTCGCTTCCTGCATTCCCAGAATGTCGGGGTTGCAGGTGTTGATCACCTTTTCCAGCTGCTCCTCGCGGATCTCAACGGGATTGTGGAAATAGTCGCCCCAGATATTGGAGCTCATAATGCGAATCATATTGATCTGAAACCTCCCAAGTCAAATAGTCGGATTCCGTAAACCGCCTTAAAGGTCGACCTCGACCTCGTGACCGCAGGCTGCGGAACGGATAATGCCGTCGATGATCGCCTGATTGAAAATGATCTGGCTGGTCGGGATCGGAGCCGTGCCGCCGTTCTTCACCGCGTCGACAAACGCCCGGACCTTTGCCTCGAACAGATTGCCCTTTTCCTGCTGGTCGATCGGAACCGGCGTGGCAGTCGGTTCGCCCATAAAGTCGTGGAACAGCGTGATCTCGCCGACCGTGCCGTCCCATGCGCCGCCCCACAGCGTGTAGTTCGGCTGGCGGACCTTCAGCCCCGCGTCCCTGCCGAGGAAAATGAAATCGCCGGTGGTGTCCATATGCATAGCCCACGACATCCGGAAATCAAGCGTGACGCCGCCGTCAAGACGGACGAACGCCGCCGAAAAATCGTCGACCGAGAAACGCCCGGATTCCTTATAATATTTCGGATTGGTTCCGAAATAGTCGTAAGCGACTGCGGAAACGGTCAGAGGCTTCGGATAACCGATGGAGTTGAGCGCGAAATCGAGCGCATAGCAGCCGATGTCCGCCAGCGCGCCGACGCCTGCCTTGTCCTTTTCGATGAACGTGCTGCCCGGGATGCCGCGTCTGCGTCCGCCGCCGGTCTGCACATAGTAAACGTCGCCCAGAGCGCCCGAAGCAATGATCTGCTTGACCTTCTGGAAGTTCTTGCCGTAACGCGGCTGGAATCCGATCGAAACGATCTTGCCCGATTCCTTTTCCGCCGCCATGATCTCTTTGCCCTGTTCGAGTGTGATCGCCATCGGCTTTTCGAGCAGAACGTGCTTGCCGGACAGCAGCGCCGGGACCGCGCAGGCCGCGTGCTGCGAGTTGTAGGTGCAGACCGAGACCGCGTCGATGTCGTCGCGTGCGCAGAGCTCCTCACAGGTCTCGTAGGCTGCGGCGTCCGTCCAGCCGAATTCGTCGAGGAATTTTCTCGCCTTGCCCGGAATGATGTCCGCGCCGGCGACGATCTCAACGTCCGGGAACTGCTTGTAGGCTCTTGCGTGTGCGTGCGCGATGCCGCCCGTCCCGATGATGCCGATCCTGAGTTTATCCATTTTTTCCATCTCCTTTACCTGAATAGAACATTATCCTGTTCTTATATCATAGCACAGCCTTCTGAAGATTGCAAGCCTCTCGGGAAATTATATCGGGATTTCATGCCGTTTCTGCCGATATTTCCCGGACAAATGTAAAATTATCGAAACATTTAGAAGAACAAGGTTGACAACGATCGGTCCGGTATGGTAAAATTGAATCCGTAAACGGCGCGAACGGTCTTTTTTCCGCGCCCATAAATCATCGAAGGATAAAAATAAATGAGATCATTCAGAAAACCCGCAGCCCTTCTGACGGCTGCCGTTCTCGTCTTTGCCGCTGTCTGCACGGCTGCGTTCATCCCGTCCGTCAGCGCACAGGACAGCGTTCCCGTCGGTTTTCCGGACGTTTATCCCGAAGACTGGTTTTATTCCGACGTCACAAAGCTCACTTCTCTGGGCATCCTGAGCGGATATCCGGACGGACTGTTCCGGCCGGACGACGATATCACCAACGCCGAGTTCATCAAGATCCTGATGATGAGCGCCGGCTTCGATCTGAACGCCGAGCCGGTCTGCTCGCTGTTTTCGGATCACTGGGCGGCGCGGTATCTCAGCCTTGCCTATGATCACGGCATTCTCACAGACCGTGATCTGAACGCCGGCTTCTCCCCGGATGTGCCGATCACCCGCTCTGCGATGATCCGCATGATGATCCTCGCGCTCGGCATCGAACCAGCCCGGATCGACGATCCCTTCACCGACATTTCCGACATCTACGCCAGTACCGCATACAACGAGTATCTGCTCCGCGGTTATCTTCAGGAAGACGGCACGCGCCTTTACAACGGCATGAGCAGCGCTACCCGCAGCGAAGCGTCCGCCATCGCCGTCCGCGTGATGGAATACCGGGAAGATTCCTATGAATACCGCAAGAAAGCGATCCTCGAAAACGCCTCGCAGAACGCGCTGAACAACGAATCCGAGCTGATCCATCTGTTCTACATCCTCAACCGCGAATTCATCCCCGAATTCACCTTTGAGACGACGCTCGACCCGGATACGTGGACGTCCTACTATCAGCATTCCAATATCATCAACCTCGAATACTTTTACAGCTCCGGCATCCTCTGCCGCATTTACAACGGCAGCAGTCTCTGCACCGTCTCGCTCAAATTCGAGGAAGACGTCGAGACCGTCAAGGCGTATCACGCCGTCACCGAAGCCAAAGCGGACAAGATCATCGCGTCCATCCTCACCGACGGCATGACCGATAAGGACAAGGTGAAGGCGATCCACGATTATCTCATTCTGAACTGCGAATACAACTACAACGACTATCTCAAAGGAGAGGTCCCGTTTGAATCCCGCATCGCTTACGGCGCGCTCTGTGAACGCAGCGCCGTGTGTCAGGGATACAGCGCCGCCTTCAATATGCTCTGCAAACGGGCGGGCATCCGTTCGGCGGTCGTGACCGGAACCGTACCGGACAGCGAAGACCTGCACGCCTGGAACATGATCCTGACGGACGGTCAGATCTTCTACATCGACGTGACGCGCGACGACCCGGTCCCCGATCAGAAGGGCAAGATCTCCTACAAATACTTTCTCCTCACCGAATCCGAGCTGTCCTCGCTCGGCTATGTGTGGGACAAGTCGGATTCCAACCTGAAATATTTTTATTGAAAGCAAACGCCATGCAGGACCTTCCGGTCCCGCATGGCGTTCCTTTTCCCGCTCAGTTCACCGGCTCAAATCCGGCGTCCCCGTCGAAGCGGTATAGTCCGATCTCCGTATAATGTCCCTTTTCGGGGTCGTGACCGTGCGAGGAGAAGTACCAGTATCCGTCGCCCAGCGAGATCATGCCGGTCGAGCCAAGCCCGAACAGACTGCCCCGGATGCCGGTCGCCGGGTCGCACACGCCGCGCTCTGCCAGCTTCAGCCGGTTCCCTTCGCCGTCCAGCGAAAACAGATACATCGGATAGTTCGGGAACTGCGGCTTCTTTCCCCGGTAAACCGCCGCGAACAGGCAGCCCGTCACGGCGTCGTATTCGAGATTCTGGATCCCGTAGACCGTGTTTCCGGTGCGTACAAAGAGCTTTTCATCACAGCGCACGCCGTCCGCAGCGTTCAGATCGAGCTTCCGGAACAGCGGGTCGAGCCGTGCGGCGTCGTAACGGACCAGCACCTGATCGTCGTTGTCGTCCCGCGCCGTGTCGCCGTAAATGCCGTAGGCGACGAAAACCGACCGCGTTCCTTTGTGATCCGGCACGAAGGTGATCCCGTCGATGCCGCTGCACCCAAAGCGGTGCTCGATCGTTCCGTCCCGGTAAGCATAGTCCTCGCAGACGTCGTTCAGACGCACGACCGTCATCGCCTCGTCCGCTTCCATGTCCATGCGCGTGATTTTATCGACGTCGAACCGCGCGAGATAGAAGGCGTCGGGATTCACCGCGTCTGAGCCGACGATCTTCGTCATGATGCCGCGTCCGATCGCGTCGTTTTTGTATTCGAGCGAGCCGTAGACCCTTCTGTCCGTCTCCGACCACGCGATACAGCCGAGATGTCCGGTCATGCCCCGGACCGAACCGACCTGATTGCCCGCAAGGTCGGTTTTCAGGAAAACCGTCGTGAAGGAATAGTAGAAATAGGTCCCGTCCGTCGCAATGCCCTGACAGTGACCCGCGTGCGGCACGAAGCCGGAAAAGATTTTCGCCGGTCTTGCTTCCATATCCGTCCTCCTTTTGACTGCCTTTGACAGCCGATTGTAAAACTGCGCTTTACAATCGGCTCATTGCCTTTGAAAAATCACAGAAACGAGGTCAAAACGCGATACCCGTATTTTTGAGGTCCCATTCCGAAAAGGCTGAAAGCGCCCGCTTTCAGCCTTACTGTTTATTCCGCGTCAACCGTCTTGCAGGCGATCAGATTCACGCCTTTTTCGATGAAATCCGCCGCGATGACGTCGCCGGTCTTCACGGGCGCCGTCACCGTCACGCCGTTCAGAAGCGCCATGGCCTCAAACAGCTTCGGCTTCGGGATCGGCGCGCTGGTGCGAACCGGAAGAAAGCGGTCGGACGCCGCGCCGTTCAGACGGACGGTCGAGGTCAGCGTGCGGGTCGGGTTGGTAAACTCGGTCTGGGCATACGCATAACCGCGCTTGCAGGTGTTGCCCGAAATATCCTTGACCTGTCCCTGCGCGTTCAGCGTGACTTCGATCTGACATCCCACCGGACAGACGATGCAGGTGAGTGTTTTTTTGGTAAGCTCCATGTCAGTTTCCCTCCGTGACCATCGTGATCTCGATTTCGGAAGCGTTCAGCCCGTAAAGCCGTGCGCACTCGTCGGCGTTCAGCGCCAGCGATTCCATTTCGCCCGGCGCGACCGAACGCTTGGCGACCGATTTGATCGTTTCGCCGCCCGCACGGATCTCCAGACGGACCTTCTTGTAGATGTTCGCCACGCGGAAGAAGAATTTCAGCTCTTCCGGCGCGGTCTCAAACCTTTCGACCTTCTGCGGCACTGTGTAGCGCACGCCGCCGGTCGCCTTGCAGACCATCGTGCCGACTGGCTTCCTGCCGTCGGACAGAATGAATCCCGCGGCGGATCTTCCCGCCATATACGCCTCGCGGGTCACAAAGTCGACCAGATCGTGGACGTGCAGCGCGTTGCCGCAGGCGAAAATGCCCGGCACGCTCGTCTCGTTGAACTGATTGACCACCGCGCCGCCCGTCACGCGGTCAAGCTCGATCCCGGCTGTCTTGGCAAGCTCGTTTTCGGGGATCAGACCGACCGACAGAAGCAGCGTGTCGCATTCGACGCACTCCTCCGTTCCGGGGATCGGGCGGCGGTTTTCGTCCACGGCGCTGATGGTGACGCCCTCGACGCGATCCTTGCCGCGGATCTCGGTGACGGTGTGCGACAGATACAGCGGGATGTCGAAATCATTCAGGCACTGTGCGATGTTGCGCGCCAGACCGCCCGAATAGGGCATCAGCTCGCAGACGCGCAGGACCTTCGCGCCCTCCAGCGTCAGACGGCGCGCCATGATCAGTCCGATATCGCCCGAACCGAGAATGACGATCCGCTTGCCGGGCATGAAGCCCTCCATGTTGACATAGCGCTGCGCGGTTCCGGCGGAATAAATGCCTGCCGGACGGGTCCCGGGGATGTTCAGCGCGCCGCGCGTGCGTTCCCGGCAGCCGGTGCAGAGCACGACCGCGCCCGCTTTCATGCGGACAAAGCCCATTTCGGGCGAAACGAACGTGACATACCGCCCGTCTTCGTTTCCGTCGACCGCCAGCACCATGCTGTTCGTGACATAGCCGATCCCGGCTTTCTTCACTTCTTCGATAAACCGTCCCGAATACTCCGGACCGGTCAGCTCCTCGCCGAACATATGCAGACCGAAGCCCGCATGAATGCACTGATTCAGAATACCGCCCAGTTCACGGTCGCGCTCGATGATGAGGATGTCCTCCGGCGCGATGCCGTTCCGATTCGCTTCCAGCGCGGCGGCAAGTCCCGCGGGACCTCCGCCGACAACGACCAGTTTCTTTTCGTTCTCGCAGTTCATGATCATTTTTCTCCAATATTTCTCACTTGGTCCTGCCGGTCAGCAGTCTGCTTTCGGGACCGCGCTTGGTGATCTCGTCGAGCGAAACGCCCAGCTCCTTTGCCAGCAGCTCGGCGACGCGGGGAGAGCAGAAGCCGCCCTGGCAGCGTCCCATGCCGGCGCGGGTGCGCAGCTTCACCATGTCGATCGACTTTGCGCCGAGCGGACGGCGGATGGCGGCGAGAATGTCGCCCTCGGTGATCGTCTCGCAGCGGCAGATGATCTTTCCGTAAGCAGGCTCCTTTTTGCACAGCTCGATCTTTTCCTCGTCGGACAGCTCACGGAACGGACGGCGCATATGACCGTCGAAGGTGCGGAAGGGATTGTGATTCTCACGCAGCGTCAGTCCGAGTCCCATTTCGGCGAGCTTCACGACCGCGTAGTCGGCGACGGCGGGAGACGATGCGAGACCGGGCGATTCGATGCCGACCATATTGAGGAAATTCGGCAGCACAGCGGACGGTTCGATGTGGAAGTCCCCGGTATCCGGCGTCGGACGGACGCCTGCGAAGGACGTGATGACCGCGCGCAGATTGATCGACGGGACCAGCCGCTTTGCACCGGCGGAGATCTCGTCCAGACCTGCGGCGGTCGTGGAGGTATCGTCGCGCGAGACCTCGTGTGCGTTCGGTCCGACCAGCAGATTGCCGTCGACCGTCGGCGTGACGAGAATGCCCTTGCCCGCCTTGCCCGGAACCATGAACAGCGTCGCGTTCGCTGTCTTTCCCTCGGAACGGTCGAGGATCATATACTCGCCGCGGCGCGGGATCAGATGGATCGGGAACTCCGGGTCAGCCATCCGGGCGATCTCGTCCGAATGAACGCCCGCGCAGTTGACGACATAGCGCGCGCGGAAGGTCTTGTCTCCCGCGTGAAGCACGATCACGCCGTCCCCGCTTTCCACCGCGTCGACGCGGCGGTCGAAGAAGAACTCGGTCCCGTTGACGAAGGCGTTTTCCGCAGCCGCCATGGTCAGATCGTAGGGGCAGACGATCCCGGCGCTCGATGCGAGCAGCGCGGCGGTCGCGTCCGGCGAAACGTTCGGTTCCAGCTCGCGGAGCTTTTCCTGTCCGATGATCGAAAGTCCCGGCACGCCGTTGTTCCGGCCGCGTTCCAGAAGCATTTCCAGCGTTTTCTCCTCTTCCTCGCCGAATGCAACGACCAGAGAGGTGTTCTTTTTGTACGGCACGTCGAGACGGCGGGTCAGCTCCTCCATCTGTGCGCAGCCGCGCACGTTGAGCTTTGCTTTGAGAGTTCCGTTTTCCGCGTCGAAACCGGCGTGAACGATGGCGGAATTGGCGCGGGTCGCGCCGCTCGCCACATCCTCGCCCGCTTCCAGAACGGCGGCGGAAAGCTGATATTTCGCCAGCTTGTGAGCCAGCATCGCGCCGTTTACACCGGCGCCGATGATCAGGATATCATACAGTTTATTCATGATGGGAACCATTCTTTCTTTTGGTTTTGCTCACGGTCGTCTCTGAAAACCCGCAGAATGCGTTCCCCGCGGGACCGGCTTCCGCTTTTCTTCTTTTCGGATTCCGAGAGACTGCCGCACGACAATATTTTAACACTCTTCGTCTGAAATGTCAATGCCTTTCGCTCAATTCGCCGCCCGTCCTTTTTCCAGTAAATTCTCAAAGTAACTTCCACAGTGGAAAAGGCGGTGGAAGTTACTTTGAGAATTTACGGTCCTTTTTCCCGCCGCGCCGGAAATCTTACCGTTTCCTCCCTTCGTCCCGAACGTCTTTTCAAAATAATTTACGAATAGCTGTTGCAACCCTTTCCGAAATATGATATAATAATCGTATAGGTATGTTTTACTTTTGTCGAACACGAAGAACAGAAAAGGAAAGAAGGCGCATTATGGAAAATACCCCCACAGACGAACGTATACAGGAAAAGAATTTTGACGGCGTGACCTTTGCCGACGTCGATGCGGAAAAAGCGTACAGCTCCGCGAAAAAGCTCGTAGGCGTGATCGAAAAGGTCATCGTGGGCAAGCATCACGAGATCCTGCTGTTGGTAACGGCTCTGCTTGCCGGCGGACACGTGCTGATCGAAGACGTTCCCGGCGTCGGCAAAACGACGCTCGCCGCCGCTCTTGCCAAGGCGGCCGCTCTCGATTTCCGCCGTGCGCAGTTCACCCCCGACGTCACGGCGTCCGATATCACCGGCTTCAACATTTACAGCCGTCAGAGCGAGACCTTCACGTTCACGAACGGCATGGTCATGACCAACATCTTCCTTGCGGACGAGATCAACCGCGCGTCTCCGAAAACGCAGTCGGCTCTGCTCGAATCCATGGAGGAAGGCCGCGTCACCGTCGACGGCAGGACCTATCCCCTGCCCGACCCCTTCATGGTCATCGCCACGCAGAACCCGTCCGGCTTCGTGGGGACCTATCCTCTGCCCGAAGCGCAGCTCGACCGTTTCAGCCTGAAGCTGTCGATGGGCTATCCGACGCTGGAGGAAGAGATCAATATCGTCGAAAACCGCCGTTCCCGCAATCCGGTGGACGCGATCACGCCGGTCGTCGGCGCACAGCTCATCCGGTTCCTTCGCGCGCTGATCTCCGACGTGCGCATTGACCCGGAGCTTTACCGTTATCTGGTCACGCTTGTCGCCGCCACCCGCACGCACAGCGCGGTCGCGCTCGGCGCAAGTCCGCGCGCTTCGCTCGCGCTCAAGCGGCTCTGCCAGGCGTATGCCTTCATGCACGACCGCAATTACGTCATTCCCGAAGATATTTCCGACATTTTCCGCGTGTCGGTCGGACACCGCATCATCCTGAAACAGGAAGCCAAGCTCGGACAGATCACCACCGACGCCGTTCTGGAGGAGATCCTCCGCTCGACGCCCGTGCCGTTCCGGGGGAAGCACTGACCATGCGCCGGACGTTCAAGAAGACGGTTCCCCGAAAGCCGAAGCCGTCCGGACATCCCGCTTTTTCCTTCACGGCGAACGTCGTATTCTATCCGATCCTGCTGGCCGCCGCGCTGGTATTCGCGCAGTCCTTAAAGCTGCCGGTCTCTTACATGGTCTTTCTGTTCGTGCTGATCCTGCCGCTCGGCGTGGTCGTTCAGCTCGTGCTGGCGCGGATCTTTCTCTGCGCATCGGTCCGGACCGAAGCCGACACGGTGGAGAAAAACACCCCTCTCGCCTTTTCGGTCCTTTTGTCGAACGACAGCCTGTTTCCTTTTCCGTTCGTCGAAGCCGAGCTGCTCCTCCCGGACGGCGAAACCGCCGTCCGGTGCGGAGAGCGCCGCTTCGCGCTTTCCCTGCCGCCGAAAAACGGCTGTGAGATCAGACGCAGCGCGCGCTTCAGCTTCCGCGGCGAATACGACGTGGGCGTGAAATGCCTGTACGTATACGACCTGTTCCGCGTCGTCCGGATGCGGGTGAAGCTCGAACGCTATGAGACCGTGTTCGTCATGCCGCGCCGTCTCACGCTGCCGCCGCGTCCTCTGTCGGCGGAAAGCGACCTGAACACGCAGACGGTCATCCGTCAGCGCGGCTCGGACAACACCGAATCCTCCGACATCCGTTCCTACGAGCAGGGCGACAGTCTCAAAAGCATTCACTGGAAGCTGTCCTCCAAATCGCAGGACCTTCTGGTTCGGGAATACTCCAAGAACAACGGCAACTCGGTTTACGTGTTCTGCGATCTGGAACCGCATTACCGCAAAGCCGCCGCTTCGGAGAATGCGGACGCGAAGCCTTCGTTCGTTCCCCTGCCCGAATGCGCCGATACCGCGGACGAGCTTGGCGCGGATCTTGTGATCGAGCACTGCATCGCATCGACGCTGCGCGAGCTGAAAGCAGGCAATGACGTGACGCTCTCGTGGTTCCGCCGCGATCAGGGCAGCCTGCGCGCCGCAGCCGTGCGTCTGGCGACTATGCAGGATTTCGAGCAGGTCTTCCGCCGCTTTGCCGCAGCGCCGCTGATCGAGCGGGGGAATCAGCCGACCGAGCTGTCCTCCCTCATCGCCGACGCGACCGGCTCCTCGCTGATCTTCATCACGGCTTTTCTCGACGCGGCAGCCGCAGCGGAGTACATCTCCATTGCAAACGCCTACCGTCATCTCGGCGCGAAAGCGCTGGAGCTTGTCTGGTGCGCGGACAGACGCTTTTTCGTCCCGGACGACGAGGCGGAAAAGCAGCTTGACCGTTGGTTTTCCGAGCTGAGAAGCGCCGGCTTCACGGTCTCGGAACGCTTAATCTGATTTGGAGGTAATATCGTTGAATCCGAATCACAAATCCAGATCGGACGAAGCCGAGCTGATCTCCGCTGACCGTCAGAGCGGCGGAACAGCCGCGCAGGTCATAGGTTATCTGTGCCGGAGCGGGCTCGTCTTCCTCTGTCTTAACAGTTTTCTGTCCTTTCTGACCGATTCGCTGGCGCTGGAGGTCAGCGGCTCCTCCGTTTTTCTCTGGAGCCTTCTCCCGACCGTCTGGTTCTGCGCGATGGGGATCAGCAAGTGGTTTTTCCTTGGCGGAACGGTCCTGACGGCAGGAGCGGGATTGCTCTTTCTGAGAGCGGAAAAAGTACCCGATATCCTGATTTTCAGCGCCACCTCCCTTTATAACGCCTTTTTCAGACGGCTCGACGCGCTCGGCTACGCGGGCATGAAGCGCTACGTCCTTGACTTTACCTATTCCCTCAAACAGCTTCACAAGACCGAAGCCGACTGTCAGCAGCTCGCGTTTTCCCTGATTGCCATCCTGCTCGGCGCGGTCATCGCCGTCTGCCTGATCAAGCGCACCCGTCTGATCCCGCTGATCCTGATCGGCGCGGTCCTGTGTACGGTCAGCCTTTACTACGGTCTTGCGCCGGATAATTCGGGGCTGGCGCTGATCCTGTCAGTCTTCGCCGGGCTCCTCGCGCTCTCCGCCTACGACCGCATTTACCTCAAAAAGCGCGTCATCCGTCAGGACGCCGCGCCGTCCGAAGCTCCCGCCGGACAGCGCGCCGAATATCTGCGCCGGTTCCGCGCCGGTTCCGCGATGGGCGGCTTCACGGGTCTCGGCGCGGCGCTTCTGACGCTGCTGTTGTTCTTCTTCCCCGCAAAAGTCAAAAACAGCATGAAGGACATTCCGTCGATCTCTCAGCCCGCGCTCAAGATCGAGAATTATCTGAACGCCGTCGCACAGGGCGACGAACCCGACCTGTCCAGTATGCTGTTCTCGGGCGCTTCGCTCGACAGCCGTTCGACCGCCGCGCAGAACCGCCACTATACCGGCGAGAAGATCTTCGAGGTCATGATCGACAACGCCGTGCCGGTCTACCTGCGCAGCTGGACGGGAGCCGATTATTCGGAGGACAGCTGGCATTCGCCGGAATACGATAAGATCGCCGAATACCGCCGTCTGTTCGGCGAGGATTTCACTCCCGAGCGCATGACGTCCGATCTGCTGTACGCGATGAATCCGTCGCTTGTCGAGCTTCCCGAGACCTCCGGCTACAAATCGCATCTCGAATACGGTTATGTCACCGAGCAGGTCCACATCAAAAAGCAGAAGCCGACGAACAACATGATCTTCATGCCGTCTTACAGCAACCAGCGTCTGCGTCTGATGGAGCACGGCTCCCGCACGCCGATCGATCTGCACTACGTCAACTACTACGACGGCATCTATACCTCCGCGCCCTATCTGTTCCTCGACGATTACTCGACGATCGCCCAGCTGCCGCTTCTGCGCGACCGGGAATTCGCTTACAATCTCGGCGAGCTGATGAGCTATTTCGACGGTCAGGCAGCCTGCATCGCACAGTATCAGATGTTAAGGGACTCCGGCCTGTCGGGAAACGAGCTGACAGACGCCTATGAAAACGCGGTCTCCCTGCTGTCGATCACCTATGCGCGGCGCGGGATCCCGCTGTTCGGTGAAACGCCGACCGGCGTCAGCTCCGCTCAGAACGACGCGCTCTGGTACCGCTACGCCTACGACATGGACGATGAGCAGCGCGCCGTGGTCGACCGTCTGCTCAAAGACCGGCAAAATTATCAGAACTACGTCTACGCCAACTACATGACCGTCAGCGAAGGCGCGGCGGAATTCCGTGATCTTGCGGCGGGGATCCTGAATCAGAACGATTTTAACAGGCAGCTCATAGAATTCTTCCGCACCTCTCCTCCCTCCGACTACGCCTTTGAATTCAGCCTCCGCGATATGCAGGTCATGGCGATCATCGACTATCTGTCCGAAAACATGACCTACACGCTCGAAGCGAAGGACCCCGACCCCGAACGCCCCTACCTGAACGCGGCGGAGACCTTCTTATTCGACACGAAGGAAGGCTACTGCGTCCAGTTTGCGACCTCGGCAGTCATGATGCTGCGCACGCTCGGCATTCCCGCCCGCTACGCAGAGGGCTACATCGCGGACGAATTCATCCGTCTGACCGACAAGAACGCCGCTGCCCGCTATATCACGACGGTGCGCGACTATGACGCGCACGCATGGATCGAAGTCTACTACGACGGCTACGGCTGGGTGCAGTATGAAGCGACCTCGGCATACTACGACGATATGTACCGTCCGTATCAGGCGCAGGTCAGCACGCACTACACCGCGCCCGATCCCGACGATCTCATGGAGGAAGAACCGGAGGATCCGACCGACATCGACACGGAAACCGAAGACGAGCCGCTCCTTCAGACGCTTCTTCCGGTGCTGATCGTTCTGCTTGCCGCCGCCGTCTGCGTCACGTTCTTTATCCTGTGGCTGAAAAAGCGCGCCGAACGTGCCGAAACGCGGCGCAGCGCTCTTCTCAAGCTGGCGTCCGAGCGGGTCCTCGACAACGGCACGCGCATGAAGCTCGCCGCAGAGTTCAACGAGCTGATCCTCCGTCTGCTGGCGTTCCGCAGACTGTCGCCTCAGCCGGGCGAGCATCAGCACGCCTTTGCCGAACGGGTGGAGGGTGAGCTGGGACAGTTCACGCACGAATCCTTCTCGGTCGTGTCCGATGCGATGATGGCAGGCGAATTCGCCCTGTCGATCCCGCGCGAACGTCTCGATCTGCTTGCCGACTATGCGCGTGAGCTGCACGATTATATCGCGCGCGGCTCAAACGTGTTCGGAAAGCTCTATCTGCATTATTTCTACCTGCCGTCTTGCAAAAACCGCACGGATGTGGTATAATGGAAAGCGGGTTTCCGGGGAACGGGGACCCGCTTCATGTTTTCGCAGAAAGGGAGCGCTTTCGCATGGGCGAAAGCCATGAATGATACATATGAAATACGCTGTTCTTCCGCTCGATCATCATTTTGAGGACGACACCGTTTACCGCGCGGATCGTCCCGCCTATGATTTTGCCGAAAAAGACACGATCCTCGCCGACGACCCGCGCTATTATTTAAGAGGACACGGCGACCCGCTCCATACCGTGTTTTACCTCAGGAACCTGAAAAACGTCACGCTGGACTTCGGCGGCGCGGTGCTGACGCTGCACGGGAAGATCCAGCCCTTCCTGCTCGACGGCTGCGAAAACGTCTCTGTCCGGAACGTGACCGTCCGGTACGACCGCTGCCCCTATACGCAGGGCGAGATCGTCTCGTCGGACGCGGAGCGGCTCGTGTTGAAGATCGGTTCGGATTTCCCCTACCGCGTTGAGGACGGCGAGCTTGTCATCGTCAGCGATACGTGGGAGAACCGCGACCTCGATAAAGCGCCGATGTTCCTCCAGAATTTCGACGCCGCGACCCGTCAGGGCAGAGGCATCCACCTCGTCATCTTCGGCAAAAACCCTCAGATCGACCCGTCGCTGCCGTGGGCAAAGTCCACCGTGCAGTTCGCGGTCTCCGAGGAGAACGGTCTGCTCGTCCTCACAAAGAAGGGCGAGGTCCCGATCCCGTCCGACCTTCGTCCGGGACAGCTGGCTGTCATCGGTCACGAGCGGCGCAATATCTCGAACATCCAGATGGTCTGCTGCAAAAACGTGACGCTGACCGACTACCGGATCCTGAACGGGACCGGCATGGGCATCTTCCCGTTCCACTGTGAGAATGTCACCCTCGACCGCATCCGCATGACCTTCGACGAACAGTCGCCGAGCATCATCGCCAACGCCGCCGACGGCATCCATGCCTTCGCCTGCTCCGGCGAGTTCGTCATCCGCGACAGCGTGGTCGAAGGGACCATCGACGATATCCTGAACATTCACAGCAATTTCTATTCGTTAAAGAGCGTATCCGGCAGTACGATCACCGCCGAGACCTGCCTTGAACCGATCGCACAGACGCCGCTGTTCCTTGCGGGAGACCGCATCCGCGTCTGCCATGGTCACACGCAGGAGCCGGCGGCGGAATACACCCTTCTCTCGGTCGAACCGGTCGCCGAAAAGCGCGTCCGCTTCACGCTCGACCGTCCCGTCGAATCGCATGAGGAAAACGACGTGATCGAAAACCTCTCCACGCAGTGCCGCATCACCATTCGGAACTGCCGCTTCGGAAAATGCAATTCGCATCTTCGTTTCCAGAGCCGCGGGGATATCCTGATCGAAAACACCGAGACCGAAGC
Source organism: Eubacteriales bacterium (assembly GCA_045600005.1). GTDB lineage: Bacteria > Bacillota > Clostridia > Oscillospirales > CAG-272 > Flemingiibacterium. The sequence continues at coordinate 21,942 of JAZRXB010000296.1, read as the reverse complement.
GCCGTTCCTTCTGACCGGCGACATGACCTACTGGTACGAATCCAGCCCCTGCGAGCATTTCAAGGTGCGCGATACGGCGTTCCGCACCTCCCGCGCCGTGATCCGCTCCTGCCCGGAATTCGTTCCGACCGAACGGCAGCCGTATTATCACGGCGATATCGACCTTGAAAACTGCACCTTCGACGACTCCGTTCCGGTCACGGCGGAGCATGCGCGCAGCGTCACGATGAAGAACTGCCGCCGGACCGACAGCGGTGCGATGACCGTCCGCCTGACCGGCTGCGGCAAGGCGGACTGCGAAGACGTCCTCATCGAAAGAAAGTAAGGATACGCCTGACAGACCGTTTTTTCGGCACAAAAGCGCCTGAATATATGGCGTTTTCCGCCGCATCACCGTCACAGACAGAAAGGATCCCCATGAATCAGGATATCACACGTGAGCTGAGCGGGTCCACGCTGGCTTATCTCGGCGACGCCGTGCTGGAAGTGCTGGTACGGCGCACGCTGCTGACGCTCGGCACGGGCGACGGCGGCGCGCTCAGCCGTCTCGCGCTCCGCTTCGTCAAAGCCTCCGCCCAGAGTGCCGGGATCGAAAAGATCCTCCCCTTCCTCACCGAGGACGAGCTGTATATTTTCAAGCGCGGGCGGAACGCGCACGGCATTTCCATTCCGAAGAGCGCCACCGCGCAGGAATACCGCCGCGCAACCGGCATGGAAGCGCTGTTCGGCTATCTCGACCTGACCGGTCAGACCGGACGCGCGGACGAGCTGTTCCGGCTCGCCTACGCCGACGTGCTGGAACAGTTATCGGCAGATCCCCTCGAAGCCGTCCGGAACGACAGCGCGCCCCAAAGCGGCACATGACCGTTTCCATGCACAAAAGTATATAGCCGCAATAAAAAACGCCCGCCGGGGCGTTTTTTATTGCGGCGTATAATTCACGATGTAGTTTTTCCAATCTTCGCGGCTCCGATACTCGCTCGGCGTCATGTCGGTGTAGCGGCGGAAAACGACGGAAAAATAGTTGGAATCGGAAAAGCACAGCTTTTCCGCGATCTGCTGCACGGTCATCGACGTGTCGCTCAGCATCAGACGCGCCGCCGCGATCCTCCGCTTCATGATATACTGCTTGGGCGTGACGTTGTATTTTTCCTTGAACACCCGGATGAGATGCGTGACGCTGATGCTGAATTCCGCCGCCGCTTCGGTCAGATTCTGCTCTTTTGTCAGCGAGCTGTCGAAATAACGTCTCAGCTCGTCCGCCAGCGTCGGTTCGCCCATCAGCGTACCGTAGTGAAGCTCCTCCGCCGAAAGGCTCATCATCCGAAAGACCAGATTCGATACCTCCATCAGATTTCTGCTTGAGAGGTCCGGTATATCCCAGCATAACAGCCCGCGCAGCTTCCCGAACAGCGCGGCATATTCCCCCGCGTTATCGCCTGCATGAAAAATATGGTACGGCTTGTCTCCGTAAAAAGCCGACACAAGATGATCCGGCAGCTCGCCGTACAGACTCAGGAAGAACTTGTCGTAAGGCGTCTCATGATCCGAATAAAACCGCGCGTCTGCCAGCTTGTTCAGGCAGTAGAAATCCCCTGCCGTCACTTTCTCAACGGTTTTCCCGTTTTCGATATAACCGACGCCGCTGTTCACGAATTCAAGGATGTGGTACGGCGACGCCGAACCGTGTACGGTCAGATAAGAGACGTCCGGCATGGTCCGTCCGAAATGAAATACGGTGAAAAAATCATTGATCCCGCTGTGCAGATAATAAACTTCTTCGTTATAAATATTCCGTTTGACCGTCTGATTAACCATTTTTGTTCACATCCTTCGTCACAATGTTCATTTTTCAAACAGTTATGTCAATTTATTCTATTTACTTTTCCCCACATTTCTATTATAATAGTTTATAGCACGGATGTCAAGAACATCCGGCAAATTTGAAACGGAGGAATTTTATCATGAAGAAATTACTCGCGGCACTCTTAGCGGCTTCCTGCATCCTCGCTTCGGGTCTTTCCGTCTCCGCAGCCGGAACGGAAATCCTCAAAGGCACGCCTACTCTGGACGGCAAGCTCGACGACATTTACAAGCAGAGCGTCATGGTTGACAGCCAGGGTGCCAAGCTGAATCCCGTTTCCGGCGCGGACGTCACCAAGGCGTCTGAAATGAGAGGCATCACCTACATCCTGTATGACGACAAGTATCTCTATATGTGCACCACCGTCACCGACAACACGCTGATGACCCGTGCGGACAGCTATTTTGCAACCGGCACGAACTTCTGGCAGAACGACAACGTGGAAGATTACGTTGACTTCGCCGCCGCCATCACCGCGGTTTCCGACCCGTACAAGATCGCGGGCGACGCATGGGGCAAGAAGCTCTACGGCGGCGACAGCATCAAGGACGGTATCCTGAAGGCGACCCACGCCGACAAGAGCTACGTCGTTGAGATCGCGATTCCGATCCAGGGCAAGAAGGCCGGCGACGCCATCGTTTACGCGCTCCAGATCAACAACCAGATCGAAGCCGAAGGCGCCAAGATGGTTTATCTGAGAACTACCCCCACCAAGTACACCCTTTCCTCCAAATCGGTTGAGCTTCCGAAGGCAGCAGAAACGGCCGCCGCTTCCACCGCGAAGGCAGCTGCAACGTTCGATATGATCGTCCCGACCGCAGCTCTGCTGATGGCAGCTTCCTATGTCGGCATCAGAAAGAACAAGCACAGATAATTCGACGATCTTCTCCTTTCTTCATAGCAGAAATCCCCCGAAGGGTCTCCCTTCGGGGGATTTTGGTCGGGAGTCTCCTATCAGAAAGCACCGGTCAGAGCCGTTTCCCATCGGAAACCGTCTGACCGGTGCTTTCTGAAATCTATATCAAAGCGCAAAGCTATATTTCGTCTCAGGTTCGGTTCAATCTATGTCTATCCCTCGCCTTGCGGCTCGGTTCTGCCTTTCGAACTTATCTCACCAAAGATGCCTGCTTTTGTCTCTGATCATGCGGGTTATTTTGCGTATTCGATCGCTCTGCTTTCGCGGATCATGTGGACCTTGATCTGACCGGGGTACTGAAGCTCCGCTTCGATCTTCTTCACGATCTCGCGGGCGATGACCGCCATCTGCTCGTCGTTGACTTCCTCCGGCTTGACCGCGATGCGGACCTCGCGTCCTGCCTGAATAGCGAACGCCTTTTCCACGCCGGGGAAGCTGTATGTGATTTCTTCGAGCTTCTGCAAACGCTTGATGTAATTTTCAAGATCTTCGCATCTTGCGCCGGGACGGGCTGCCGAGATCGCATCCGCCGCCTGTACGATGATCGCGGTGATCGTCTGCGGTTCCACGTCGTTGTGATGCGCTTCGATGGCGTGAATGACTTCTTTGTTCTCCTTGAACTTCCTGGCGATGTCCACACCGAGCTGTGCGTGAGAGCCTTCGATCTCCTGCGTGAGCGCCTTGCCGATATCGTGCAGCAGACCCGCGCGCTTGGCGAGCGTGCTGTCCACGCCAAGCTCATCGGCGATCATGCCGGAGAGCGTTGCGACCTCGATGGAGTGCATTAAGACGTTCTGCCCGTAGCTGGTACGGAATTTCAGCCGTCCGAGCAGGTTGATCATGTCGATGCTGAGACCGTGGATGCCGGTTTCAAAGGTTGCGCGTTCGCCTGCCTGCTTGATCATCGCTTCGACGTCGCGGCGGGCTTTTTCGACCATTTCCTCGATGCGGGCGGGATGGATGCGTCCGTCGGCGATCAGCTTTTCGAGCGCGATGCGGGCGACCTCGCGGCGGACCGGGTCGAAGCTCGACAGCGTGATGGCTTCGGGCGTGTCGTCGATGATGAGGTCGACGCCGGTCATCGCTTCGATGGCGTGAATGTTGCGGCCCTCGCGTCCGATGATGCGTCCCTTCATCTCGTCGTTCGGCAGAGCGACGACCGAAACCGTCGCCTCGGCGACCGTATCGGATGCGCAGCGCTGAATGGCGAGCGCCAGAATGTTCTTTGCCTTCTGATCGGCTTCTTCCTTAAACTGCTGCTCGTATTCGATGAGCTTCTGCGCGGTTTCGTGCTTCACCTCTTCGTCGATGCGGGATACGATCTGCGCCGTCGCTTCCTCAGCGGTCATGCCGGCGATCTTTTCGAGCGTTTCCAGATGCTTTGCCTTGATCGCTTCGATCTCGGCCTGCGTATCGGTGCATTCCTTGATCTTTTTGTTGAGCGCTTCTTCCTTGTGTTCGAGATTTTCGAGCTTCCGTTCGACCTGCTCTTCTTTCTTGGTCAGACGGGCTTCCATTCTGGAAAGCTCCGCGCGGCGCTCGGTGATTTCATGCTCCGCGTCGTTTTTCTGGCGGATAATTTCCTCTTTTGCCTCGATCAGAGCTTCTTTTTTACGGTTTTCCGCCTCTTTTCGTGTGCTTTCAGCGGTTTTTTCGCCTTCTTCAATGATCTTCCTTGCCTGCTCCTCTGCGGACCCGATCTCAGCCTCGCCTACCTTCTTGCGGTAAGTGATGCCGAAGAACACGCCGAGCGGGATACATATGACAACGGATACGATCACGCTGATAATAATATCAAGCAATACAGAACACCTCCTTAAATTTTTAATGCTGGATTTTTTGTGATGCTGTTTTCATGCAATTATGGATGATCGGCCGACGGCCGGAGCCGACACGGCTGGCTATGCTTAATTACATACATATTATATTTTATACAAAAAACGCACGGCTGTCAAGGGGCAAATGAGAAATTCAATTATTTTCAATGAATCTGCCGCACAAAAGTGTGAATTTTAGCATTATTCGTCCAATGTTTCTTCGATTCCCGGCTTGTCACCGCCCGAGATCTGCGTCTCGCCGTTTTCGTCGATCCGGATATCGTAGGTATTGAGCGTGTCGAACGCCTCGTCGCAGAGCGCTTTGAAATCGAGCTTGTTTTCCTCGGCGATCACCTTGTCGAAATCGGGACGGGTGCGGGGATGGCGCGGCGTAAAGACCGTGCAGCAGTCCTCGTAGGGCTGAATGGACGTGTCGAACGTGCCGATCCGGCGGGCGATGGTGACGATCTCCTCTTTATCCATGCCGATGCAGGGACGGAAAACCGGCATATTCACCACGCTGTCGGTGACGGCAATGGCGCGCATGGTCTGGCTTGCGACCTGTGCAAGACTTTCGCCGGTGATCAGCGCTCCGCATTTGTACTTGCGGGCGGTCCGTTCGGCGATCGCCATCATGTAGCGGCGCAGGAGCAGCGTGAAATAATCCTCGTCGCAGGCGCGGCAGAGCTCCTCCTGAATGTGCGTGAGCGAAACGACGTGGACCTTGATGTGCGTCGTGTAGCCGCAGAGGATCTTCGCAAGCTCCAGCACCTTTTCCTTCGCGCGCTCGCTGGTATACGGGAAGCTCTCGAAATGGAGCGCTTCGACCGTGACGCCGCGCTTTGCCATCATATAGCCCGCGACCGGACTGTCGATGCCGCCCGACAGGAGCAGCAGACCGCGTCCGCTCGAACCGAGCGGCATTCCGCCCGCGCCCTTGATCTGTCCGGCGTGAATGTATGCGCCGTGTTCGCGGATCTCCACACGGACGATGACGTCCGGATTGTCCAGATCGACCTTCAGACGCGGCATGGCTTCCAGCACCGCCGCGCCGATCTCGCACGCCAGCTCGGGCGACTTCATCGGGAAAGACTTGTCCGACCGTCTTGCGTCCGCCTTGAAGGTCTTCACGCCGGTCAGAAACTGCGGCAGATATTCCTTCGCGGCATTGAAGATCGCGTCGATGTTCTTTTCCACGACGCAGGCGCGGGCGATGGTGACGATGCCGAACACCTTCTTCGCGCATTCGAGCGCTTCGTCGAGGTCGCATTCGTCGTTCTTCGGCTCGATGTAAATGGTGCTCTGCGAGCGGCAGACGTCAAAATCTCCCGCACGCTTCATCCGGGTCTTCAGTTCCTTTAAGAGCAGAGTCTCAAAGTAAGAGCGGTTCGCGCCCTTGAGGATCAGCTCGCCGTATTTGCAAAGCAGAACTTCCTTCATTATATTGTATCAACCATAGCTTTCGCGCCGCGAAAGCTCCCTTTCTGACGGAATGATCTTTCCGTTTTCTTTTTGCCGTGCCAAGACCGTAAAGATATCTTCTGCGCAGCGTATGCCGTCCCCGTTCAGACGATCAGGCGGTATGCGCGCGGCAGATTTTCGATTTCGACCTTCCCCTCGGTGCGGACCAGCTCGCCGTCCAGTGACCACGCAAGCCCGCCGCAGTCGATCGTCATCCGGCTGCCCCGTCCGAACAGCACCATCCGACCGAAATCGCGCCGCAGCAGCTCGTGTCCGATCTCGTTCAGTTCGCCGGGATTTTCCGGCATACGGATGAGCAGATACTCGTGCAGACCGTCGTCAAAGCCGACTTCCTCCGGCGCAAGCCGAAGCACGCCGCCGATCGAAAGCGTGTTGGACACCGCGCCGAACGTGAAATCCCCTTCGATCTCTTCGCCGTCCGCCGTGAACCGGATGTGGTACGGCTCGATGCCGGGGTGCCGCAGTCCTTCCACCACATAGGCAAAATGCCCGAACATATTCTTTAACTGCTGCGGCGTGTTCCACGACGCCTCGGTAAACGCGCCGAACGAAGCGATATAATTGAAGATGTGCGAGTCTTTCTCTCCGGGCTGTTCGCCGCTCCGCTGATCGGACCGTTCGCCGGTCTGTCCGGCAGACCGTTCGCCGGTCTGTCCGGCAGACCGGCGTATGCCGCTCAGCCGTCCGCAGTCGAGAAAGCGCGGCGAACCTTTCGCGATCCGCTTCGCCGCCTCGCGCGGGTCGGCGGGCAGTCCGAGACTGGCGGCAAAATCGTTGGTCGTTCCCGCCGGGATATAACCGATGACAGGGCGTTTCTCCTCCGGGAGCCCCATCAGACCGTTCGTCACCTCGGACAGCGTGCCGTCTCCGCCGATACAGACGATCCGGGAATATTCCTCTGCCGCCTGACGCGCGGCTTCGGCGGCGTCCCCCGCTCTCTGCGTGGGATGGGTCGTGCAGTCAAGCCCGCCCTTTGTCAGAATATCCAGAATATCCAGTAATTCAATGCGAAGCTGGAGCTTCGCGGTGTGACCGTTTACGATCACAAGCGTTTTTTCCGACATTTTTATGACCATTGCTTCCGCACAGCGAAAGCCCTCTGAATCGATCGGTTTTGCGGCTGTTCATGCGGCAGACGGAACCGCTCCCGTTTCGGCTTCGCTCCGCCGTACACTCCGCCGGACGAATTTTATCTGTCCTCTGACTCTGCCGCACGCACGAGTGCCAGCAGTGTTTCCCGTTCATTCACGACCGTTTCGTTCACGACCCGGACGAGCAGACGTTTCAGCGTTTCGCCGACCATGGCGGGCTTCACGCCGCACACAAGCAGATCGCGGCCGTTGACCGCCAGCCCGGCGACCGATACGCACATCCCGGTTTCCCTGATCCTCCCGACCAGACCGCGCGCTCCCGCCGGAAGCGTTCCTTCCGCGTCAAGAAAATCCTCAATATCCCGCGCCGCGTCGAATCCGACCCGTCCGCAGAGCAGACGGACGTCCGGCAGAGACGAGAAGTCGACCGCACGTTCCGTCAGGATCGTTTTCACGCCGTCGCAGGTATGATTGTCGAGCCTCAGCCGTTTCAGTAAGGCGAACGCTTCGTCCGGCGAAAAGCCGCGCAGAAAACCGGCGTACACCGCAGTCGGCGACGCGCCCGTCCGGTTCAGCGCCGTGACGGACGTCAGTCCAAGCTCCCGCCCTTCCAGCTCCGGCAGTACGGCGCACAGGATGCCGCCGTATTCTCTCAGGACCTCGGCCGCCTTTTTGCCGCGGAGCAGCTTGCCAAGCTCGACCGCGACCCGCTCCATCGAAACGGCGGGGAGCCTGTCTTTCAGCGCAAAGGCGGCGCGGGCGGTCTTTTCTTCGATCTCAAAGCCAAGCACCGACGAAAAACGCAGTGCGCGCAGGATCCGCAGCGCGTCCTCGCCGAACCGCTTCTCCGGTTCGCCCACACAGCGCAGGACTCCTGCCGCAAGATCGTTCTGTCCTCCAAACGGGTCGACAAGACCGATACCCGGCGAATATGCCATCGCGTTGACCGTAAAATCGCGCCGCGCCAGGTCTTCCCTCAAAGACGGCGTGAACGTGACCGAATCGGGGCGGCGTCCGTCTGTATAAACGCCGTCGATGCGGAAGGTCGTGACCTCGATCGGCTCGCCGCAGGACAAAATCGTGATCGTGCCGTGCTTCATGCCGGTCGGGATCGCGCGGAAACCGTCCGCGCCGTCAAACAGCGCCAGCGTCTTCTCCGGCAGAGCGGAGGTCGTCACGTCCCAGTCGTTCGGTTCGCGTCCGAGCAGAGCGTCCCGCACACAGCCGCCGACGCAGGAGGCTTCGTATCCGTTTTCTTCGAGCCGCCGGATGACGCGCGCGGCGCTCTCCGGAACATTCAGTTTCATACGGCGGAGGTCTCCTCTGCGGGAGCTTCCGCGGCAGAAGCCTTCGCCGCGGGAGCTTCGCCGCTTTCCAGCGTTTCACGCGCCACCGAGAGCATCAGCTTGATGCGGTTCTCCTGATTGACGCGGGTCGCGCCGGGGTCGTAGTCGATGGGAACGATGTTGGATTCCGGGTAAAGCTCGCGCAGACGGCGGATCATGCCCTTGCCGACGATATGGTTCGGCAGACAGCCGAAGGGCTGTGCGCAGACGATGTTGCCGTAGCCGTTTTCGATCAGCTCGACCATTTCGGCGGTCAAAAGCCAGCCCTCGCCCATCTTGCTTCCGTAGCCGATGATTCCCTTCACCAGCGTTTTCAGATGAGCATATGCCGTAGGCGGCTGGAAAATTCCGCCCTGACCGTTCACGATGTCGATGATGAATTGTTCCATGCCCGCCAGATAATCGAACAGGATCTTGCAGACGGCGAACTTGGCTTTGCTGCCGCCGTAGAGCTTGATGTCCTCCATCCGGTTGTCCACCTTGAACAGGATAAAGCTCATCAGTCCCGGCACCATGACCTCGCAGCCCTCGGAGGCCAAGAATTCCTCCAGATGATTGTTGGCGAGCTTGGCGAACTTGACATAGATCTCGCCGACCACGCCGACCTTTACGCGCGGCACGCTCCGGTCGACCGGAACGGCGGCGTAATCGGCTGCGATCTTCGTCATATAGGAGCGCATGACGCCCTTGCTGAGTCCTTTTCCCTTCGCAAAATCCGCAGTCAGACGGTCGACCCATTTAGCCGAAACCGCGTCCGCCGCGCCGGGCGTCGTCTCATAGGGACGGACCTGATTGGCGAGCAGCATCATCATGTCGCCGTAAGCCATGCCCGCGATCAGCTTGCGGATCAGACCGAGCGTCCAGTGAAAGCCGCTGTTTTTCTCAAGTCCCGACAGATTGAGCGAGATGACCGGGATATACCCGTACCCCGCTTTTTTCAGCGCCTTGCGGAGCAGATGGATATAGTTCGACGCACGGCAGCCGCCGCCCGTCTGAGTGATCATCAGCGCGGTCTTGTTCAGATCGTATTTTCCGCTGTTCAGCGCGTCGATCATCTGACCGATGACGAGCAGCGCGGGATAGCAGGTGTCGTTGTGAACGTATTTCAGCCCGGCGTCGACGACGGCGCGGCTGTCGTTGGTCAGCAGCTCCATCTTATACCCGTAGCTGCGGAAAACGTTGCGGAGCAGCGCGAACTGGATATCGAGCATACTCGGAATGAGGATGGTGTAATCCTTCTTCATTTCCTTCGTGAACTCGACCCGTTCGACCTCCTCACTGCCGGAACAGCCGGTGCAGCCACGGCAATCCGTGCATTCCTTGTTCATTGCTGTGTTTCATTCCTTTCCTGTCCGCCGGAAATTCCGGCGGAGTCTGCCGCAGATTCAGGCATATCCCGCCTCAGCTCACGGCGGACTGACGATAATCGCATTGTCGTTTTCGGTCAGCCGGTCAGGCGCGTCCCTTTTCGCGTTCCTTCGCTTCGCACGCCGAGAACAGACTGCGCAGACGAATTTTGACCGCGCCGAGATTCGTGATCTCGTCGATCTTGATCTGTGTGTAGATCTTTCCTTCCCTTTCGAGGATCTCGCGCACCTCGTCGGTCGTGATCGCGTCGACGCCGCAGCCAAACGAGACGAGCTGGACGAGATTCATGTCGTCCTGTCCCGCAATATAACGCGCCGCCGCGTAGAGACGGGAATGGTAGGTCCACTGATTCAGGACGTTGGTATGCTCCTTCTTCATGTGAACGCTCACCGCGTCCTCGGTGACGACGACCGCGCCGCATTCGCAGACCAGACGGTCGATGCCGTGGTTGATCTCGGGGTCGACATGATAGGGACGGCCCGCCAGCACGATGATCGGCATCTTCCGCTCGCGCGCGATGCGGATAAATTCCTCGCCCTTTGCGCGGACCTTCGCAAGGAATGCTTCCCGCTCGGCGTAGGCGGCTTCGCACGCCGCTTTCACGTCCTTCTTATCGAGACCGTCGAAATACTTCGACAGAATTTCATACATCTTGCCCGGGAAATCCTTCGGACGGTGAACGCCGATGTAATCGTGGATATACTTTGTCGTCCGGACGCCCGGCACGTTCGCGCCGATGACCTCCGGATAATAGGCGACGACCGGACAGTTATAGTGGTTGTCGCCGAGATGCTCGTCGAAGTTGTAGGTCATGCAGGGGTAGAATACCGCGTCGACGCCGGCGGCGAGAAGCGCTTCGATATGTCCGTGGATCAGCTTGGCGGGGAAGCAGACGGTATCCGAAGGGATGGTATGCTGACCGCTGATATAGAGCTTCCGGTCGCTGTGCGGAGAGACGACGACCTCGAAGCCGAGCTTTGTGAAGAAAGCGTGCCAGAACGGAAGCATTTCGTAGAGGTTCAGTCCCATCGGCAGACCGATCCTCGCGCGGGGATGCTCCGGCTTCGCGGTGTAGCTGTCGAGCAGGCTGAGCTTGTATTCGTACAGGTCGAAATGCTCGTGAAGCGTTCCCTTCGCGGTCGGACGCTCACAGCGGTTGCCGCCGATGAATTTGCGTCCGCCGTCGAAGGTGTTGACCGTCAGACGGCAGTGGTTTTCGCAGATGCCGCAGGTGACGAGCTTCACGTCGTGGCGGAAATTTTTCAGCACTTCGGCGTCAAGCAGCGTCGTTTCGCCCTTCGAGCAGTCCGCAGCGTAGATCGCAGCGCCGTAAGCGCCCATCAGTCCCGCGATGTTCGGGCGGACGACGTTCCGTCCGATCTCCATTTCAAAGGCGCGAAGCACCGCGTCGTTTAAGAAGGTCCCGCCCTGCACGACGATATGCTCGCCCAGCGAATCGGCGCTCGCGGCGCGGATGACCTTGTAAAGCGCGTTCTTGACGACCGAGATCGACAGACCGGCGGAAATATTGTCGACCGTCGCGCCGTCCTTCTGCGCCTGCTTGACCGACGAATTCATAAAGACGGTACAGCGCGAACCGAGGTCGACCGGCGCTTTGGCGAACAGTCCCTCTCTGGCAAAATCCGCGATGTTCTGTCCGAGCGCGCCCGCGAAGGTCTGCAAAAACGAGCCACAGCCCGACGAGCAGGCTTCGTTTAAGAAGATGTTGTCGATTGCGCCGTTTCTGATCTTGAAGCACTTGATGTCCTGCCCGCCGATGTCGATGATGAAATCGACCGACGGCATGAACTTCTTGGCGGCGAAAAAGTGCGCCATCGTCTCGACCAGTCCGAAATCAGCCGCGAAGGCGTTGCGGACGATCTCCTCGCCGTATCCGGTGACGGCGGACGATACGATGCGGATCTTCGGATATTTCGCGTAGAAATCCTCTAAAAACGCCTTGATGATCGGCACGGGATTGCCGCTGTTGGGACGGTAGAGCGAGCAGAGGATATTCCGCTTATCGTCGATGACGACCGCCTTGACCGTCGTAGAACCGGCGTCGATGCCGATGCAGGCGTCTCCCGCGTAGGCTTCGGGAGAGGCATAGTCCACCCTGTCCTTCGCGTGACGGGCGGAAAATTCGTCATAGTCCGCCTTCGTCTCGAAAAGCGGCGGGCAGGACAGATAGCGTCCCTCGGTGTGATAGGCGGATACGCGCTTCACCGCCTCGTGCAGCGTGACCTTCTCGGTGCTGATATCCGCGCCGAACGCCGCGCCCATCGCCACAAAATAGAGCGAATTCTCCGGACAGATGCCGGTGAGCTTCAGCGCCTTGTCGAACGCGCTGCGCAGTCCGTCCATAAAGGTCAGCGGTCCGCCGAGATAGACGACCTTGCCGCCGATCGGACGGCCCTGCGCCAGACCCGCGATGGTCTGATTGACGACCGCGCCGAAGATGCTGGCGCAGATGTCCTCCTTGCGCGCGCCCTGATTGATCAGCGGCTGAATGTCGCTCTTGGCGAACACGCCGCAGCGGGACGCGATGGTATAGATCTTTTCACAGCCGTGCGACAGCTCGTTCAGCTCGTCAGGCGTAATGGCGAGCAGCGTCGCCATCTGGTCGATGAACGCGCCGGTCCCGCCTGCGCACGAACCGTTCATGCGCACCTCCATCGTGCCGTCGAGATAGAGTATCTTCGCGTCTTCTCCGCCCAGCTCGATCACCACGTCGGTCTCCGGGATCAGCCGCTTCACGGCAAGACGGGTCGCGTAGACTTCCTGCACGAAGCCGATCTTCGACGCTTCCGCCATGCCCATGCCGGCGGAACCCGACACCGAAAGAAGCGCGTCGGACGCGCCGGGGATCTCGGCTTCGAGTTTTTGCAGCAGCTCGACGGTCGCCTCCGTGATCTGTGCGAAATGGCGCTTATATGATTTGTAAATGATCTGATCGTTTTCGTCGAGCACGACGCACTTGAGCGTCGTGGACCCGACATCCAGTCCTATTCTCATGTTCCGTCTTCCTTTTTTGCATCATTGCCCATGGACCTGCAAGCCGCAGATCGTGAAAAAGCAGCCGCACCGTTGTCTCCGGACGGCGCATACATCTATTATATCACAACTGAGAAAAGTCTGCAATGAATATAGTGTTAATTTATCGGACATTTCGTGAGAATATTGATACAGGAAAGGATTTTTCTGACGCGGCGGTCCGCGAAGGCGGCGGAAAAGCCGAAAAGTTCTGTTTTCTTTGTTGACAACCGCGTTTCGATATGGTATAATATCATCTGCGACCGGACCGGGCAATCGCGTGATATGGCGCCGAAAGGTATTATCATGAGGAAAGTCCGGGCTTCACAGGGCAGGATAACGGATAACGTCCGCCGAGGGCGACCTCCGGGAAAGTGCAACAGAGAGATACCGCCGCATTCTGCGGTAAGGGTGGAAAGGCGAGGTAAGAGCTCACCCGCTTCTGCGGCAACGCAGATTCGATGTAAACCCTATCCGAAGCAACACCGTATGTGGGATCCGCGCCCTATCAGCGCGGCTGTCTGCCCGGCAGATCTCACGGGTGGCACGGGGCTTTGCCCCGGAGCGCGCCGGCAACGGCGCGCGGAGATAGATGATTGCCGATTACAGAACCCGGCTTACAGGTCCGATCGCAGAAAAGCGCCCGCCGCAGGACGGACGCTTTTTCCGTCCGCGCCGTTCCCATGCCGTCATGGTCGGTCAGCAAAGCCGGAACCGCCGCGCCGGACGCCGATTTTACGGGATTTTGCCGCACTGTTTACAAATTGAAGTTGACAAGCCCCGTTCCGAAAGTGTATAATAAAGATATCGCCGGAGATTCACGAGAGATAAAAAACCGGAAGCTCCGGATATTCTGTTTTATTGGATTTTCAGAGTTCCCCATACGCTATACGATTTTGTTCCGGCGCGGTCCCGTTTCCGCGCGGAAAATGACGCAGAAAGGCTGTCGGCGTCCGCTTCTGGCAAAGGACGCGGCAGACATGGTTTTCCTCTATGAAAAAAGCAGCTTCCTTCGCACTGGCGTGCCTTCTCGCCGTCACGACGCTCGTTTCGTGCGGACAGACCAATTCGGCTCCGATGGGCTTCAAGGAGATCTCGGACGAAGGCGTGACCTATCACCTCTACGTACCGGACGAATGGACGACCGATATCTCGACCGGCATGACCTCGGCGTACTACGACGGACGCGACCCGTCGAGCGTTTCGGTCACGGCGTTCGAGCTGGACGGCTCCGTCACCTCCATCGACGACTACTGGACGTCCTATGAAGCCGACTTCAAGGCGGTCTTCCCGGATTATACGCTCGTTTCGAGCGACGACGCGCTGCTCGGCGGCACGGTCGCAAAGGAATACGTCTATACGGGTACGCTGTCCGGCACGGCGTATCAGTTCATGCAGCTCGTTTCGTTCCGAAAAAATCAGGTGTATATCTTCACCTACACCGCTTCGGCGGACAAGTATGAATCCCACCTTGAGGACGTCGCCGCCATCCTTGAGTATTTTGCCTATAAGGACTGACGTCTTCGATGAAACCGATCTATTTTGACAACAGCGCCACCACGCCGCTCTGCGCCGAAGCGAAGACCGCGATGACGGCGGCGATGGAGACCTACGGCAATCCGTCCTCCCTCCACACGCTCGGCGTGGAAGCGGAGCATATCGTCACCGACGCAAGGAAAGCCGTTCTCGCGTCGCTCGGCGTGAAATGCGTGACGAAAAACGACGCGCGGCAGCTCGTCTTCACCGCCAGCGGCACCGAAGCGGACAATCTCGCGCTGACCGGCGCCGCGTCGGCGAAGCATTTCCGCACAAAAAAGAAGATCCTCATCTCGGACAGCGAGCATCCCGCCGTTCTCGAAACGGCAAAAGCGCTCGAAGAACGCGGCTTTGAGATCGTCCGCGTCCCTACGGTCGGCGGCGTGCCGGACTACGCGCTCATCGAACGCGCGGCGGACCGCGACACGATCCTCGCCAGCTTCATGCTGGTCAACAACGAGACCGGCGCGGTCTACGATATCCGCCGCATCTCCGCCATCGTCAAGGCGGCGAATCCCGAAACGCTGATGCACACCGACTGCGTGCAGGGCTACATGAAGGTCCCCTTCACCGCAAAGTCGCTCGGCGCGGACATGATCACGGTCAGTTCCCATAAAATCGGCGGTCCGAAGGGCGTCGGCGCGCTCTGCGTCTCTCAGGCGGTCCTGACGGCGAAGAAGCTGACGCCGGTCATCTTCGGCGGCGGTCAGGAGCAGGGAATGCGCTCCGGCACGGAAAACGTCATCGGCATCGCCGGCTTCGGCGCGGCGGTCAAAGCCGGTATCGCCCGCCGGGACGCGGAGATCGAATCGACCCGTCTCATCCGCGCGCATCTCATCGAAGCGCTCTCCGACAGCGCGCGTTTTCCCGGCGTGAAGCTCAATCTGCCGGGCGAAAACGCCGCGCCGCATATCCTCAGCGTTACTCTGCCCTCCATCCGAAGCGAAACGATGCTTCACAGTCTGTCGGGTACGGGCATTTTCGTGTCGAGCGGTTCCGCCTGCTCGTCGAACACCGGTCACGGCAGCCACGTGCTGGCGGCGTTCGGTCTGTCCGCTCACGATGCGGACTGCACCATCCGCGTGAGCCTCGGCGGACAGAATACGATGGAAGAAGCGGACTTCTTCCTCTCCGAGCTGGAACGCGCGATGAAAGCGCTGGTCAGACGGTAACGATCCCCGGATCGAGGCGCAATATCGGACAGGCAGACGCCGGAAAAACGCCGTACTGCCGGACTCCTGAAAGGAACGGTCATCGGAAATGGAAACCTTCTCTTATGTGAAATCTCTCTGCGAAGCGGCAAACGCTTCCAAGTCCGCGCTGGCGGGCGCGGGAACAAAGCTCAAAAACGCCGTGCTGGAACGCATCGCGGCTCTGCTCTGCGAGGAGACTGCCGACATCCTCTCCGCCAATACGGACGACCTTCTGCACGCCGCCGAAAACGGCGTTCCCGCGCCGATGCTCGACCGGCTGAAGCTCGACGAAAAGCGGATCTCCGGTATTGCCGAAAGTCTCCGTCAGCTGGTTCTCTTGGAGGATCCCATCGGCTCCGGCACCCGCACGACCCGTCCGAACGGACTGGTCATCGAGCATATCCGCGTCCCGCTCGGCGTGGTCGCCATCATCTATGAAGCCCGTCCGAACGTCACGGTCGACGCGGCTGCGCTCTGTCTCAAAACCGGCAACGCCTGCGTTCTGCGCGGCGGAAAGGAAGCCATCGCCACCAACCGTGCGCTCGTCGGACTGATGCGCCGCGCGCTGACCGAAAACGGACTTCCAGCCGACGCGCTGACGCTGGTCGACGACACGTCGCGCGAAAGCTCGACCGCGCTGATGAAGATGCGCGGACTGGTCGATCTGCTGGTCCCGCGCGGCGGAAAGGGTCTGATCCGCAGCGTCGTCGAAAATGCGTCCGTTCCGGTCATCGAGACCGGCGCGGGCAACTGCCATCTTTACGTTGACGCGAGCGCCGACCTCGACATGGCGGTCAGAGTCGCCTGCAACGCCAAGCTGTCCCGCCCGTCGGTCTGCAACGCCATCGAGACCCTGCTGGTCCACGAGAGCGCGGCGGAAGCCTTCCTGCCGAAATTCGCGGCTGCGCTCGATCATCCGCTCGAGATCCGCGGAGACGAAACGGTCTGCCGCATCCTCGGCTGCAAGGCGGCGGAGGAGGAGGACTGGTCGACCGAATACGACGACTACATCCTTGCGGTGAAGGTCGTGTCTGGCATCGACGAAGCCATCGCGCACATCAACCGCTACAACACGAAGCACAGCGAGTGCATCATGACGAGAGATATGGCGAACGCCGCCCGGTTCCGCGCCGAGATCGACGCGGCTGCGGTCTATGTCAACGCCTCGACGCGGTTCACCGACGGCGGCGAATTCGGCTTCGGCGCGGAGCTTGGCATCTCGACGCAGAAGCTCCACGCGCGCGGACCGATGGGGCTTGACGCGCTGACGACCGGAAAATATCTCATCACCGGCGACGGACAGGTCCGGTAATAACGAAAAAAGAGCGGGGAAAAATCCCCGCTCTTTTTCAGTTCTCCGTCCGGATGAAATACCGCAGCGCCTTTTCTCCGCCGCGGAACAGCTGGGTAAGCTCGGCGCGGCTGTTTTTGAGCAGCAGCATCAGATACCGTTCGGGCGCCCGTTCGTTCAGCCGGTGCAGCACGTTGAGCGCGGCGTAGTAGGGCTGGTCGCCCGTACAGCCGAGCGTCGTCAGCGAAGCAATGTCCGCCGGACCCATCACGAGAGACGGCTCGTCCCGTCCTGCCAGCAGCGACAGGATCGCCGTCATGAAACAGAGCTTGCCGAGGTTCACGCACTCCGCGCCCGGCGTCGCCAGTTCTCTGTGCCAGCGTTCAAACAGGGTCTGACGTTCCGCCGCGTCGAACGTGCCGACAAAGCGGTTTTCGGTCTCCAGCTCAGTCAGCATATGAAGCACGCCGCTGATGCCGTTCACGTTCCGATTGACCGTCGGCATGGCGTAATCGACCTTCATCAGATTTTGCGCCGCGTCGTAACGCAGATCGTAGCTTTGAAGCAGCTTGTATAGATCCGCGTTCAGAAGCAGATTGTACGGCACGCTGTCGGCTCTGATCCGGTTCTCACGTACCGTGCGAAGTCCGGCGGCCGCTTTCAGCGTCAGTTCCTTCCCGATGATCATGCCGTCGTAAAAGACCGCTTCGAGACCGTCGGAAAACAGCCTTTTCGCGGCGTTTTCGACAGGTTCCTTCATCATGGAGAGGTCGCAGCAGTACAGGATCGAACGGAACAGCTGCAAAGCCGTATCGTTCTTCACCGAGGTCGACTGACCGTCGGTATAGAGAAGGATACGCTCAGCGAGCAGATCGAGCGCCTGCGCCTGAACCGCATCGTGCTGCGCGGCGGTACAGAATCCGCATCGCAGCGCTTCGGCCGACAGGGAAAGCGTGTAGTTGTCCCGTTCCAGCCGGGATTCGTCAAAACCCGACATGGCTGTCAGTTCATTCATTTTCGTCCGCTCCCTTCTCGTTCAGATAGGCGGTCAGCTCGTCCGCCGCCCGCGCCAGATACTCGGTGCTTCCGCCGCTTGCGCGCAGGATGGCGGTCAGCTGACAGACGATCTCGGTCGTGCTGACAGGCCAGTGTACGCCCTCCTTCACCGTCCGGTAAGCGTTCAGCAGATCTTCGATCAGCCCGCGCGACCGTTCCGGCGACCGTTCCCAGCCGTCTGCTCCGTCTTCGCCGTCTTCCTCATCAAAGGAGAAGCCGCCGTTATTTTCTCCGCGGCACAGCTCGTCGAGACGCTCCTCCGTCAGATCCGGATCACCGCCGCATTCCAGCTCGAAGCAGTAGAAAAGATACGCGATCAGCTCGGTGTCCGATATCCGGTCCTCCATGTCGGTTTTATATTGATAGAACATTTCGGTCACGCGGCAGAGCAGCTCCGCCCAGTCCGACCGTTCGACGTACCCGGACGCCGCGAACACCGCCGTGAGCTTTTCCAGCGCGCCGAGTCCGACCTCGATCCGCTCGTTCAGATGAAGCGCCTTCGTCCGGCAGACCGCGACCTGTGCCGCTTCCTCCTGCGTCAGCGTCAGTCCCCACGCGGCGGTCTGATCGTTCAGCGCCATGAGTTGTCCCGCGTCCCGCATACAGTTTTCGACTGTCGGTGACAGGATCCGATTCAGTACGGTCAGTGCGTCCAATGACATCGCTCTCCTTTTGTGAACAATTTGTAAATTAGTCCGGTATTCGGTTGACAGTTCCCCAAATTCGTGATATACTTTGATAAGTAATATGGGGATTTGTTTGCAAAAGCATAATATGAAGTATTATACCACCTGACTGGAGCTTTGTCAAGTGGTTTTTCTGTTTTTCTGCCGATTTTTATTCTCTTGCGGCACGATTTGCCTCGTGAAGCAGCATCAGGTCCCGGATCGTTTCCGCGCCTAAAAAGCGTTCGTCCCACCGCCGTTCCCGCTCGGAAAGATCCCAGACCTTTGCCGGGTGCATATGCCAGCAGATCAGGTTCGCCGCATAGAGCGTTCCGGCGAAAGCCTCCGCCGTCAGTTCTCTGCCGCAGCACTGTTCGGTCAGAAACAGATACGAGCTGAAATTTTCGTGACCGTCATACTGCGCGTATTCGGTCGGAACGCCCTGTGCGCTGACCAAGCGCTTGATGTAGTATTTGCCGCAGTCGTGGTACCGCGCCGCCAACTGTACCTCCTCAGAGAAACCGTGTTCGACGCAGTATCGGGCGGTCTTTTCGAGATGTTCGCCGAGCGTCAGCTTATGGCACGGCGTGTCGAGCGCAAAGCGGCGGGCGTCCTCAAACGGAAACGGATCGTTCTCCCGCCACGCAAACGGCTGGACCTCGTCCCATCCCTCTCCCGCCGTCGGACATTCAAAGGAAGCCAGCATCCGCCGGATCACCGGCGCGCCGACCGTCCGTGCGCGTCCCGCATCCCGTTCCTCACACAGACGGGGCGGCGTCAGTACCGGGATGCAGACCTTCCGGCAGTCAATTCCGTTCAGCACACGCAGAAAGCCCATCCGTCTTTTCCGGCTCAGGTTGGTCGCATCCAGCACGACGGATCGTCCGCCTTTCAGGTCTTCCCTCACCCTTTTGCGCAGTTCGTCGAACAGCGGTCCGGGCTGTCCCTGTACGCTTTCGTCGCCGTACCATTCCTCTCTCAGGCGGTCGGAGGAATGGACCGCGTACCCTTCCTCCCGCAGCGTATCGGCAAGCCGGCTTTTTCCGCTCCCCGGTACGCCGACCAGCATGGTGAAAACCGTTTTTTCACTCATCTCTGTTTTCCTTTCTTCTGTTTTCACCGCACAAGGATTCGCACAGGCGCCGCCGTGTCCGACCCGGTGGAAATCCTGTTGAAAAGCTGTGTCTGTTTGGGAGAGCCGTTCTCCCGTTCTCCATCGTTCCCTCTGTGTAATTCTGTCTCTTCCGCACGGTTCCGAAGCAGTTTTTCCACAGGCTTTCCTGTGGAGATTGTGGATAATTCAGCTTGATTTTGACCGTTTTGAGCCTTTGTTCCGCCCCGTTCTCCACATATCCTCCCCTGCCCGTCTGTTTTTTCTTCACAAACCGACAGAATGCGGGGAAATTTCTCCACATCCATGTGAAGACGCGCTTCGGCGCTGTTGAAAACTCCGGGGCGGAAATCCACAGCCGTCCTCCGCCGTCCGAATGCCGACGGCTTTTTCAGGCGGCGGAGAAGAAGCGTCTTCACCAGTATTTCCGATCCAGACTGCGGAGCTGGATGGCTTCGGCGATGTGCTTTTCTTCGATCTGTTCGGACGCGGCAAGGTCCGCGATGGTCCGCGCGACCCGGAGCAGACGGTCGTATCCGCGCGCCGACAGTCCGAGCCTGTCGTATGCGCCGCGCAGCAGCGCGGCCGCCGCGTCGTCCATTTTGCAGAACTGCCCGAAATGCCGCGACGACATATCCGCGTTCCTCCAGATCATCGGCGCTTTTCCCTCGGCAGCCGCTTTTTCGTAGCGTTCGCGCGCAAACGCACGGGCTTTGTTGACCCTCTGCCGGATCTCGGCGGAGGTTTCCCCCGTTCCCGGCGTCGACAGCTCATCGAAGGTGAGCGACGCCACCTCGACCTGAATGTCGATCCGGTCGATTAACGGTCCGCTGATTTTCGACAGATATTTGCGGATATCGCCCGGCTTGCAGATGCAGGCGCGGGTCGGATGTCCGTAGTAGCCGCATTTGCAGGGATTCATCGCCGCGACGAGCATGAACGAGCAGGGGTAGGTGATCTTTCCGTTCGTCCGGGTGATCGTGACGCTGCGGTCTTCGAGCGGCTGACGAAGCGCCTCAGTGACGTTTTTGCCGAATTCGGGCAGCTCGTCCAGAAACAGCACGCCGTTGTGGGACAGCGATATTTCGCCCGGCTGAGGATTCGTTCCGCCGCCGACCAGACTGGGAGCGGACATCGTGTGATGCGGAGAACGGAAGGGACGCGATGTGATCAGCGAAACGCCCTCCGGCAGAACGCCCGCGATGGAGTGGATCCGGGTCGTCTCGATGGCTTCCTCAAAGGTCATTTCGGGCAGGATCGTCGGGATGCGCTTGGCGAGCATGGATTTTCCCGTGCCGGGCGGTCCTATCAGCAGAATGTTGTGTCCGCCCGCCGCCGCGATCTCAAGCGCGCGCTTGACCCTTTCCTGTCCCTTGACCTCGGAGAAATCGTTCCCCGACTTCCCGACCCGCGCCGTGAACATCGCGCGGTCGAACACGGTCGGCGCGATCGGCTTTCTGCCGCTGAGATGCCCGATCAGCTCAGAAACGTCGGACACGCCGTAAATATTCACGCCGTCCACGACCGAAGCCTCTCCCGCGTTGGCGGCGGGAACGTAGATCTGCGTCAGTCCCGCGCTCTTGGCGGCAAGGCACATACTCAGAACGCCGTTCACCCCGCGCACCTCGCCCGACAGCGACAGCTCGCCGATAAAGCAGGACGATGTAAGGTCAAGCCCGTCGGGAAGATACCGGCAGGTCTTCATCACGCCGATCATGATCGCCAGATCGAAGGACGAGCCCGCCTTTTTCTTATCGGCGGGAGCGAGATTGACGGTCAGCGCCGTATCGGGAAAATCGAAGCCGCTGTTCTGGAACGCGGACATTACCCGGTCCTTCGCTTCCTTGATCGAAGCGTCCGGCAGCCCGATGATCTCAAACTGCGGGATCTTGTTCTGCGCGTCGCATTCCACGCTGACCAGAAAGCCGTCGATCCCGACAAGTCCCGCCGAGTATATGACAGAATACATTCTCTTTCTCCTTTTTCAGCAATTCGTAGTCGATTGTAAAACTTCGTTTTACAATCGGTACTCGCGCTTATCGCCGCCAACAAAACAAAGTTTTGTTGGCTCCCTTCGGCGCGAGGGCTCGCCCCGGCTCGCCTTAGAGGTGTTTTTATGTCGGCAAAGCCGACATAAAAAACGGATTATATTATAACGTTTGTCATCTTAAAG
>JAZRXB010000295.1:0-8711 GCA_045600005.1 Eubacteriales bacterium | reverse complement strand
CCGGCGGCGGGATACCGTTTGACCGGCGAAGCAAGACGGCAGTTTGAAGCGAATCTCGCCGCCGAGCGGCTCTTCGCGCTCTGCGCGGAGGATCCGCCGACCGACGCGGAGCTTCTCTCGCGCTGTCCTGTGATATGATTTGCCGAAGGCAAATCATATCACAACCTGCCCGAAGGGGCATACATCATTCGCCCCGTAGGGGCATACATCATTCGCCCGTGAGCTTTTCCGACAGCCGACCGATCTGCGCGCCGGTCAGACCGCACGCCGAAAGATACGCCTGTGCCGACCCGTACCGTCCCCGGAACAGCCGCAGGAAACCGTCGATGTGCGCTTCGCACGGCGTGACGACCCGCAGGTCGATCTCCGGACGCTCGGCCGCCAGCCGTTTGAACAGACCGTCAAGACAGCGCTTCGATTCGAGATAGTCCGCCCGGATCGCCGCGTCCGCGAACGCTTCGGCAGCCGCTTCGGCGGACGGGCATTGGTCAGACGGTTTGGAACGGGCGGACGGGGAACATTCGGACCGGGAACGCTCAGGCTGTCCGCAGGCGGCGGCTTCGTGCGCGAGCATCAGCAGGATCGCCGACAGCACGCCAGTCCGATCCTTGCCCGCCGAGCAGAAAAAGATCACACCCTCCGGCGCGTCGGCGATGCGTCCGAACGCTTCCGCCGCGCCCCGGCTGCCGGCAATGGCAAGATAGCTCGCCGGGACCGCTTCGGGCGAGGCGGGGATCCCGCTCCCCTCGCTGATCGGACAGGAAAAGCAGACGATCCCGTCCGCTTTTTCAAAGGCGTTCGGGCGGCGGGACGCTTCCTCACCCGTTCGCAGATCGACCGCAGTCGTGACGCGATGTTCTTTAAACCAGCACAATTCGTCCATCGTGAGGGACGCCGGAGCGTCGCTTCTCAGCACAGGGAAGGCGCCTGTCGTTTCTCGTCTGACACACGTCCGCCCGCCGTCAGCGGCAAGCGCCGCGCGAAGGTCGCGCGTGTTCGCGGTCGATTTGAGCAGTCTCATACGCCTGTCCACAGCCGGATCACCCCTAAAATCAGCAGGTGCGCCGGGTAAAAGATATAAAAGAACCATTTGTCCGCGCCGGAGCGGCTGCCCGGCTCGCCGTTATAGCACAGCAGCAGCGGAATGACGAGGAACACGCCGAGCTTGATCGGCGAAAAGCTCACGCTGAACGCCGGCTGGAGCTTATGACCGAGCAGATGAAGGCTCATGATATAGCCCGCGCTGGTCAGCGTGTAAGCGCCCCACATCAGCACTTTTCGATCACGCAGGAAATAGAACGTCAGCACGTAGAAGATCATCCAGCACCGCCAGTCGCAGAATCCTCCCAGCCAGAAAAGCACCGCCGTGAGCGCGAGCTTTGCGGCGAGCGGCAGACAAAAACGCCGCGCGGGACCTTCTGTTGACAGCTCGCCGGACGCGGACGACGGTCTGCCCGCCGTCCAGACGCAGAGCATACAGAGACTGAAAAAGATCGTGAACAGCACGTTCATCGTACTGATCATCGCCGTTTTTTCAAGGAACGGCAGCCACGCGCCCTTTCCGAGCCAGCCGTCGTAAAACCGGACAGGGAAGGGGTATTTCGCCTCATAGAGCGAAAACGGGACGACCGAGATCAGTGCGAACAGCCCGAGCCGCGTCAGATACGCCCGGACGTTCCGCGTGCGGCGGAAGCCTTCGGCGACAAAAAACGCCATGATCGGCGCGGTCAGCCGCCCGACGAAGCGCATGGCGAAGTAAAGCTCCTCGTACCGGTAGAAGAAGATCGCCGAGTGGTCGATGAGCATGGCGGCGGCGGCGATGAGTTTCAGCTGTCTGCGGTCGAGCCCGCGAAACTGCGGCATGGGGGTCACATCCTTTCGTTTCCCTTATGGTTACTTTATTATACCACATTCCGCGCCGGATGGCAAGAGGGAATTCATCCTTATCCGACAGCATCAAAAAAGTTTATTTTTCGATAGTGTTCGTTCATTTTTCCTCTTTTCAGAACGCGCGGGGTACGCTATAATAGTATCAGTATCCAAATCTGACGAAAAGGGGATTTTTTCATGAAAAAACAGTTCAGTTTCCTGCTCGCGCTGATCGTCGCCCTTCTTTCGGTTTCCTGCGGCTCGTCGGAAACGCCGTCCGATACAGGCTCCTCCGCCGCCTCCGCCGCCGAAGCGCAGTCCACCGCGCTCATCGACACGCTCGCCGAAGCCGATTTCGGCGGGAAGGATTTCACGATCTGGGGCGAGAAACAGACCACGCGGTCCGACTATTTTGAAGCCGAGGACGCGAACGGCGACGTGATCATCGACGCTGTTTTCGAGCGCAACCGCGTGGTCGAGGAGCGCTACAACCTGAAACTCAAGTTCACCCTCGCCGACTGGGGTTCAAAAAACGTTCAGACGCTCCAGACGCTCATCCTCTCCGGCGACAACTCGGTCGACCTTTACACCGCGACCCACCTGTATCAGGGTCCGATGCTCGTTTCCAACTACTACGTCGACTGGAACACGGTCCCGACCGTCGATCTGTCGCTGCCGTGCTACGTCGCCGACGCGAACCGCACCTACTCCATCGGCGGCAAGACTCCGCTGCTGTTCGGCGAATTCATGGAATCGAACGTGCTGCGCTGCTGGAATTTCGTCTTCAACCGCCGACTGGTCGACGAAAACAAGCTCGAAGACCCCTACAAGGCGGTCGACGAGGGCCGCTGGACGATCGACTACTTAATGAACGCGACGAAAAACATCTCGCGCGACCTCGACGGCGACACGAAGTTCACCGAAACCGACTTCTACGGCTTCGCGACCGACAAGCTCGCCACGCTCGACGCCTTCTCGCGCTCGGTCGGCATCCGCGCGATCAAAAAGGATGCGGACAATCTGCCCGTCCTCGACTTCTACAACGACAACGTGGTCGAAGCGTTCGAGAAGATCTACGCGCTCTACTACGACTGCCCCGGCACGTATGTCATCAAGGATTCGCTCGCGCACATCGACGGCATTTTCGCCGAGGGCAACGCGGTCTTCGCGTCCTCCCGCATCGACCTTTTAATGAATGAGAAAATGCGCGATTTCAAGGACGATTACGGCGTTCTGCCTTACCCGAAGCTGAAAGAATCGCAGGATTACGCGACCTATCTGTCCGGCACGTTCAGCGCGCAGATGATCGCCGTCTGCCAGCCCGAAGCGAACCGCGAGAAGATCGGCATCGTCGCGCAGGCGCTGAACGTTCTCGGTCACGCGAACGTCGTCCCCGCCATCTACGAAACGACGCTGAAAACGAAGACGACCCGCGACGAGGATTCGGTGCGGATGCTCGATCTCATCCTCGCCAACCGGATCTACTCGTTCGATTCCTGCGACGAGGCGAATTTCGCGCTGTCGCCGATCAAAACGCTGCGTGGTCTGATCGGTTCGAGCCGCTCGAAGGACATCGCGTCCTACTATGCGTCCTCGAAGGAACAGGCCGAAGCGTGGATCCAGAGCATGATCGACGCTTACAGGGACGCGGAGTAAAAAGGATAAACAAAAGGATCATAACGCAAAAGTTATGATCCTTTTTCATTTAACAAATCCAGCGCCGCTTTCTTTTCTTCTTCCAATTCCCGGTTTTTCCGCTTCAGTTCCTCGATTTCAAGCTCTTTTTCTTCATAAATACTTCTTCCGGCTTTGTACCGGTTCACTCCGCCATAGCCTTCGCTGTTCGTCAGGTTATGATGCGGGTCAAGCCATACGATATAAAAAACGCCGTCAATGAGAAAACCGATCACGCGCCCTTTCGATTTATTCAGCCTGAACTGCCAATACTCATCACACTGTATGCTGTTTTCCGGTTTTCTGGTGTTGGTTTTGTCCCAGTCTATGGGGTGGAAATCGTGACTGGAATTTTTCAACTGTGGGATGGTCATATTACTGACACTTTTCAGACAATCCAATAAATCCAGAAACCATTTTCCACTCACTGTTCCATCCGACGTATGATCGCCCAGATTGAATAAATCGTGATCTCTGTCAAAGCAGGCAAATGAAAACGAAAAACTCTTTTCTGATACAGCGCTGCCGTTAAAGGGGAGAACCGGTTTCTCCCCTATCTGATTTCTGTTAATAGTCGTCAGTTTTTTAGTCATTTTGCGACTGTTCGTACTTTCTCGAATAGTATTCGCGCATCGTTTTGCAGGAAATCGGCGTACTGCTGGTTTCCCACGGCTTCAAAGTCCCTCTTGCCTGAATCCAGGGATCTTCGGAATGCGTTAAGCTTTCAAGCTGATCGCCGGAAAACTCACCGTAGGTATGATAAACCGCTTCAAGCACGTCAATAACCTTGCTGTCAAACTTTTCGCAGTCGAAGGAAGTCTGCGGAATCGGATTCCATTTGTAATCCGCATAAATCGGGTACAGGGCGGGAACCACCGGACCATGAATCCATGCCTGTATTTCATCGTCAAAAAGGGGACTGCCGTCATACAGCGTACAATACCACGCCTGCGCATAATAACAGAGCTTCTGAACCTTTTTATGCGTCATGGGTTCATGACTTAAAAACCACGACGCAACATCACATACATCAACCATAGCTATCCCTCCTGTTCCTAATTATATCACATTTATTGTGGATAAAATGTTTATGATATGTTAATTTTGAATGAATATCCTGCGGACTTTTCACCCCGCGATGATGCGCACAAGCTCCTCGTCGGTCACACGGTCGTCGGGCGTGGTCAGGCTGGCGAAGCCGCGATAGCTCCACACCGCGCGTCCGATGCCAAGCTCGTTAAAGAGCGACACGACGTCGGCGTACCAGCGCTTCTGCGATTCGAGCGGCGCGTAGCTGATGACGCCGCACTCGCCGCAGTAGAGCGGGCGGCGGTTCTTTTCGATGAACTCCCGCGCCGGTTCGAGCTGACGCGACAGGTAATCGCGGTCGATCTTTCCGTGCAGGTCGCCGGGCAGCTTTCCGCCGAAGAAGGCGGCGTGATCCTCGCCGACGAACGGCCAGTCGACCGGCGTCGTATAGGCGGTGTAATTTTTCATCCACGGCGCGCGCTGATGCGAAAAGATCATCGGCTGGTAGAAATGGAAGGTATAAACGACCTTCGGGTCGTCCGAAACCGTCAGATCCTTTAACTGTCCGACTGAATTCCAGTAATTTCCGCCGACGATGATGTACCGGTCGGGCGCGCTCTCACGGATACGGGCGGCGGCGCGGGTCCAGAGCGCGTTCCACGGGTCGGAGCTGTCCGCGACCAGCTCGTTAAGCAGCTCGAACGCGACGTGTCCGCGCTGACCGTAGCGCTTTGCGAAGAAATCCCAGATGGCGAGGAAGCGCTCCTGCATGGCCTCATCCGTGAACAGCGTGTTGCGGTCGCCGTTGCCGAAGAAGAAGCCGGGCGCGTGGTGCAGGTCGAGGATGATATTCAGCCCCGCCTTTTCGCACCAGTCGACGAGCCGGTCGATGTAGGCGACGCGCGTTAAATTGTACACGCCCGGATCCGCGTCGTCCTCAAAGAGGAAGTAGTCGATGGGCAGGCGCACGTGGTCAAGCCCCCACGACGCGATGCGGGTGAGGTCGGGTTCGGTGATGTAGGTCGAAAAATGTTCGTCGGACTTGTTTCCGTACTGGCTGAGGAAATGTCCGAGGTTGACGCCGCGCTGATAACCGGGAAGGGTATAGGCTGCCATAGTGGTTCCTCCTTTGCCGCTGAGCGGTTTTTTTGAGTGTTTCGCTGTCTGTTTTTCGCCCGTTCCGGGCGGTTTTCGACGGTTTTCTTCCTTATTATTATAATAGCATTACGCTTCCGGCTCCGGAACGTCGAGTCTCTGGCGCGCGACCAGCTCGGCGAAGAAGCCGTTCTTCGCGGTCAGCTCCTCATACGTGCCGTCCTCGACGATATGCCCGCCGTCCAGCACGAGGATGCGGTCGCAGCGGCGGATGGTCGAGAGCCGGTGCGCGATGACGATGCGCGTGCAGTTGAGCGAGTCGATCGCGTCGGAGACGTTTTTCTGCGTCAGATTGTCGAGCGCGGAGGTCGCTTCGTCGAACATCAGCACCTTCGGACGGGGCGCGACGGCGCGCGCGATCATCAGCCGCTGCTTCTGACCGCCCGAAATGCTGCCCTGACCTTCGGCGATGATCGTATGCATCTGCATCGGCATGGCGCGGATGTCGTCGGCGACCGACGCGATCTCCGCCGCCTTCCATGCGTCCTCCATCGTCAGCTCGGGCGCGGAAATGACGATATTCGAGTAAATATCGCCGCCGAACAGCTTTCCGTCCTGCATCACCACGCCGATCTTCCGGCGCAGCGACTTTAAGTCGACCTTCGAGAGGTCCTTCCGGTCGTAATAGATCGCGCCCTTCTGCGGCTTTTCAAAGCCGAGCAGCAGCCGGATCAGCGTCGATTTGCCGCAGCCGGTCTTGCCGACGACGGCGACGTATTCGCCCGGGCGGATCTTCAGCGACAGGTCGTCGATCACGTTCGGCTGCGTGTCGTCGTAGCGGAACGAGACGTGCGAAAGCTCGATCGCGCCGGTCACGGACGGGACGGGAAGCTGTCCGTCGGACTGCTCCGGCTCGGTTTCGAGGATGGGACGCGCCATGTCGAGCGTCGCCTGGATCGACGAGACCGACGAAGCGATCGACGCGAGCGACAGGAACGCGCCCGAAACGGCGCCCCACGCCGCGTTGAAGGCGGCATATTCGGACACGTTCACGCCGCTTTTCACGGCGGCAAAGTACATGACGAGCGTTCCCGCGAGCGAGATCGCCAGTCCGATGGGCTGATTCAGCTTCAAGAACAGCGGCAGATTGCTGCGAAGCGAAATGCCCTCGGCGTACTCCTTCGCCCAGCGCGCGAACATCCGCTTTTCCGCGCCCGCGAGCCTGATCTTCTGGATGCCCGAGATCATCGCGTAGGTCATGCCGCTTTCCTTCGTGCCGGCGGTCATCTGCCGTTTGGCAATGTCGATCTGCATGAGCGTCGTCGTCAGCGAAAAGACCACCGTCACCAGCGTGATGAGCAGCGCCGGGACCGCCATGGACGGCGCAAACGTGAAGATCTGCCCGATGTAGATCAGCGAAAACAGGGAAGCCAGCCCTGCGTTTCCGATGGTGTTCATCAGCGTCGTGCAGAGCGACTGCACGTAGGCGGCGCGCTGCGTCAGCTCGCCCGCGCCGTACTGCCGGAAAAATCCGGCCGGAAGCGACAGGATACGGTTCATCACCGCCGCCTGCACCGCGATGCTCTGTTTGACCGCGACGCGGCTGTTCACCAGCGCCTGATACGCGCCGAACAGCATTTTCGACGCGGAAAAGCTGAACATGAAGACCGCCAGCGACAGCAAAACCTGCACGCTGCCCGATTCCAGCACCTCGCCGAACAGCCATTTCGTGAACATCGGCGTCAGCAGTCCGAGAAGCGACGCCAGTGCCATCAGTCCCACGTACCAGAAAACGTCCGAGACCGACAGCTGCTGCGCGATGAAGAGAAGCAGATCCTTCACCGTCAGCTTTTTCATCGGAAGCGGGCGGTAGAAGCAGGTCGCCTGCCCGTCGAGCAGGGCTTCGGTCTTCCGATCAAGGCGCACCTTCCGCCCCGTCCGGAACTCGCGGAACCAGTAGCCCGACAGCTTTCCCGGGATCAGCGCGACCGCGCTGCCGTCCTCCTTCAGCGTTCCGAGCATCGGTCCGACCGCGTACCGGTACCAGCCCTTTTCAAGCCGCACCTCGCGCCGCATGATACCGTGCGGACGCATCCGGAATTCGAGCTGTTCGTCGAGCGTGTCCGCTTCGCGGGGAAGCTCGGCGTTCGTTCTTTTCACATGATAAAATTTCAGAATTTCGTCGATCGCCGACTCCGCCGTCTCAAGGTCCTCGAGCGCCGCCGTCAGCTTCTGTCCCATGACCGCGCCCGCGATGCCGAGAAACGCTTCCTCGAAGCGCTCCTCGTCCGCCTGACGGCGCTGCCGGAGCTGTTCGTCAAACCATCCCATGCCGTTCCTCCCTCACTCCGACGCGACCAGTCCGCGGTAGCGTTCGCTCGTCTTCATCAGCGATTCGTGCGTGCCGCGGTCGATGATCACGCCCTTGTCCATGACGATGATCTCGTCGCAGGAGCGGATGGTCGACAGCCGGTGCGCGATGACGACGCAGGTGATGCCGCGGTCGCGGATGGCTTTCACCACCTCGTATTCGGTCTTCGCGTCGAGCGCGGAGGTCGCTTCGTCCAGCACGATGATCGTCGGGTCCTGCGCCAGCACGCGCGCGATCTCAAGCCGCTGCCGCTGTCCGCCCGAAAAGTCGCGCCCGCCCTCGGTGAGCCGGTGCGAATAGCCGCCCTCGCGCTTCATGATGTCGTCGTGGATCTGCGCGTCGCGCGCCGCCAAGATCATCTCGAAGTCCTCGATGCTCTCGTCCCACATCCTGATGTTGTTCGCGATCGTGTCCTCGAACAGGATGATGTCCTGATCGACCACCGCGAGCGAACCGCGGAACACGCTCCGGTCGATCTCGCCGAGCGGCTTGCCGTCAAAAAGGATCTCGCCTTCCCACGGACGGTAAAGCCCTGAGATCAGCTTCGAGATCGTCGATTTTCCGCACCCCGACCCGCCGACCAGCGCCACCGAGCTGCCCGGCTTCAGCGACAGGCTGAAATCCCGGATGAGCGGTTCCGCCAGCGGCGAATAGCCGAACGTCAGATCCCTTA
>JAZRXB010000294.1:0-2975 GCA_045600005.1 Eubacteriales bacterium | reverse complement strand
GTCCATCTTCAAGTGTTTTCATTTTTACGCCGGGTTTCCCTTAAAATGGGACGTTTTTATCTGCTGCGCATGCTGCAGGTGATTTTATCTACTATACTCACTGCAATTCTGCTAAGCCTTTCTCCCCAATCGGTAACGCCTGTATTTTCCACAATAGGTCGATCTCCAATACCGGTTTCGGGCGAAAATGGTGTATGGGCTTCTCTCGCTCTGATATTCATGTCTGTAATCTTCCTGTTTACCACCCCTGCAAAATGTAAGTCAATTAATCATTCTTGTTGTATGGAAAAAACCACATTCTTGGGTATGTCCTCTGTCGATTCCCACACAAGCAGCGTTTGAAGAAGCTGGTCTGCATGGTTCAATTTCACATATCTCACGAAAGATGTTTGTTGAGGTACAATTGATAGGTGACAAAAAAGAAAGAAATTCAACTCGAACATGGTAAGATGTAGCTACCATACCAAATCCGCCATGAAGGAGCTGAATTTCCATGACAAGTTTAGCATCGAAAGCGCATTTTCGTCAACGGGTAATACGATATTGTGAGAAACATGGAGTAACAAAAGGTGCAAATCGGTTTCGGGTAAGCCGGAATGCGATTTATGAATGGAAGGCAAAGTACGATGGGAGCTGGAAAAGTCTAATGGACAGATCTCATCGCCCACATCATCATCCGGCAGAACACACAGAGGAAGAATACGACCTGATCCGGCGGTACTGGAAGCGAAACAAGGATGACCGCATGATTCTTTGGATGAAGATCAGAGAAAAAGGATATAGCCGCAGCTACAAGAGTATGTGCCGAGCCTTGAAGCGGATGCAGCTTAAGAGCGAGGAAAAGGCTCGTCGTGCGTACAAACCAAAGCCCTACACAGCAGCGGAGTATCCGGGACAGAAGGTACAGGTCGATGTAAAATTTGTGCCGAGATACTGCGTAGCAGGAGAAACGAAGTATTACCAATACACAGCAATAGACGAATATACACGGATGGTATACCGGGAGATGTATGACGAACACAGTACATACAGCTCGCAGGACTTCATTCGAAAAGTCATAGAATTCTTTCCGTTTAAGATAGAGGTAGTGCAGACAGACAACGGTACGGAGTGGACAAACGCGCTTATCAGCAACGTTCCAACGCCGACGCTGTTTGAAGAGGAATTGCTGAAAGCCGGCATTACTTACAAGCGGATAAGGATCGCAACGCCGCGACATAACGGCAAGGTGGAGCGACAGCATAGGACAGATGAGAAGCGGTTTTACAAGAAACTGCGGATGTACAGCCTGGAGGATGGGCGGAAACAGCTCAGGCAGTACAATCGCTTTTCAAACACCATTCCAAAGGTGTGTCTGAACTACAAATCCCCTAATGAAATCCTCGCTGAATACCAGAAGAAGACGACCTAAAGCGCGCCGGATTTGAGAAAGAACTCGTCGCCTACGGCTCCTCCTTCTTTCTCAAATCCATTCCCATATTGCTGCCTCTTATTTTTTTCGGGTAAAGTGTCACCCATCATTGACGACTCTACAAAAACCCGGGATTTCGCAGGGAAATGGTGTTGACTTCACCACAAGGGCATGATAGAATTACATTTAAGCATATTACAACTGAATAAGACAAACTCTTATCAAGAGCGGCAGAGGGAACAGGCCCTGTGAAGCCCGGCAACCTGCGCGGCAATAAGCGCAAGGTGCCAAATCCTGCGGTGTGTCGACCGAAAGATGAGTGAATGAAAGCGTCTGTGCGGATGATCGACCGCCCGGGCGCTTTTTTGATTTCCCTGTGAAAACGCCGTTTGCTTTTTCAGGCTGTCACGGCGCGCGAAAATTGCTCTTCGCGCGCGGAAAGGAGAAAATTATCATGAGCAGAAAATTTTTCACATCCGAGTCGGTGACGGAGGGGCATCCCGATAAGCTGTGCGACCAGATCTCCGACGCGGTCCTTGACACGATCATTGCGCTCGATCCGATGGCGCGCGTTGCGTGCGAGACCTCCGCTGTTACCGGCATGATCATGGTCTACGGCGAAATTTCGACCTCCTGCTATGTGGACATCCCGAAGGTCGTGCGCACCGTCATCAACGAGGTCGGCTATACCGGCGCGGATGCGGGCGGCTTTGACGGCGGCTCCTGCGCGGTGCTGACCGCGATCGACGAGCAGTCGGGCGACATCGCGATGGGCGTTGATTCCGCCATCGAGGTGCGCGGCACCGAGGGCGGCGAGGACGCCGACCAGATCGGTGCGGGCGATCAGGGCATGATGTTCGGCTTTGCGTGCGACGAGACGCCCGAGCTGATGCCGCTGCCGATCTCCCTTGCCCATAAGCTCGCGCTCCGCCTCGCGGCGGTCCGCCATGACGGAACGCTGCCCTATCTGCGTCCGGACGGAAAGACGCAGGTCACGGTCGAATACGACGACGACCGCCCGGTCCGCGTGGACACGATCGTTATTTCGACGCAGCACGCCGCAGAGACTGCCCTCGAGCAGATCCGCGAGGATCTCATCAACGTCGTCATCGCTCCGACCGTTCCGGCGGAGCTGATGGACGAAAACACCCGCATTTTCATCAACCCGACCGGCCGCTTTGTCATCGGCGGTCCGCAGGGCGATTCCGGTCTGACCGGCAGAAAGATCATCGTCGATACTTACGGCGGCTACGCGCGTCACGGCGGCGGCGCCTTCTCCGGCAAGGACCCGACGAAGGTGGACCGTTCCGCGGCATACGCGGCGCGCTATGTGGCGAAGAACGTCGTCGCGGCGGGACTCGCGCACGCCTGTGAGATCCAGCTCGCCTACGCCATCGGCGTTGCGCGCCCGGTCTCCGTCCGCGTCGATACCTTCGGCACCGAGACCGTTCCGGTCGCACTGATCGTGGACGCGATCTCCCGCTCCGTCGACCTCCGCCCCGCCGCCCTCATCGAACGCTTCGGCCTCCGCCGCCCCATCTTCGCTCAGACCGCCGCCTACGCC
>JAZRXB010000293.1:0-5978 GCA_045600005.1 Eubacteriales bacterium | reverse complement strand
CCACAATATCATGTCAGCCGATGAACTAAGGCATGGGAAGCCAAGGAAAGGGGAGGAGTGGAGAGGGGGGTGAAAACCTTCGGCTTGAGATGGTTTTCACCCCCCTCTCCATCGCCGGACTGGCAAGTCAGGAAAAATAGTAAATAGGAGGCTTATCAAGCATAAAAGGAAGAAACGCTTTCTGCAATATCATGTCAGCAGCAAGACTAAGACATGAGCCGCCGTCAGGCGGGTGACAACTGAAAAAACGTTTTTCATGCAAACAATAGGGAGAGCGTCCAAGAGGACGCTCTCCCGTTTTGCAATGAAATTTTTGGTCGTTAAGCTGACGCATGGGGAGCGAACGCTCCCCACAATATCATGTCAGCCGATGAACTAAGGCATGGGAAGCCAAGGAAAGGGGAGGAGTGGAGAGGGGGGTGAAAACCTTCGGCTTGAGTTGGTTTTCACCCCCCTTTCCATCCCCGGACTGACAAGTCTGAAAAATTAGATGTAGGGGGGCTGATCAAGCCCCAAAAGTCCTGAAAGTGGGCTGTACAAGCCCCCCTAAAAAAGGCGGCAAACTCTCCCGCCGCCGGGAAGAAAGAATGGAGAATCGAGGAACAGAGCGGAGAAACGCCCTCCGAACGCTTATTCCTCAAACCCTGCCAGCGCCATGGACGCGAGAATGCGCTCTAAATTGTCCCGCACCTGCTCGCGTGACATCGACCGCACATCCGCCGACGTGAAAAAGACCGCCGAACGCCCGTCGTCACGTACCTCACCCGCAAACGAAAGCTCAGGAGCAGACGCAGGAGAGGGAGCCGGAGAGGGAGCGGACGGAACCGCCGGTTCATTCGCCTGATTCATCAGAACCGCCCTCCTTTCCCGACGCCGCGCGGCATTCGTCCAGTAAGCTCTCGCGCCCCATGATCACACCGTCCGGGATGCGTTCGAGATACTGCGCCAGCGTGATGCGTCCGCTGTCGAGCAGACGGTCGAGCACCGCCAGCGTCGAAGCCTTCGATAACCGTACCGACGCGCCCACGTCGACCCGCGCGCGCATCAGCATCCCGCCGAGCGTCCGACAGTCGAAGCTCTCCGCGCCGCCCGCCGTCGCCAGCATCCGCTCCTTGCCGTAGTACGCGCACATGAAGTCGACCCAGATCGCCGCCAGCTCCTCGAGAGCGGCGTATAATCCCGCCCGCACCACGTCGAGCGAGACCGCGTTCGTCTCCTGTAAGGCGAGGATCGCCGAAGCGTTGTCGGGCGCGGCTTCGCCGAGCGAGACCTCGGTCGAACCGCTCGCGTCCTTCATCTGCCTGACGACGCTCTCGATGAGCGGCAGGAAACCGTCCTCCATCGCGCCGGGCGAGATCGTCTTCGCCACGCCGTCAAGGTCGCCGCCGACCACGCCGATCGCCTGACCGACCTCGTTCGTCCATTCGGGGACGCGCGTCTTGTCGTAGACGACCTTCGAGAACGCCGTGTCGATCATGTGCTTCATCATCAACGCATACGCCTTGTTGACGTATTTCTGATTCTGCACGAGCGGCGTGACCGGAGACGCGCCGCGGTACGAGTGACTGCGCGGCGTCCACGAGAACATCGCGACCGGGTAGAGCCGCAGTCCCGTCAGCCCGCTTTTCACGACGCAGCCCCGCGTCGATTTCTCGAACATCACATAGCCGTCCCGGTTTTTCGTGAAGCGCAGGACGAACGTCGCCTTCT
This sequence comes from Eubacteriales bacterium, assembly GCA_045600005.1. Lineage (GTDB taxonomy): Bacteria > Bacillota > Clostridia > Oscillospirales > CAG-272 > Flemingiibacterium. The sequence goes on along the minus strand of JAZRXB010000293.1, from coordinate 4,268 downwards.
CCGCCGACGGGTCGGCGTTTTCGACCGCCGCGCCGTCGGACGAGCGGGCGGACGTGTCGCCGTCGGGAACGATACGGCGGACGGCTTCCTCGGACGCGCCGTTCTCCGCCGCTTCGTCGCGCAGGGAAGCGACGCTCTGCCGCCCGGTCAGGATCACATACGCCTGCCTTTGGATGTCGGTCGAGTTGACGTCGGCAACGTGGATGTTCCCCGCGTCAAAGCGCGTCGTGACGAAATCCCCGTCCGAAAAGCCGGTCTTCTGCGACGGGTCCCACCACGTGTAGAACGCGCCGCTGCCCGAAAGCGCCGCGTCGAGCAGCACCTCGCGGACCATCCGGTCCATCCGGCACTGCTCCCAGCGGTAGGCGGCGACCCGGTTGCAGAGACCGACCGCCGCCGCCGCTTTTTCGCGGTCCTCGCCCGAAAGGAAGGGCAGACGCTCGTCCGAATAGGTGATGTCGATGCTGTCGGCGGCGATCTGCGCGATCATCCAGTCGACGATGCGGCGGATGAAATTGAAGACCGGCGTGGGCAGACCGCCGGTTTTCGCCGTGCGCCACTGGTCGCCGCGGTAGAAGCGTTCGTTGACGGCGGTCTCCTCGTAGAAGCCGACGCGGTTCAGGTACGCGCGTCCCGCTTCCATCTGCCGCCATGAGGTAAGTTCGTTCATAGCATTTTCCTTTCATGAAGGATGCGCTGATCAGAACTGTTCAGCGTTTTCCTTGTTAATCGTTCAGAATGTTCCGGAACGCTTCGTCATCGCTGACCGAAACGCCGTCCGGCGAGCCGTCCGCGCCGCACCGTCTGCGAAGCCGCCCGACGAGCGCCCAGCCCGCCGCGCCGAGCGGCAGACCGCAGACAAATCCGAGCAGATATAAGAGGACCGGCATGAGGGATCCCTCCTTTGCGATTGATTTGGAAGTTTTTGCAGGAAAACTGTGGATTTCCGGCGCATTCGGACGAGCCTGCCCGTCCGAATGTGCCGCGCCGGGCCCGCCGAGCGGCGGTTTTGCCTGTTTTCATACCGTGCGGATTCATGTTCTCCCCAATAACCACAATATCAGCGGACGCGCTTAGCCAAGGATTGAGGTGGGTGGGGCAGGGCTGAACTGTCAATTCCGCTGAACTCCGGTCGGAGAGGGCGGAGAAAAACTTCGGCGTCTGAGATGGTTTTCTCCGCCCTCCCCATCGCAGACTGCGGCATGAGCCGCCGAGCTCGCCCGCCCGCGCCGGACTTGCTCACGACGTACTGCGGCATGAGCTGCGCACGACCCGCCGGGCAGAGAAATCATTTCCGTTCCAGCGCCGCGTATTCCAGCTCGACGCCGCGCACGAGCGCTTCGCCGTCCGCTTCGATGCGGACCTTCAGCGACGTGAAGCCGGAAAGCGAAGCGTGAGACACGCAGAGCGCGGGCTGAGAGTCGTCCGCGCCCGTGCCGCCGGACGGCGCAAACAGGAACGTCTCGCTGTCGCCCCGGTCGGTCGTCAGCACGACCGTCACCTCGCTCCCGCGCCCGGCGAGCAGACGCAGACGGTATAACTCCTTCCGGTCGAACGGCAGTCCGAAGTCGAGCGGCGCGCTCTCCCAGACCGACGTGAAGTCCTCGCCGAGATCGTCCGACACCTCGCCGGTGAAGCGTCCGAGCAGCTCTCCCGCCGCGAACCCGCCGTCCTCGCCGAGCGAAAAGCAGAAGTCCACACAGGGCAGCGTGAAGCGGTACCACGTCTTCACCCGCGCGTTCCAGACGAGCGCCGCGTCGGACGTCACGCACCAGAGTTCGCCGCGCGGACGGTTCGTCCACAGCCGGCACGAGCGGATGAGATCGCCCGTCAGACCGAGCGCGGCGGGCGCTTCGATGCGCACGGCGAGCCGTTCGTCGCGGACGGTCGTCGCCTTGTAGCGGTAAAGTCCGAGCGCGTTCAGCGCGTAGGGTTCGTTTTCGCAGAGCGCGGCTCCGCTTGACGCGAGCGCGCCGACCTCCGCGTTCAGCGGCAGGATCGGGAAGCGCATGATCGGCACGCCGTTCACGAGCGTTTCGCTCTCCGGGTAGGTGTAGAACGCGCCCTCCGCCGTGAAGATCACGAGCCGGTCGAACTGCCGCACCGCCGCCGTCACGGGCAGCGACCCGTCGCCGACCGTCAGCCGGAGAGGGGCGGGGAAGTATTCGGCGGACAGGTTCGGCAGAGCGTCGTGGTTTTCGGTCATGCTCGCAAAGACCGCCGGGCGGTCGGAGCCGCCGTAAAGGAAGACCCGCGTTTCCGCGTCTCCGCCGTAGACCGCCGCGTGCGTGCAGGAGAGGAGCGTTTCGCGCACCGCAGCCGGGCGGTCGAGCGTGTAGAGGATCTCGAGATTGTCGTCCTCCGCCGCCGTCAGGAGCGAAGCGTCGTCGACCACGATGCGGGGATGCGCGCCGTTCTGGAAACGGTACGCCGTCTCCGGGACGACCGCGCCGTCGACCGTCACCTTCCCGACCGACGCGACCGCGCCGCCTTTCAGATAATAGACCGAGCTTCCCACAGCGGTGCGGAAACGGGCGCGGACCTTTGCCGTCAGCAGATTTTCCGGCTCGAACGCATTTCCGCCGGTAAACGAGCTGTCGCCGTTTCGCCAGATGAGCGGCGCGTAGCCTTCGACCGGCGCGAGCGTCGTGCCGTCATAGCAGAGATACCCGCCGCCCAGCACGTAGACCTTACCGGCGAACCGGAACAGCTCGACCTGACCCTCCGCCGGGAAACCGTCCGCCGCCGTGCCGAGCGCGGTCATATGGAACGAGCCGTCGTCGGTCAGCTCGCCGTCACCCGCCGGGTCGAGCAGCCACAGCGTCCGCCCGGCGAAGACGTAAAGCGTCTCCCGCACGCCGTCGAGCGCCGACAGAGCGCCCCGTACCGGCGCGTCGAAGACGTGGATGACCTTACTCCCGCTCCTTCGGGTCAGAAAACTGCCCTCCGGACCAGTCCCGACGCGGAAATCGCGGCAGACCGCGCCGCCCGCCTTGGCGAACGCGGGCAGGGCAAAGCGCGCGTTTTTTCTTTCGCTCATGAAAAGTCCCTCCCGTCAGCGGCACAGCGCGGGACCCGCAGGAACCGCGTTGCCGCGCGCCGCGCGTTTTTTCTTTCGCTCATGAAAAGTCCCTCCCGTCAGCGGCACAGCGCGGGACCCGCGGAAACCGCAGTGCCGCGCGCCGCGCTTTTTTTCTTTCGCTCATGAAAAGTCCCTCCCGTCAGGCGTAAACGTCGGCGATCGGTTCGGTCACGCAGGCGGTCAGCGAGCGGACGAGCGCGTCGGCGTCGGATCTGAGGCGTTCGGAGAGGGCGGGACGGCTGTCGGACGCGAGCATCGCCGCGAGGTAAGCCGCCGCGGCGGGAACGAGTCTCCGGTCGACCGGGCAGATCCCCGCCATCGGGTCGGGCGCAGTATTTGACCCGCCGGAACCGTTTGACCCGCCGGACGACCCGTCACCGGAGCCGTTCGCGCCGCCGGACGTACCGTCACCCGAACCGCCGGATGTTCCGTCACCCGAACCGCCGGACATTCCGTCACCCGAACCGTTCGCGCCGGACGTACCGCCGGACGAACCGTCCTCCGTCTGTGCAAGCGTGAGGAGCAGAGCCTGCTCCCTTGCGTAGCGCGCCTCCATCACCGGGAAGAGCGTCAGAGCGCGGGTCTCCCAGTCCTCACATCCCGCCGAGCCGGGATATTCACCCGCCAGCGCCATCGCCAGCGAATACACCTCCCGATAGGTATACGACATACCGCATTCCTCCTTTCAAAAAACGGCGGAATTTCCCGTCGGCACGGGAAATTCCGCCTTGCTTACCGATCAGTCGCCGTCCGATCCGCCCGCCGACGGCAGGCTCACGTCAAGTAAGATCAGCTCGTTCGGGCAGACGATCTCCGCACCGTACAGGTGAAGACCCTTCACGGCGTCCGCGAAGCGGTTTTCCGGGCGGTAGGCTTCGACCTCGTTGAGCTGTTCCGCGAACGCGATCGCGCGTCCGGTGCGGGCAAGGCACTTATGTCTGCCGTCCGAATCCTTGGCGATGTTCGGCGTGATGAAGACCCTGAAGCCGATGAAGGTGCCGGCGGAGCCGTCGTTCATCGTCTCGGAGTCGTGCATCTTGAGGAGCTTCGCCTTCATGAGTAGCGCGCCGGCCTCGGGCGAGACCTCAAGATAGGTTTCGAGCGAGCTGTTGACGTGGTAGCCGAGCAGCTTCTTGCGGACGTTCAGCACCGCGTCGATGATCGACTCATACGTCACCTCGTCCGC
>JAZRXB010000292.1:0-18649 GCA_045600005.1 Eubacteriales bacterium | reverse complement strand
TCCCTGTATATGAACTGCCGTATCGTTTCCTTTTTCCGTAAAGTCCGGCGGGAGAATGCCGCCGGGGTTTCGTGTTCAGCCGGGTAAGCTCAGATGCCGCGGACAGAGCATTTCAGGCACCCTTCTGTCGGGCATTTCACTGCGCAGGAGCTGCCATATTCGTAATGATCAAGAGCTTTCCCGCATCTCTCACAGATAACAATTCTTTCAGGATGATCAATTTTTTCATCCAGACATTTCTGTTCGGCTTCTGTATAACCGAAATAATTATAAGCCATGGATTCCCCTCCTTGCAGCCTTAACGTTCTGCCCCTGTTGTTTATTATACCATTTCTTCCCGTTTTGTCAACCTCCGCGGCAGTTTTTCTATCCCTTCCGCATCGGAAAACTCACCGTGACCGCACAAAAATGCCGGCTTGGTCTTGACAATCCGACCGCGCCGGCGTATAATGAAAATACAGGGTAAATAATACGGAATCCCCACGTCCCGTTCAAAATCAGTCTGTCAGGAGGAATCTGCGCGGATGAACGCTTACACCGTTGTCAGTATCGCTTCCCTTCAAAACGGTTCGACGACCGAAATCATCCGGCTTTCCGCTATGGAGATCCGCGGCGGCAGCGTCAAGGGTACCTTCGACCTCTGCCTGAAACCGACCGTTCTGCCTGATGAGGAACGATTGGCGCTTTTCGGTATATCCGCCGCCGATTTCAGATACTTGCCCGACCGCTTCAACGTCCTGCGGCGTTTTGCGGAGTTCGTGCAGGACAGTATTCTGGTCGGGTATCGTCTGCGCGGGATGCTTCCGCTGTTAAAAGAGGAATGCGCGAAGGCGGGATGTTCTCTGTCCGACGGTCCGCTGCGGTACTATGATCTGAACGGCTATATCGAAGCGCAGTCGCTTCGCTGTCTCTGTCGGGCGCTGAAGGTCGTCACCATGAGCCTTCACGACACGCCATACGAATGCCGCATGATCTTCGACTGTTTCCGGGCGGTCTGTCAGAGCGACCCGGGATTCCTCGAACGCGGACTTATCACGGAATAAAAAAACAGGGATTGCTCCCTGTTTTTTATTCGCTTACGCCGCAGACTTTTCTTTCTGTTTTAATTTCATCACACGGGTCAGCAGGACCGTGAAAAGATGGATGATCGGACCCAACCCCAGCGCGGTCAGCAGCGTACCGATGCCGATGAGATCGCTCTTCGAGAGCAGCATACCGGTCACGCAGAGACTGTCGACGATGATGCGCGCCCAGAAGTAGGGGAATTTCGTCACCCGGTCGCAGAACATGATCGGCAGAACGTCGTAGGGCGACACGCCGAGGTCCGCCATCTGATAGACCGCCAGCCCGAAGCTCATGACGAACAGCGCGCCGACGAGCAGAATGATCCGCGCGGCGAGACTTTCCGGCGCGGGAAACAGTCCGCCGAACAGCCAGAGGAAGAACGACACGTCATAGCAGATGAGGAACCAGTTGATGAACGTGCCGATGTTGATGTACTTTCTGCCCCAGATGATCTCGAAAACGAAGCAGGAGAGGTTGAAGCAGAGCGTGAAGGTCGTGTACGGCACGTCCCAGTAGGCGGAAACCGACATACACATCCCGTTGAACGGGTCGATGCCGAGGTCGGCGATCTTCGCCATCGCCACGCCGAGACCGATGATGATGTTGCCGATGATGCACGCGACCGTGCGGAGCGCAAGCTCTTTGGTGAAAAAGCGGGAAAGTCCCGTTCCCGCGGGTTTCGCAGGCTTAGTCGTGTTCAAGGTTCCGTCCTCCCGAAAGGTCGTCAGAAATGTTCCGCTCATACAGGCGCGGACAGCTATCATTGTATCACAGAAAAGCGGAAAAGTCTGCTGAAAATTGTAAATTCAGCGTGACGGGAAGAAATTTGACACAACCTGATCGTTACCTATTTACGCGGAACATAATCATAATACAAGTCCACGCCGAGAAAGACGACCTTCGCGTGATGCTCATACATCTTCTGCCACGGCGACGACTCCGAAAACGCCCATTCGCTGTACGGTCCGAAGCGCGGACCATAGCCCTTGTGTTCCCGCGTCAGCTCATATGCGAGCTTCCCCGACGCGCAGACCGAATGCGTCTCCTGATCGCTCCGCAGCACGCCCGGACGCTTCCGGAAGGTCTCGGTGATCAGCCCCACGTCGCTCGGACGGTCCATCGACCAGTCTTCAAGCGCCGACTCGAAGCTCTTCTGGCTGAGCGTCGGCATGACGAGCGTCCCGTCCGGCGTCAGCAGAGTAAGAAAAGCGTCGATCACCGTATCCGCGCCGCCTTCGACGTATCCGAAGCTCGACAGCGACGAGTGGACCAGCACCAGATCCCCCGCCTTTACTCCGAGCGCTTCAAGCGACCCGCGCAGTATTTCCGCCGTCACTCTTTCATCCATCTGCAAAATCCCCCGCTTTTCATGAAAAAAGCACTTTTGCCTGACGCAAAAGTGCTTTGTTGGTGGAGATAACTGGGCTCGAACCAGTGACCTCTTGCATGTGAGGCAAGCGCTCTAACCTGCTGAGCTATACCTCCAAAGAATCTGTCCGGCAGACTTTCCCTTACCGAACATTGTTATTATAGCACATATCCCCCCGTTTGTCAAGGGGCTGTGCGAAATTTTCGCCGATGTGCATGGAAAAATCCCCGGAACCTTGTTCCGGGGATCTTCTCTGGTGAAGATAACTGGATTCGAACCAGTGACCTCTTGCATGTCAAGCAAGCGCTCTAACCTGCTGAGCTATACCTTCACATCTAGTCGGAATGACAGGATTCGAACCTGCGACATCCTGCTCCCAAAGCAGGTGCGCTACCAACTGCGCTACATCCCGTTATCAGCGGCCTGCGCATTTGACGTATAATAGTATAGCACTGTTTTCAGCGTTTGTCAAGGGGTTTTTGAAAATTTCTCAAAAATATTTCATTTTTCAGAGCATCCCCCGCCGCTTCGCGCGGTACTCTCCCGGCGTGGCCCCGACCTCGCGCGCAAACACGCGGGCAAAATGGCTCGCGTCCGAAAAGCCGCAGGTCTGCGCGATCTCGCTGACCGGCGCGTCGGTGTTGTCAAGCAGATCGCACGCGGCGCGTACCCGCACGCGCCGCAGAAGCGCTTCAAGCGTCAGCCCCGTCTCGGCGGCCGTCAGCTTGTTCAGATGGTTCGGGCTGAAATGCAGCGTGTCCGCCGTCTCTTTGCAGTTGCAGCCGTTCAGCGCGCAGTCGGCGATCCGTCCGACCAGATCGTCCCGCCGTCCGAGTGCGCCGGTCGGCAGGTCTCCGCGAAGCAGCCGCACAAGCGTCAGCGTCAGCGCCGCGTCCGCTTCGTTCTGCCACATCGGACGGCGAAGCATGACCGCCGCGCGGAGACGTTCCAGACTGCCGATCGTTTCCGACCGTCTGCGGAAAATCTTCATTTTTCCGAGCGCATCCAGCTCCGGCGGCAGCTCTCCCGCATCCGCGTTTCCGACCAATGCCCGGTCCTGACAGGGAACGCCCGGAAAATCGTCCTCCCGCGTGACGAAAAACGCCGTGATCATCCGGCAGACCGCTCCCTTTTCAGGCAGAAAATCATACGCCTCTCCGCCGCGCCAGAACAGCACGTCGCCGACAGCCATCTCCGCATCCTCCCCCTCGACCACAATGCCGAGCTTTCCCCGCGTCAGTCCCGCCACGACTGCCAGACGATGCTCGCAGGAATATTTCATCACCCGCGTCTCACTGCCGCGGACGAAATCGTACCGCGCCGCGTTGACGATGCGGAGGTTCCATTCCCGTTCCATTTTGATGACCATCCTTTCTGCGGTTTTGCGTCTGTCGCCGCCGTTCCGGCAGCGACAGACGCAAAGCGTTAAGATCGAAAACCGGTTTTCGATCCTGTTCTGCCGGTGAAACCCGACGCGGCGTTTTCATCCGCACCCGTCACGGCGGTCTTTCAGTCCGCGCTGACCTCTGCCAGCTTCACGATCAGCCCGACGCACTTCTCCATTTCCTCCGCGCAGGCGAACTCGAACCGTCCGTGATGGTTGTGCGAGCCGGTCCCGAGATTCGGGCAGGGCAGACCCATGAATGAAAGCCTGCTGCCGTCGGTCCCGCCGCGCACCGGATCCGACGACGGTTTGCCGCCAAGCGAAACGACCGCTTCACGGGCTTTTTCGATCAGATGGAACTCCGGCAGGATCTTCTCCTTCATGTTGCGGTAGCTTTCACGGATATCGACCTCGACCGTTCCCGCGCCGTACCGGCGGTTCAGCTCGTCTGCCGCGCGGCGCGCGTAGGTGCAGCGTTCCTTTAGTTTCTCATAGTCGTGGTCCCGGACGATGAGGGACAGCTTCGCTTCCTCGACCGCGCCCTTCATGTCCGTCAGATGGAAGAAGCCTTCGTATCCCGACGTATGCTCCGGGCGTTCGAGCGCGGGAAGCATCGAAAAATATTCAAACGCAGCGACCGAAGCGTTCACCATTTTGTTCTTCGCGCTGCCGGGATGAATGCTCTTTCCGTGGACCGTCACGGTGAGCGACGCGGCGTTGAAGGTCTCGTATTCGACCTCGCCGAACGAGCCGCCGTCGACCGTGTAGGCGTATTTCGCGCCGAACGCCGACACGTCGAAGCGGTCCGCGCCCCGTCCGATCTCCTCGTCCGGCGTAAAACCGATGCGAATCTTTCCGTGGCGAAGCGACGGGTCGGTCAGCAGACGCTCGGCGGCGGTGACGATCTCGGCAATGCCAGCCTTGTCGTCCGCGCCGAGCAGCGTCGTGCCGTCGGTCACGATCAGCGTTTTTCCGATATACCGGTTCAGCACCGGATAGTCTGCGGCGCGCAGATAAATCTTCTTTTCTTCATTTAATAAGACGTCGCCGCCCTCATAGGTCACGACCCGCGGCTTTACCGGCGAATCCGGCACGTCCGGCGACACATCCATGTGCGCGATGAATCCCAAGACCGGCACGTCCTCACAGCCGACGGAAGCCGGGACCGACGCAAACAGATAGCCGTTTTCGTCGAGCGTCACGTCGGACAGTCCGATCTCCCGCAGTTCTTCGGCGAGCGCTTTCGCAAAGACGAGCTGTTTTCCGGTCGACGGGCAGGTCTCGCAGGATTCGTCCGAAGCGGTGGGATATACGGCGTAGCGAAGTAATCTTTCATATGCTTTCATGGTGTTCCTCCTCAAACGATGCGGTTCAGTCCGACGCCGGTCTTCGCGTAGTTGTCAAGGCTTGCCTCGATCACGCCGAGCAGACGTTTCCGGGAGGCGAGGTTCGCCCAAGCGATGTGGGGCGTAATGATGCAGTTTTTCGCCGTCACCAGCGGATTCGCGGGAAGCGCGGGTTCGTTTGCCAGCACGTCGAGCGCCGCGCCGGCGAGATGTCCGCTGTTCAGCGCGTCGGCGACGTCGGCTTCGTTCAGGATCGCGCCGCGCGCGGTGTTGACGAGCCGTGCGCCCGGCTTCATTTTGGCGAGGAACGCTCTGTCGACCATCCCGCGCGTTTCGCTGTTCAGCGGGCAGTGGAGCGACACCGCGTCGCTTTCGGCGAGCAGCGTGTCGAGCGGGACGTAGGTGATCACGTCAGTGTTTTCGTGCGGATTCGGCGTGTGGGCAAGCACTCTCATACCGAACGCCGACGCGATGGCGGCGACCCGTCTGCCGATATGACCGCAGCCGACCAGTCCGAGCGTCAGACCGTCAAGCTCGGTATAGCGGACGTTCTGATACGGATAGCCCGGCTGTCCCGTCCAGTTGCCCGTGCGGACGATATCCTGCATTCCGTCAAGATCGGTGAACAGCGTGAGCAGGAGATGGACCGTGTGCTGTGCGACCGACACGGTGGAATAGGCGGGAATGTTGACGACCTTCACGCCGCGCGCACGGCAGGCTTCGATGTCGATCATATCGTACCCCGTTCCCAGCGCGGAGACGTATTTCACGGTCGGGCAGGCGTCGAGCAGCTCCTTCGTGATCAGCGCGCGGTTGGTATAGACGACCTCTGCTCCTCTGCACTTTTCGATGCATTCGGAATTGGGGGTCTTGTCGTAGACTTCATATTCGCCATAGCGGCTGAAAAACGACCAGTCAAGGTCGCCGGGATTGACGGCAAAGCCGTCGAGAACAACGATTTTCATAAGGATGACTCCTTTGGTCTTTTTTCTGTCTATTATACCACACTAAGAGCGGGAAATCAACCGAAATCCGTCCGAAAAACGAAAAAGCCGCGCGTCCGCGCAGCTTTTTCGCAGGTTATTTCAGCGTTTCGATGAGTTTTCCGTGGTTTATTTCAGCGTTTCGATGAGCTTCTTCATCGTTTCCTGATACAGGCTCTCGTCCGCCGCCCACATCGAGGCGATCTCACGGTTTTCTTTCAGCGTCATGCGCATCAGCATCGACGGCGACTTCTGGTCGCCGAAGACGTAGGAATAGAACTGTGTGAAATCGTAGCGGATGTTGTTAAAAACGATGTCGAGCATTTCCTCGGACTCGTCGTCGCGTGCGGACTTGCCTTTCAGCGACTTCTCATAGTATTCCGGCAGAACGTCTCTCCAGCCAAGGTAGGCGAGCGCTTCGATGATCGTCCCCATCATGTCCGCGTCGGCGGTGACGGGAACGGCAAAGCCGGTCGCATTGCCGATCGAGTTGTAGGTCTGATAGCTCTCCTGTTCTTCGTCCCACTTCGGATAAGGCAGAACGCCGAAATCGTCCTCCATGTCGCGGAAACCGATCATACCGTCCGCCATCATCCGGGTGAGCAGCGCACGTCCGCCGCGGAAGATGCCGGTCAAGGTGCTGTTATACCAGACATAGGGCTGTTCGGTCATGCTCTTGACCCACTCCTGGACCTCGACGTAATGGTCGGTGAGTCCGGGCAGGTACGGCGTTCCGTCCTTTTCACGTTCGGTGATCTTCACATTGCAGGCGTTGATCCAGGCGTCGATGCCCATGTTCAGGTCGGTGACATAGCCGTATTGGTCGTTCAGGTCCAGCACGCTGTCTCCGTTGATATCCGCGCCGCTGTTTTTGATGACGGTGTTGAAAACGTCGGTCGTCCATTTGCCGTCGCGCACCATCTGATACAGATCGCCGACCTTCTGTTCCTCGGCAAGCCGCTTGTTGAAGCCCATCATATAGGTATTGTCATAGTAGGACCGTTCGATATTGCCGAGGACCATGTACAGCGCGCCGCCGAGGTTGCCCGCTTCGGTAAGGTTGCTCGGCCACCACGGTTTTGAGAAGTCGATCTGCGGCATATCGTTGTAGTTCTGGAACCCGCCCTCCAGAGACGCGAACGAGAGACGGTAGGCATAACCGCCCGCCAGCTGGATCGCGTCGTCGCCGGACATGACGCTCGCGTTCAGCGTGCCGATCCAGTTCGACCAGTCGCTCACTCCGCCGGGCGCAAGCTGAAAGGCGAATTTGATGTTGTACAACTCCTCCACATCGCGGTTGCGATGATAGATCGCATCGTCCAGCACGTCGCCGTCCTCCTCCTCCATCACGAAGGTCGTGCCGTCCCATAAGAACATATTGATCGTTTTTCCGCCGTAGTCCGCCTTCGGAAGCTCATAAACGGCTTCGGTCTCCGACGCGGCCCCGTCAGAGGTTTCGCCGGACGGCGTTCCGGAGTCTCCTCCGCAGGAAACGGTGAGAATGGTCTCGCCCATCAGAAGAAGCGCCAGCATGACGGAAAGTGCAGCTTTGTTTTTCATTCGTTTTTCCTCCCTCAAGATATTCTGATCTGCCGCCGGGCGCCATGGCTTTTCCCGGTTTACAGATTCATTGTAATATATCCGCCGCGCAAAATCAACGGTGCTATCAACGAAACATTTTCGTTGTTTTTCTGCGTTTTTTCGACGCGCGGGAGGTCGTGGCGGACGAAAAAACGGGACGGACCGTGCGGTCCGTCCCGGTATGGGAAACCGGTCATTATCCGGCTCACGAAACTTCTTTCAGGTAAGCGGCAAGACTCGTGACGTTTGCTTCCTTGATCGAAGCGAGCTTCGAGGCGATATCGCCGGGATCTCTGCAGCCTGCAAGGAAGGTCTCGGTCGGAGAGGTCTTGACGATCTGCGCGTAAATGTAGCTGAAGCTCAGCACGCGGCTGTTGTGAATGAGATCGTACATGACCGCCGACTCGTTGTCGCGGGAATACTTGGTCTTCAGCGCCAGCTCGAAGTAGGTCGGCGTGACCGACTGATGGTTGGACGCTGCGAGCGCTTCCATGAACGCGCCCGCGCGGTCGGGATTCGAGCAGGTGATCGGCATGACCATCGTCGAGTGGGTCGTGCGGCTGGACGTGTAGTAGTCCGCCTGCTTTTCGTCGTACTTCGGGAAGGGGAGCAGACCGTAGTCGTTCCTCATGTCGCGCAGGTCGGCAGCGGCGTCGTCCATCTGCGCGGTGATCATCAGGACCTTATCGTTGGCAAACTGATTGGTAAAGTCGGCGTAGCTGACCGCGCCGGACGTGTTGGTGCGTGTGCCCCAGTTCAGCAGATTGCCCGTCGTGCCGACAAAAAGCTGATTGATCTTTTCGATCGCCGCGATGTCATGCTCGGTTCCGAAGGAATACTGCCATTCGCCGCTCTTGTTCTTTGTGTAGTAGCGTACATCGGTCGAGGTAGCGAAGCCGCAGAGGTGATAGCGGTCGTGCATCACGAAGCCGAGACTGTCTTCAAGACCATAGTTCCCGTCGCCGTTCAGATCGGCGACAGCCTTTTTCGAGACCTCGATGGCTTTGTCAAGCGTCCATTTGCCGTCCAGCACACAGGAATAGAGGTCGGACGCCTTGATCCCGAAGTTCTCCGCGACGGTCCTGTTGAAGTAGACGCAGAAGGTGTTCTTTAAGAAGCTGAGCGAATAGTCGCCGACCAGACTGAACAGCTTTCCGCCGATGGTCGCTTCCTCTGCCAGCGATTTCGCCCACCACGGCTGATCGAAGTCGAGATAATCCACGTCCTTTAGGTCCGCCAGCACGCCGAGCGTGACGATATAACGCAGCTCGTCCGCCATCAGGTCGCACCAGTCGTACACGTCGTCGCCCGCCTGAATGGTCTGCACGATGTGATCCCGGTAAGCCGACCGGTCGGCGATGCAGTCGCGCGTGATGATCTCGGCTTTGGCGTTCAGACGTTCCTCGACGGCGCGCATACTGTCGTGAACGGCGTCGTCGACGATCTCGCCATTGCTTTCTTCCACGTAAAACTCGCCGATGCTCTCGGCACGGTACAGGAACGTGACTTTTTCGCCGCCGAGATCCAGTTCGGGAAGATTGTCGGCATAGGGGGACGAGGTCTCCGCTTCGGTTGTCGTGTCGTCTGCGGGCGCGTCCGAGCCGGGTTCTCCGGCCGGCGTACCGCCGCAGGAAGCAAAGATGCCGCAGAGAAGGGAAAGAAGGACCGCAAGCGCCGTTTTTCGTTTCAGCATATCCGATATTCTCCTTTTTATTTTATTCCGGGTAGTCGAATGTAAAACTTCGTTTTACAATCGGTACTCGCGCTTATCGTTGCCGGCAAAACTTGTTTTGACGGCTCCCCCCATAATTTCGGCTCGAGGGTTCGCCCCAGCCCGCCTTAGAGGTGTTTTTATGTCGGCAAAGCCGACATAAAAACGAATTTTATTATAACGTTCATTACCTTGAGACATTTTACAATCGGCTATATTTTATTTCGGGATTATTCTGTTTTCAGTATATCACATGAAGCCGGAAAAAGTCAACAGACCTGAAAAATGAAACAAAATGAAACACTTTCTCACGCGGATGAGACTTCCGCACTTTACAAAGCTCACGGAATATGCTATAATCTATCATGAAAAAACGGCGGATCATCCCCCGCCGTTCGTCTGAAAGGTCTCATCATGTCCGAACTTCCCTATTGGAATCACAACACCGCCTATTATCCGTGGATCAGAAAGAAAACCGACGGCTGCCGGCTGGTCCTTGACGTCGGCTGCGGAGACGGTCTGCTCATTTCGTATCTGCGCGCGCCGGAACGGGTCCTCGTCGGCGTCGACCCGTTTCCCGACTGCATCCGCACGGCGCGTGAGAACCGCGCGTCTCCGGACGTTCGCTTTGAATGCATTCCTTTTGAAGCCTTCGCGCCGGAAGCCCCCTTCGACGCCGTGCTGTTCTCCGCTTCTCTCCATCATATGGAGACGGAAAGCGCGCTCGCAAAAGCCGTCTCCCTGCTTGCGCCGGGCGGCAGGCTGATCGTCGTCGGACTGGCAGAGCCGTCGTCCACCGCCGATCATCTCATCGAGGCGCTTCGCGTCCTGCCGTCGTATGTCGTCTCAAGGCTCTGCCGCATCAGCCCATGTGAGGAGCGCGGCGTTCCCGTCTCGTTCTCTCTGCCGCCGATGAAGGATGTCCGCCGCGCCGCAAAGAAGCTCCTGCCCGGCGCGAAGCTCCGGTACGGCTTACATTACCGTTATCTGCTCGAATGGAAAAAATCTGTCTGAAAGGAAGATCATCATGCTCAAACCGCTTCCGAACCGTCTGCCGGACAACGCGCACACCCGCGCGTATCTTGAAAACTTCTTTCCTCTTGCCGAAGAATACGTGAAAACGCCGCCCATCGCGCTGTCCTACATGAAATTCAGCCTGTTTGCCGAAACCGGCAGCCGCGTCGAATACGAGACCGACTATTTTGAACACCGCAAACGCATGGACGTGCTGTGGGCGATGGTCATGCTCGGAAAGAACGAATATCTGCCCGCGTTCTGCGACATTCTGAACGCGATCCTCGAAGAATACACATGGGCGCTTCCCGCGCACGTCACAGGAGCGAAAACGGTCGGAGAGCTGGTCACGCGCATCGACCTGTTCGCCGCCGAGACCGCGGGCGCGTTGTCCGACATCCTCTGCGAATGCAAAGACGTTCTGCCCGAACCGCTCAAAGCGCGCATCCGCTATGAGCTGATGCGCCGCGTCGTGACCCCCTATCTCGAAAAGCCGCAGCGCTGGGGACGCAACAACTGGTCGGCAGTCTGCGCAAACGGTGTGATCAACACCTTTCTGCGTCTCGGACTTTTTGAGGAATTTGAACGGGCGAAGAAAAATCTGCTCGCCAGCCTTGACCTGTTCCTTGACAGCTATCAGAACGACGGCTGCTGCACGGAGGGCGCGCTCTACTGGTCCTACGGGTTCGGCAACTTCGTCTACGCGGCGTCGCTTCTGCGCGATCATTCCGACGGAGCGATCGACTATTTCGCGCTGCCGAAGGTAAAAGCCGCCGCGAAGTTCGGCTTTGCCGTCTATCTCGGCGAGAACCTGACCGTCCCCTATTCGGACGGACCGCACCGGCTGAACTTCAACATCGGTCTGTATCATTTCCTGAAAAAGGAATACCCCGATCTGCCGCTTCCCGACGAGCGCTTTGAAGCAAGGCTCGGCGACGAGGAGCGCTGCCGCTTTGCGGATATCTCGCGCAATCTCCTGTGGTACGACGAAACGCTCGCTCCGTCGCCGGTCCTGCCGGAGCGCGTCGATTATCCCGAGACCCAGTGGTATATCCGCAGCCGCTATGGTTTCAGCTTTTCCTGCAAGGGCGGACACAACGGAGAATCGCACAATCACAACGACGTCGGCAGCTTCTTCGTCCTGAAAGACGGACAGTTCTTACTGGACGACCTCGGCTGGCCGGAATACGACGGCGGCTATTTCGGTTCGCGCCGCTATAAGGATTACGTCTGCGCCATGTCGGAGGGTCATTCCCTGCCGATCCTCGACGGACAGCCGCAGAAGGCGGGGGCTGAGTTCGCCGCGAAGGTGATCCGCGCCGACCGCGAGCGGATCGTCATGGACCTGTCGGGCGCGTATGACCTGCCCGGACTGCATTTCGTGCGCGTCTGGTCGCTCGACTGTCAGTCGGTGACGATCACCGACGCCATTGCGGGCGTGAGCGAGATCACCGAACGTTTCGTCACCCGCATAAAGCCGGTCGTCTCGGACGGGGCGGTCCGCATCGCGGGAGCAGAGCTTCTGCCGGTCATCCCGGCAGAGCCGAAGCTGTCAAAAGCGGATTTCACGCCGCGTCTGGTCTGTCACCTCGGCATGGAGGAGCGCGAAACGGCGCATTTCATCGACTATTCCTATCACGGAGACGGCACGTTCGGCTTCACGCTGACGCTCTGAGGCGCGTCCGTTTCCCATCCTGCGGCGAACACAGAAAGGCGGAACGCCCTTTAATGGGTGTTCCGCCTTTGATCATATCGGTTCAGTTTTCGTCGGTGAGATGGCTGTATAGCCGTTTGCCGTCCAGCGCGGCGACACGTCCGCTGAATTTTCCGGCGGGAACGTCCTCCAGCACCTCGGCGTAGATCTCCATCCGGCTGTCGATGAGGTCGATGTAGGAGAGCAGCTCGGCTTCCGCGCACATCGGTCTGACCGCCGCGCCGTATTCCGGCTCGCCGTGGTGCGACAGCAGCATATGGCGGAGCAGGATCGCCTTTTCCTCCGGCGCGCCGAGCTCCTCTGCCAGACGTCCGACCTCCTCCGCGCCCATCGTCAGATGACCGAGCAGCTGCCCTTTCAGCGCGTAGTCGGAGACCAGCCCCAGCTCGGAGAACGTGAATTCCTCGATCTTGGCGATATCGTGCAGCATCGTGCCTGCAATGAGCAGACTGCGGTCAATGACCTCGGCGTAATGTCCGGCGAGAAAATCGGCGGTTTTCAGCATATCGACCGTGTGCATCAGAAGCCCGTGCAGGAAGCTGTGGTGCATACTTTTCGCCGCCGGGATATCCTTTAACTGTGCGCTGTGCCGTTCCAGCATGGCGGCGCAGATCTTCCGGTAATCCTCGTCCGTGATCGAATCGACGTATCCGGTCAGCTTCTCATAATATTCGTCCACGTCGATGGGCGCGCTCGATACGAGGTCGTCCATCTCGTATTTGTCGCCGACGACAGGCATACGGATGCGCTCGATCGTGACCTGAAGCTCGCCGCGGTATTCGGTGACGTTTCCTCTGATCTTGACGACCTTCCCCTCGTCCGCCAGTCCGATGGGACCGGTGTAGTCCCAGAGCTTGGCTTCGATGGTCCCCGTCCGGTCGGCGAGGACGGCGTTCAGGTAGGCTTTTCCGGCGGCGGTGGTTTTGGGCGTGGCGTTTTTCAGGATGTAGAAGCCCTCGATCTCGATGCCCTTCTCGAAATCGCGGATGAGTCTGTTGAATTCCATACTTTCTCCTCGATCAATGTTCATGACGATTTTTATTATATAGAATATTTTACCACATTCCCCTTTGCTTTGTCAAGAGTACATTTTTCCGAAAAAATCCCGGAATCTGCCGCGAATCTTTCGTTTTCTCTTGCATTTGCGCGGAAAATCTGATATAATGGATGATAATCATTCCTGATCGGAGGACTTTCATGCCTGATCGCAGTATCGCCCGTATGCTCTCCCCTTCCCTGATGTGCGGGAAGATGACGGAGCTTGAAAAGACGCTTCGCCTGTTTGAAAAGGAGAAGATCGAATACCTGCACATCGACGTCATGGACGGTCATTTCGTTCCGAACCTCCAGTTCGGGACCGATCTTGTCAGACAGATCCGACAGATGACCGACATTCCGCTCGACCTTCACCTGATGGTCGAGGAACCCGAGCGGATGCTCGGCTGGTTCGACCCGCAGCCGGGCGAGCTTGTCAGCATCCACTTTGAAAGCACCGCGCACGTGCAGAAGTGTCTCGCCGATTTAAGCTCGCGCGGCGCGAAGGCGATGCTGGCGTTAAATCCCGCAACGCCGCTGTCTGCGCTCGACGAGGTGATGGACGACCTGAGCGGCGTGCTTCTGATGACGGTGAACCCCGGCTTCGCCGGTCAGAAGATCATCCCCTCGACCATCGGCAAGACCGCCCGGCTCCGCCGTCTGCTCACGGAGCGCGGTTATGGCGCTCTCCCCATCGAGGTCGACGGCAACGTCAGCTTCGAGAACGCGAAAAAGTTAAGCGAAGCCGGCGCATCGATCTTCGTCGCCGGAACCAGCAGCGTCTATCACAAGGACTATGAAATGGCGGACGCCATCCGTCTGACGCGCGAAGCGATCGGCTGACTCTGCACCATATAAAATTTATTTGAAAGGATCTGCCCGCCGCACGGCAGGAAAAGAATCATGAAACTCACCGAAATTCTCACCGGGGACCGTCTGTCCCTCTCCTTCGAGGTCTTTCCGCCCAAAACCGACACCGCCTTTGAAAACGTCCGTGCCGCGACCGAGGAGATCGCCGAGCTGCATCCGAGCTTTGTCAGCGTCACCTACGGCGCGGGCGGCGGTACGAGCCGCTACACGCTCGACATCGCAAAGAATATCAAGGAAGCGCACGGCGTGCCGACGCTGGCGCACCTGACCTGCGTATCCTCCACCCGTGAAACGGTCCGCGCGCGCATCGAGGACATGAAGCGCGCCGGCATCGAAAACGTCATGGCGCTGCGCGGCGACCTGACCCCTGAGCTTGAACAGTCCGACCGTTCGGCGTGGGCGTATCACCACGCGGTCGATCTGGTACGGGAATTAAAGGAAAGCGGCGCGGATTTCTGCATCGGCGGCGCGTGCTACCCGGAGGTCCATCCCGAAAGCGTCAACCAGAAGGAGGATATCCTCCACCTGAAGGAAAAGGTCGAAGCCGGCTGCGATTTTCTGACCACGCAGATGTTCTTCGACAACAATCTGCTCTATAATTTCCTCTACAAGATCCGCGAAGCGGGCGTCACCGTGCCGATCCTGCCCGGCATCATGCCGATCACCAACGGAAAACAGGTCGAACGCGCCATCAAGCTCTCCGGCTCCTTCATGCCCCAGCGCTTCAAGAGCCTCGTCGACAAGTTCGGCGACAATCCCGCCGCCATGAAGCAGGCGGGCATCGCCTACGCGACCGACCAGATCATCGACCTGTACGCCAACGGCATCAAGAACGTTCACGTCTACTCGATGAACAAGCCCGACGTGGCGGCGAAGATCTTAGCGAATCTGTCGGATATCCTCGGCTGAACCGCGTCAGCCGATTCGGTCAGCTCCTTCCGTCCGGGAAAGGGCTGACCTTTCTTTTGGGCGGATAGTACACATATCGTCCGATTTTTCACGCAAATTTTCCAAACCGTCCGTCCGGGACGTGCAAAACGCTTGACAAATCCGGGACTGTATGGTATAATTCGACTGAAACTGACGGTATGGTCAGATCATCTCCCATTCAAAAGTACAAGTCATAAATTTCTGTTTTTCGGAAAGGATGCACGTTATGGATACCAGAATGACACAACGGATCAAAAAGCTCGCGCGCGACCTCGGCGCCGACCTCATCGGCTTCGCCCCGATCTGCCGCTTTGACGAAGCGCCCATCAAGATGAGCCCTCAGGGCATCATGCCTTCCGCCAAGACGGTCATCGTCTGCGCCATCCATCACCCCGACGCTACAATGGAGCTGGAAGGCGGCGAACACGGCAAGAGCCAGGTCTTCGAGTCCTACGCCGTTCAGTACACGATGAACACCAAGCTCGATCACATCTCCTTCGAGATCGCGCATTACCTCGACAACAACGGCTACAACGCCGTTCCGATCGTCTCGTCGAACATCTGGCGCTATCGTTCCTACAAGGAGCTTGACGCGGTGTTCTCTCCGGATATGTCGCATATCTACGCTTCGGTCTGCGCCGGTCTGTCCGAAATGGGCTGGAACGGTCTGGCTCTGACCCCCGAATACGGTCCCCGCAACCGTTTCGTCTCGATCATCACCGACGCCGAGCTGGAACCGACTCCCCTGCTGCCCGGCGGAACGCTCTGCGATATGTGCGGTGAGTGCATCCGCTGCTGCCCGACCGACGCTTACCGCAAGGAAGTGAAGGGCGTCAAGGAACTGAACATCCGCGACGCCGACGGCAGAGTCTACCATCATAAATTCGCCAACAAGAACCTGTGGCGCTGCGCGTGGGGCGAGCATTTCGACCTCGACCTTGACGACGTGATCCCGGACGTCGTGACCGAAAAGGAGATCATCCAGCGCGAAGCCGAAAAGGGCAGAAGACACGGTGAAATGGGCGTCTGCCTCAAGGTCTGCGTGCCGAAGGCTCTCCGCTTCCGCGACGAAAGCTACGCGCCGTACAACCGCCGCCGCCGTCTCATCGCCGACCCGTCCCTCGCCGTCAGCCGCGAGGTCTACGACATGATGAGCGAGGTCGCTCTGAAATATCACGTCGAGCGCATCACCATCGTCTCCGCCGAGAAGATGAAGGAACAGGGCTACGATCTGTCCGCCAAGATGCCCGGCACGAAGAACGTCATTTTCCTGTCCGCGAAGTCCTACGCCGCCACCGCTTCGGCTCCCGAAGAACTGAAATGGAAGATGAAGGCGCCGGTCAACACCGCGCTGAGCCTCGGTCTCGGATACGCGAACTATGACGTCGCCCGCATCATCGAAAAGCTCGGTTACAGCGTCATGCCGAATATGTCGAGCTGCGCATCCTATCTTGAAAAATTCGTCTCCTTCGACCTTGCAGAGGGCGAGACCGTATCGAGAATGGCCGTCATCACCGACGCGCCGCTCGAAGAACGCGACTGGTTCCTCGAAGGCTACGAGCCCGAGACCACGGCCGAAGACCTCAAGGCACAGCTCGCCGAGATCGTCGGCACGTACTGCGCCGATATGATGGGCGTCGCACCCGTCTCCCGCATCAACGCGATCGTCGATCAGTTAAAGCCGGTCAAGGACGGTGAACAGCTCTTCTCGGTCCGCGACAAGAACCCCGCCTTCCGCGTCTTCGACCCGGTCGTCACCGAAACCGCCCGCAGGCTCTATCGCCCGGAGGATTATCTGCCCGGCGCGAAGAACGTGCTGGTCATCGGCATGAGCTATCCGGCAGCTGCGGCGTTCCGCGCCGGACGCGAGCCTGCCGAAGCGGTCGGACCGTTCATCTTCGCGCAGTCTCAGGCACAGAACGAGCTGTCCTTCGTCGGTCTCGAAGCCGTCAAGACGCTCCGCCGCGCCGGTTACAACGCCGTTCTGACCCGCGACCTCATCGGCATGGGTTCCCCGATCTGCAGCCCGAGAGGCGAATACAGCTCGCCGTTCGACTGCGCGTTCGAGGCTGCCGCAGCCGGTCTCGGCGACGTCACGTACAGCGGCACGCTGAACACCGAAAAGTACGGCATCAACCAGAAGTTCATCTGCGTCGTCACCGACGCTCCGCTCGCAGCCGACGAAATGAAGCCGAACGCGGTTCAGACCAAGTGCGCGGACTGCAAAAAGTGCTTCGCACTCTGCCCGATGACCGCGTTTGAGGAAGCGAACGAGATCACGCTGAACGTCGAAGGCGTTTCGTTCAGGTACATCCCGGTCAACACGGCAAGATGCCAGTGGGCTTCCCGCTACGTCTTGACCAACCGCGACGGCGACGACTGCCTCGGCTCGAAGCTCGATCTCATGCCGAACGGCAAGATCTCGGCAGAACAGCTCGCTTCCGGTCTGGTACAGCGCGACCCGATCACGAAGGGCCGTCCCGGCAACGCCGAGCACTGCGTCATCGAATGCCCGCTCGCAGGCGAGGACAAATAATCGTTCCCAACCGTCAAAAAGCTCCGCTCCCTCGGCATCACCACCGTGGGACAGCTTGCCGCCAGCAGCCGGGAGGCCATGGTCGCCGCCTTCCGCAAGCACCGCGATCAGATATGGCGCTATGCCAACGGCCTTGACGACGAGCCGGTCCGCTCCTACTATGAGCCGAGGCCCGTTAAATCCATCGGGAACGGCTTCACGTTCCGCCGGGATCTGGTGGGCAGAGAGGAGATAAAGGAGGGCGTCTCCTACCTGGCGGACTCGGTGGCCATGCGCCTTCGAAGTCACGCTCTTCGCTGCCGCACCGTGCAGGTACAGATCAAGGACCCGGGCTTTAAGACCATCTCAAGGCAGATGACTCTCCCCCGGCCCACGCTCCTCTGGCAGGATATCACCGCCGCCTCCATGGAGCTTATCGAAAAGAACTGGGACATGAAAAGCCCCATAAGGCTTATCACCGTCACCTGTCAGGATCTTGTCCCCATGGAGGAGGACAACGTCCAGCTCTCCTTCTTCGATACAGGCGGCGCGGAAAAGGCCGAAAAGCGGGAAAAGCTTGAGCAGATGGTGGCCAATATCCGCCAAAAGCACGGCAAGGGCAGCATCACCTACGGCTACGGCAAAAACGAGGAGCTGGGCATCGGCAGAAAGCCGGGAAAATAAGATTGATAAAATACCGCGAAAATGATAGAATGAAAGGACAAACTTCTTTTTGGAGGAACGATATGAAAAAGCTTATCAAACGGCTGCCGGCGCTTTTGCTGGCACTGATATTCGTACTCGGCCTCGCCGGGTGCAGTCTTGACGAAGCCATCGATCTGGCGTCGGATCTGGCAAATTCCGCCGAGGGCGCCGAAAACGACCTTCCCCTGATAGACGAAGCGGAAGAGCAGACCGAGCCCGTCAAGGAAGAGCCCGCTCCCATAGAGGAGCAGGAGGAGACGCTTCCCGCCGAAGAGCAGACCGAACAGCAGGAGGAGCCCGCTGTGACGCCTCTCCCGGAGGATGAGGAGCCTGCCCCCGTCATAGATGAAGAGCCCATCCCCGATGAGGAACCCGTACCGGAAGAGCCTGCGGAGGAGCCGGACGACGGCATCGAAGAGGACGGATA
>JAZRXB010000291.1:0-6023 GCA_045600005.1 Eubacteriales bacterium | reverse complement strand
AGGAGCATGAAACCGGGCGCATTTTTTGTTTCGGCGGCGGGTCAGTTCTGCACCGCTTCGATCATCGAGGTGATCCATCCCTCGCAGGAGGCGCGGTTCGCTTCATAGTAGGACGCGATGCTTTCAACGTTTTTCTGGATGTTGTTCCGCAGCACACAGACTGGCGAGAGCTTGAATTTCTGTTCGTCAAGCGAATCGAAGGAATAGCGCCGTCCGGCGACGACAAGGTCAAGCATTTCGACCGATTCCGCGTCGCGCGCCGCCTTGTTCTTGATCGAAACGTCGTAGAGCGCGGGGAAGACCAGCTCATGCGAGTAGGCGTTGAGCGCTTCGGTGAGGATACCGGTCCGTTCCAGCGAGGATGCGGGCGCACTGGACGGGATCATCTGCGCCGAATAGGTTCCCGACAGGAAGGTCGCGTAAATGTCGTCGGTCTCGTTCAGCTTCGGATAGGGAAGAATGCCGTAGTCGTCCGCCATATTGCGCAGTTCTTCTTTGTTCAGAAAGGCGATCTGAGCGGTCGTGAAAACGCTGTTGCCCTCGGCGAAGGTGGCGAGGTTTTCCATGCCGGAGCCTTCGTGGACGAACAGACCGGGCGTGTTGTAGTAGAGGTCATAGAGCTTCTGATAGGCGTCGGCGGTCGATTCGCGCCAGAAGTCGAGCTTCGGCAGATTATTTTCGTCCTTCGTGATCGCAGTGAAGCCGAACGAGCGGGCGTAGGCGTCGACGGCGGCGTAGATGTCGGTGATCAGACCATAGAAGTCGTGCTTGTCAAAAACGGTGTTGCCGTCAAGGTCGCTGTGCAGATCCATGATGGATTTACGCAGGAAATCATACGTCCATTTTCCCGACCGGGCGGTCTCGTAGAGGTCGCCGAGCCTGTATTCGTCGGCAAGGCGCTTGTTGAAGAGGTAGACCCAGCATTTGGTCAGGTTCGAGTCCATGAAGTCTCCGAACAGCAGCATGGTCTTGTCGCCGAGCGAATAGGTCTCATTGGCGGCGGCGGTGTAGTAAGGCTTTGTGAGATCGACGTTCGGGATCGTGTTCCAGTCAAGGAAACAGCCGGAGGTCAGCAGTCCGCCGAGATACAGGTGGGTGCAGGTCGCAAGATCAAAGGCGTTGTCGCCTGCCATGACGCTGTTTTTGATGAGATCGGGTCCCTTTTTCCATTCGACGAGCTGATAGGTGAGCTTTACGTTGTAGCGTTCCGAAACCGAGGAATTGCGGCTCCACACCGCGTCGTCGACGACCTCGCCGGTCTGCTCCTCGACCTCGTAGTGGTCTTTCTGAATCTCGCCGCAGATACGGAAATCGTATCCGCCGAAATCGGCGTCTGGAAGCGCGGACAGCAGGGGATGCGGGTCAGGCGCGGTCGTTTCGACCGGCTTCGTTTCATTGGACGGAGAGACGGGCGTATTCCCGCAGGAAACCATGCCGGACATCAGACAGAGGGCAAGCGCGAAGGACAGCTGTTTTTTCATGATGTATTCCCCTTTCTTTTTCGATTCAGATTTTCTTCCGGCAGCCGTCGACCGTGTAGTTGACGCCGGAAACATAGCTTGCTTCGTCGCTGGCTAAAAAGCAGATGACGTTTGCGCATTCCTCCGGCGTGCCGCGGCGGGCAAAATAGGAGAGCGATTCTCCGCCGTCGCCCGACTTTGAGCCGATGTTGCCCGGAGATACGCAGTTGACGGCGACGCCGTGTTCCGCGGCTTCGCGGGCGAGACCGTAGGTGAACGAGAGGATCGCGCCCTTGGTCATCGAATAATCGACCATGCCCCGGATGCCGTACAGTCCGGCGACCGATGCGATATTGACGATGCGCCCATATCCGCGCTCATACATTCCGCCGATCAGCGCATGGCAGAAGTACATCGTACCGTAGATGTTGACGTCGACCTTCTTTTTCCACATATCGCTGGTCTGGCGGTCGAAGGGCATGACGTCACAGCGGAAAATACCGGCGTTGTTGATGAGGATGTCGACCCGTCCGAAGCGTTCTTCCGCGAGACGGCAGACCGTTTCGACGCGCGTTTCGTCCGACACGTCGCAGGCAAGCGGGAGAACTTCGGCACCAAAGCGCTCTGAAAGCTCTGCGGCAATCGGTGCGAGCGATTCTTCCGTGAGGTCGACGAGAACAAGCGATGCGCCGCCCTCGGCGAGCTTTTCCACGGCGGCGCGTCCGATGCCCGAAGCGGCTCCGGTGACAAGAGCGATTCTGTCTGTGAAATTCATGTGAGAGTACTTCCTTTCGAAGATTTCAGGCTGTCTTCATTATACCATGTTCCGGTCAGGGCGGCAATGACGGATGTGATACGGAATTTACGGATTCTGATACAGATTCTCCTTGACAGAGAACGGAACAGTGTGATATAATCAGGAGTATGAGGAAGTGAGCTTATGAATATTGATACTGTCCGCGTGAGCGAGCTGCATCAGACTCTGGTCGCGCCGATGCGGAAGGGAACGGCGCTCGGAAAAATGAACCGGGCGGATCATGGACTGGTGGTCGTTGAGAGCGGGACGATCCGCTTTTTCGATCTGAAACACGACCCGGCGAAAACGGCTCCGTTCGAGGTGTCGCCGGGAACGGCGATCCTGATGCCGAAGGGGTCGGACTATCGGGATATCTACCTGACCGACGGCAGAGCGTGGGTCGTCAATTTTGAGGCGGAGAACCTGAACGGCTCGGACGCGCTTGTAACGTTCCCCTGCCCGGTCGGCGGTCAGATGATCGAGGATGTGCGGCGGCTGGCGGGCATAACGGCGCGTCCGCTGTTCGGCGTATGCGAAGCGCTGTCGCTGTTTTACGGGATCCTTGCGGCGATCGCGCAGGCGAACGGGACGGTTCACGCGCCTGATTTTCCCGCGATGATCGCGCCGTCGGTCGAGTATCTGTATGCGTATTACTGCGATCCGTCGCTGACGCTTGACAGAATGGCGGCAAGGTCGCACATCAGCACGGTCTATTTCCGCAAGCTGTTCACCGCCGCCGCCGGCATACCGCCGATGAAATATGTGAACGGGCTGCGCATCGAGCTTGCCTGCCGGCTGCTGGCGTCACCCGATATGACCGTCTCGCGCGTAGCGGAGGAATGCGGGTGGTGTGAACTTTCGCACTTTTCGGAAGCCTTTCATCGGACGGTCGGCATGACGCCCATGGCATGGCGGAAAAAGAATCTCGGGCTGTGAACGTGACCTCATCCGGCGTTTCGCGCCGCCTTCCCCAAAGGGAAGGTTCTTCAGGTGAAGCGGGTCTGCACATGAGGACATAAAAAAACGACGGCAAACCGTCGTTTTTTTATTGATCCGCGTTTACAGGATCGTGTCCAGCGCTTCGCAGACTCTTGCCGCCGCTTCGCGCTTGTTACGCGGATGGATCTGCGCGTATTCGCCGAGATCGTCGATCTTCACAAAGACCGCGTTCGGGACGAGCGAGCAGGCGCGCTTCTGCGACTCGCGCAGACGGGTCGTGCCGACGCGCCCCTTATCGGGATGGTCGTTGATGCCGATGACCGCCGCCGCCATGTCATCATTCCGGAAATCCTCCCGCCACTGTTCGATCAGACGCGCGAGCATACGGTCGTGGAAAGCGTCCTCGCCGACGTTCGCTTCGCCCTGATACCAGATCGCCGCGCGGAACTGGACGGGGAAGAGCGCTTCAAACATGAAGTGATAGAGGAAAGCATTGCCGTCCCACGCATGGCGGCCGTGCAGACGTCTCTCCCGCGCTTCGGGAGAGAGGGAGGAAAGATAGCCCTCGAATTCGTCCCGGAACATCGCGTTCGATCCTTCGTTCAAGAATGACTGGATCAGCGTTCCCCATTTGTCGCACTGGATGAACCCGATCGGAATGCCGAGCTTTTTGCGGTAATAAAGCGCGACGTGCAGTAAAATCGCGCTCCAGTAGTTGGAATCCCCGCTTTTCAGAGAGGTCCAGCGCTCGCTGAACAGTCCCTCCGCGTGACGGATGATCGCAAGCGAGTCTACCTCGGGACGGCGTCTCATGAAGACGCGGACATACGGGTCGGATTCAAAAAATGTGTCCTTATCAAAGGTCTCGCCGATGGTCAGCGCCGAGTTCGACTGTCCCGACATGAAGAAGACCTCGCCGATCATCAGATCGCGGATGACCCGTTTTTCGCCGTCAAGCCAGACCTTCATTTCGTAGGGACCTCCCGCCGGATGCGCGGAGAAGACGACTTCAAAATGTCCGTTCGCTTC
This sequence comes from Eubacteriales bacterium, assembly GCA_045600005.1. Lineage (GTDB taxonomy): Bacteria > Bacillota > Clostridia > Oscillospirales > CAG-272 > Flemingiibacterium. The sequence continues at coordinate 1,799 of JAZRXB010000291.1, read as the reverse complement.
GACCTCGCGGACCTCGCCTAAGAATTCGGCGCGGAAGGAGCCGGTTCCTTCGCCGAAAACGATGATGTCCCGACCGCGCTGAAACACCGCGCCGTCTGAGAAAAGATTCGATAGTGTCAGCATGACGCCGCCTCCTCGCAGTCTTCCGGCAGAATGAACCGGTTTTCGATGAGAAGCGGACGAAGCTCATCGTAGCGCAGATCTCCGAACGGGATCCCCTTCGACGCGGCGAGATAAGTCATCAGACCTGCCGCTTCTCCCATGGTCATGCAGGTGTTCATCATGCGGAACGCGCTGATGAGCTGCGGCTCGGTCGAGACGCCGCGTCCTGCGCAGAGTACGTTGTCGAACGCCGCCGGGATCAGCGCGCCCATCGGAACGCTGCCCGCACCCTTTTCGCTTCTCGCCCACGTGGAGCTGAATTCTCCCTTTTTGTTGCTGTGCGCGCCGCAGCTCTTGTTCGTCAGCGCAACGCAGTCGGAGTTGTCATGCTCGTAGATCGTGCCGACCGAGATATCGCGCAGACCCGCGATGCCCTGTCCGCCGCGAACGCCGACCTGCAAAGCCGTATCGAGCAGATAACAGTTCCGGAAGCCCGGCATTTCCTTTTGCAGGAAGGATACGATCTCAAACACGTTTTCGCGCATCTTTCCGTCCATGCGGGTCATGTCGACCGAGCTTACGCCGTCGCCCGTCGTAAAGCAGACCGCGATCTGGCAGACCCCCGGATTCAGCTGGAGCGAGTAGCCGAAGTGCGCCCAGACCTCGCCCGGGACCTTTCCCTCGGCATAGAGCTTTTTGTAAAGCGCACAGTTGAATTCGTGCTGGAAGGGCGTCACGCCGCCGACGAAGAAGAACATCGACTTGTGCATATTGAAGTCGTCGCTGTATTTGCGCACGCTGTCCGGATTCGCCAGCGCACAGATCAGCGCGTCGCCCGTGCAGTCGATGAAACGGTCGGCTTCGACGAGCAGAGCGCCCTCGAACATACTGACGAGCAGCGCCGTGATCCTTCGTCCGCTTTCGTCGACGACCGCTTCGCAGGCGCGGGTGTAAAAGAGCAGTTCCACGCCCGCTTCTTCGAGCATCCGGCGCATCACGAGCTTGAGCGTTTCGGGCTGGAGCTGGACCTTCATCGTTAAGGGACGTCCGGCGATGGGCAGGTATTCGGGGATGGCGCAGCCGTGGTCGAGGATGAGGGAAGCCGCGCCCAGCTCATCCATCCTGCGGATCAGCTCGTCGGACAGACCGGCGGTCGTCTGCTTGTCGTTCACGCCGAAGCCGAAATAGAGCGGCACGCAGGATTTCGTCGCCACGCCGCCCGCGAAGCCGTAGCTTTCGATCAGTGCGACATGAAGTCCGCGTCTTGCCGCCGCGATCGCCGCGCCGACGCCGGCAGGACCCGCGCCGACTACGACAAGGTCGTATTTTTGATAGGTTTTCCAGTTTTTTGCAAGAGTCTGTGTAATCATGGCAGTACCTCCGTTTCTGATATGAATCACAGGATGGCGGTCAGCTCGTCACTCTGGCGAGCGCGGCAAGACGTTCGCTGCCGGTTTCCTTCACCAGCTCACGCACGCGGTCGGACGGGACCGCGCCGAATTTTTCCTGTACCGTGCCGAGCCGGACGGCTTTGTTGAGTCCCAGCTCGTGATAGGGCAGGAACTCGACCGCGGTGAAGTTCGGCATTTCCTCAGCGAGCTTTGCGATGGCGGCGAAATGCGCGGCGTTGTCGTTCACGCCGCCGATGATCGGACAGCGCAGGATGGTCGGCTTTTCCGCCTCGCGCAGCATTTCGA
>JAZRXB010000290.1:0-9728 GCA_045600005.1 Eubacteriales bacterium | reverse complement strand
GTTACTTCAAAGCGTCTTGCCATCGTATTCCCTCGCAGATCGTTACCGCTTATTTTGCCTTTATTCTATCAATATTTTGTTTCGATTGCAAGTTCTATTTTTGAAAAATTCGTCAATCAGACTTTGGAAACACACTCTAGTTTGAAATGCCGAACGGCAGATCGTCGTCTTCGGTCATTCCTTCGGTTTCCGCGAGCTTCCGGTTGTAAGCGTCATTGACGGCTTTGAAAATTTCGGCCCGCGCTTCTGCGGTAACGGGATGCGCAATGTCACTGTTGTGGTATTCGCCGTTTCCGTCCTTCCAAGAATTCGCGGGATAACCGACGAAACGCCCGTTTTCCGTTTCGATCAGCTTCAGCCCGTGCACGGCGAACATTCCCTCGATGGTGATGTCGGCAAAGGCTTTCACCCTGCCTTTATCGAGCATTTTTGTGATTTGCGCCCTGATGTTCATGGCAGTCACCCCCCTTCTGTAAATTTTGGGATCAATCGAAGCCGAAAAGGAAAAAGCCGGAATCCGCCTGAACTTCCTCCTGCGGGATTACTTCCGGCTCCGCGAATCTTTCGGCGTAGCGTTCGATCTGATCGTCGGTCAGACTGCAGAATTCCCCTTCTCCGTTGTCGCCGACAAGGAATATCGGCCCGGCGTAGACGGATCCTTCCACACGGCGGTTTCCCTCCATGCCGTTCAGCTTGGCCTCTTCGTTTCCGACGATCACACAGTCCTCAAACGGATACGTGACTTCCATGAGCGCGTCTTCGCCGTGATCGCTGACCGCTCTCTGCCAGTGGTCGAGGTCGTCCATGACCCGGGTTTCCACCGGCGGCTGATGCGGCTGGAGCATAAGGACCCGAATCCCCTCCATTTCGGCGCACTGCGAACTGTCAAAGGGGACGTTCTTCCAGCCGACAGCGTCGCAGAAGTGGAATTCGGAACCGTTCCCGTCCACCGTTTCCACCACGTCGGACACGGAAAGAGAATGCCCCTGATAGGTCCCCGGATGATCGCCGTTCAGCGCGGCATAGACGTCTTCCAGAGAATCCCCTTCGATATGCCCGCGGAACACACACCGGTAATCGGCGGGATCGATCCCTCCGCGGGACTGCGTGAAATCGTAATCCATGAACTTTACGTCGGAAGTCTCTTTCAGCTGATAGATATTGACCCTCATACCATCCCTCCCATCTCCTGTTCGGATGAATTCATACCTTCCAGCAGAACCGAGTCCCCGCAGATCCCGATATAGCCGTCTTCCGTAAAGAGGCCGTTCTCCTGCCGGGCGGTATCCGCACCGAGACTGCCGTAATCGTAGTAGTCGTCGAGGTTTTCGTCGTATTCGTACCGTCCCGATTTCCGGATAAGGTACTGGCCGTAGCTGTACGCATCGTCAGCACCGGGGACATACACAAAGTCGGAAAGGTTCTGCGCAATGTCCGCAAGATCGGCGGCGGACGAAACGGAAGAGCGCTGTTCCATGAACCGCACGGCGGCAAGAAATATGTCGATGTTTTCATCGTTCATCGGAGACAGCGCCGCAGCAAGCCGGTTGACGCCGAAGATATCGGTATGCGGATTTTTGCAGAGCAGATCGGCGGTTTCCCCCAGATCGACCTGCAGCGTATCGAATTCTACCTCACAGTCCCGTGAATCTTTCACTCCAAGGCGGTGCAGCGCTTTCGAAACGGCGGTATCGGCGCAGGGGAGCGTCAGAAATTCGCTGTCATCCCCGTGTTTCAGGAAAACCGCGAAGATCAGATCCGGCCTGTCGTAATAGGCGGGGAGATGCTTCCCGTCAAAGAAAGGATTTTCCGGCATATCATTGACGAACACCCTGCCGTATGGCGTATCCGTTCCCTCCTGCGCCAGCAGTTCCTCCCCCATCCGCTCGAATTCCTCATCGGTGATCGAACCGACGGGATAACCTCCGTAAAGGTCGAAATACCGGTTCCGTCCGACGTCGGAAAGATTTTCGCCGGGAACAGCCAGAGAATACCGCTGACAGTTCAGCACGGTATTGATCATGCCGGTGAGATCCCGGACGTCGTTCAGTACGATTCCTGCCTGAAACTGCCTGTCCTCCCGTTCGCACAGCCCGCCGCATACCCGGGCAAGCAGATTCAGGTGGTCAAGATCGCAGTCCTGTCCTTCCAGCCGTTTCAGCTCCGGGTAAGCGGAGTCAATCTTTACCAGCCGGAACACGGTGTCGGTCGGATCATAGACCCGGCAGGACTTTTCCGCTTTGGACATTTCTGCCTCCTCGGCGGGAAGACGGAGAACCGCCGTTCTGCCGTTCCGCTCGATCGTGATCTTCATGCGGTCACCTCCACTTTCGGGACGATGCCGCTTGCCTTGAGAAAGCCGTACAGGAACAGCCTCCCCTTCTGAGTCCAGCAGGTATGCATTTTGGTGTGTCCTTCTTTCGTCATATAGACATTCCCGTGGGTGTAGCCTCTGTCGGCATAATCCTGATACAGCTCCCACGTACCGCCGACGGAGTACTGGATCCCGAATTCATGGAGCAGGGCATTGAACCGCACGGCGGAATAGCCGTAGTCCTTCGCGATCAGCGTGACCGGAACGGCGGCAGGGTTCTGCAGGATCAGATCATAGTAGCTGACCTTCGGCTTTGCTTCTTCCACCGCGGACAGAAGGGATTTCTTTTCGGCTTCCAGCGCGCGGTTCGTTTCTTCCAGCCGGATGCGGCTCCGCTGTTCCGCTGCCAGATCGGCAAGAAGCTTCGCGTTCTTTTCCGTATTGCGCTGCAGTTCTTCCAGAAGCTCCGGCATCACATATGCGCCGTGGCGGCGGATGGACGGCAGAACCTCGTCGAATACCCACGACTCGAACCGCTGAGCGGAATCCAGTTTCGAGCGGATGATCAGGCGGTAAAGGTCTCCTTCGGGAATGAAGTTTTTTCCGACGGTCTGCTCGGCGGCGCTTCCGTCGCTCTTTACGCCGGTCTGTACCCCCATGTCGCGTTTCACGACGTGGGGACAGTGCCTCTTTACCGCATCACGGGGAGTGGAGTAACCGAGCTTTACCGCACACTCCGAAGCGGGAAACCAGAATTTGTCTCCTTCCTGCAGAATGCCGAGTTTCCCGAACTCCGTACTGGTGAAAACCTGAATGTTCGTTTCCAATTTCTTCTCCTTTTTTACATGATCTGTTGCCCAGTTGGCACTTTTGTTTTCCGACTTTCAGAGACATTCTCTGCTGAGAATCCTTTTCCTTCGGACTTGACATCTTTACCTGCTTCTGATATACTGTTGTCAAGAAGCCGAAGACCGTGGCCGGGGCCGACGTTGCCCGGACCGACAGACGTTGTGCGGGGGGGCAGATCCATTCTGTGCATCCGCGATCAAGGCTTCTTTTCTTTTTACAACTTTACAGCGGCTCATCCATTCGGGTTCTCCGTTTTTTCGTCTCTGCCGGAGCTGTCGTCAGGATCCCAATGGCAGGTGCGGCACTGGGGGCAGAAGTGCGGACAGTTTTCGCAGAGCCTGTCGGGATAGGGACAGTCGTCGGGTTCATCGTCCGTATCGTCATACGGAAGTCCCTTTTCCCTGTCCGACCAGCCTTTCCGATAGCCGCGCCTGAAGCCGTCGGCGTACCCTTCTTCCAGACCGGCGCACATTCCTTCGTCGTAGCCCTCGTCGAAGGATTCGCGGCTTTCCCCGCATCCTTCCGTTTCGACGACGAGCCTGCCGTCTTCCACGAATGCGCTGAACGCGGTGAACTCGTCGATGCCGAGGGCTTCCATGAGTTTCTTGGGGAGATCGTAAGTGAATCGAATATGAATTTCCATAGTTGTTCCTTTCTGTTGTTACTGCGGCGGAAGAGCGTCAAAGAATGACAGCTGGACCTGCTGGCTCAGCCGTCTTCCGTTTTCCTCCGCCTGTTTGACCGGATCGTAATTGCAGATCAGCAGTTCCTCAAACTGTGCGCCGGGATCCGAGCTCTGCGCCATGTTGTGAAGCCGCTTTTCCACGAAGGTATAGAAGCCGTAATGTTCCGCAAGGTCGCGGATGGACGGATCGTTGTTGTAGGTGATCAGGAACCGGCACCCGCCGTTGTACTTCTCATGGATCTCACTCATAAAAGAAAAAAGCAGATCGTGCTCACTTGAAGCAAAATCTGCTTTATTGTAGAAGTATTCGGTTCCCTTGTAGGGTGGATCCAGAAGGATGAAGGTGTCGGGACCGGCGGAATAGCGGATGCAGTCCTTGTAGTCCCGGTGCATGATGACCGCGTTCCGGAGTCTCCGGCTGGCGGCGCAGATTCGTCCGAAGCGTTTCGTCATATCTTTCTGGGCAATGGCGAAGGTGCGTCCCGTGGATGAAAAGGAAAAGACCTGCGTTTCAAGAAATTTTGCCGCAAGCTGAATGTCAGCCCAGTCCGCGGAGGCGATCATCTCGGAAGTCTCGTTCAGATCGTCGAGCACATTCGGCGTATCGTCCAGTAAAGCCCGGTTCTGGCGGAACAGTTCTTCGGCGTTGAAGGACAGATACAGCCTGCCGAGCAGGTAAGCCAGTTTTTCATTGTTCTGCATGACGCGGATCGTGCGAACCAGATCGCCGTTGTAGTCATTTAGGATCTCTTTCGGAACGGGGCGTTTGCGGAAAAAGGTTTCCGCGCTTCCCATGCAGGGTTCCACATACACGCTGTGCGGCGGCATGAAGGCGCTTATGGTCGGGAAAATACAGCCTTTGTTTCCGGTATACGGGATCGGGCTGACGGATTCGGATATACGGCATTGCCTCCTTTCTTTCGATTGTCACTTGACTGTAAAAGATATGAAAATCGCATAATTCACTTGCAATGCCCATAATTTTGTGATATACTATGGACAGAAGAAAGTGAGGGATCATCAGATGTCAGTAAAGGAAAACTCCACCATCCGGATTGAACCGGAGTTAAAAGAACAGGCTGCAGCACTGTTCAAAGCACTCGGCTTGGACCTGAGTACCGCGACACGGATTTTCTATATTCAGGCATTGCGGTGTCAGGGAATGCCGTTCGACATTAAGCTGGATAAGCCGAACGCCGTCACCCGCGCCGCGCTGGAAGAAGGGGATCGGCTGCTGAACGATCCGAACGCTCCCCGGTTCACCAGTCTGGAAGACCTGTTTGAAGATTTGAATTCATGATGAAATACGAAATCCAAAGAACTTCACAGTTCAAGAAAGACTACAAGCTGGCTGTAAAGCGCGGCTGCGATATCACAAAGCTGCAGCGCGTCATTTTCATACTGGCAAACGGAGAACCTCTTCCGGACGAATATCTGGATCATCCGCTTCGGGGAGATTACGGCGGGTACCGGGAATGTCATATTGAACCGGATTGGCTCCTGGTCTACAAGATTACGGAGAATGTTCTGGTTCTGACTCTGTATCGAACCGGTACGCACAGCGATCTGTTCTGACGGGCGGAGGTTCTGAATGAGCAGGATCATGAAATACCGGGACTGGATCGGTTCTGTCGAATATTCGGAAGCGGATGGTTTGTTCTTCGGAAAAGTGCTCGGCATTCATGCCCTGATTTCCTATGAAGGCAGGACAGAAAAGGCTCTTGCCGAAGATTTTCAAACCGCTGTCGATGCCTATTTGAAGCATTGTTCAGCAGAAGGAAAAGAACCCGAGCACTCCCCTCAGGACAGTCTCTCATAATTTCATATTGCACTCGCACGGATTTTCTCCAATGTCTGCGGAAAATCCGTGCTTTTTCTTTGGCAGAGAACAGACTTACGGATTCCCTTATTCCAGCTTCATGTCCTCCTGCTCGTCCAGCGTATAGTCGCCGCGCAGATACCGCCCGAAGGACAGCTCCTTTCCCGTAAAATCGGGGGCGTTATCTTCGGAAAGCTCAATGCAATCCTTCTCACCGAAGTCGATCGGTTCGTCCGTCACCAAGGTGCCGCCGTGATTGACAACGGCGAACGGCTCCAGCGTTCCGAACCGTTCACCGTCGTCCGTCATGCGCAGATCGTAGTGGTACAATCCGTCGGGAATATCCTCATCGGTGAGCCGGGCATTTGAAAAGAGCATCGGCTTATCGAGAAATTCGACGACTTCAAACGTCTCGTTTTCCGAGTCGATGTATCTCGTGTGCGCCGCGTTGATCGTCAGGTCGTAATCTTCCGGGGTATATCCCCACAGGTCCACGGCAAACTCCAGTGCGTCCGTATCCGATTCCGGCGTGAGATCCCCGACGCATTCGCCGTTCAGGTATTCGAGCTGTCCGCAGTTGCTGCCGATGTCCTCGTCCGCCCACTGATGGGTGATATAGACGCCGGGGAACCGTGCGGTCAGTTCTTCCAGAATCGGATGAGGCGCGGACCACGCCGTCTGGAATTCGATGGTGTTGTCTCCGTCATATTGACAGTCACAGGCGTTCCATTTGGTGTTCCAGTGCTGATTCCGCCACTCATACCAGGTTGCGGCTCCGTATTCCAGCAGATTGGAGACCGCCTGCCTGCCGAGATCGATCAGCTTCTCCACGGATTCATGCTTTGAAATCTCTGAAATCTCTCCGTTTGACAGACTGCTCCGGTAGCTGCCGAACATTCTGGAACGGTTGAGTTTTCCGAGCAGGTCGGAAAAGCTGTCCGCGTCCATCTTATCCGTCCCGAACCCTTCGGCAAGAGGATTGACCGAGGTCAGATACAGTTCGATCCCGTGATCGGTGCAGCTTCCGCTTTCGATGTTCAGCGATTCCGGCATCGGGATGAGCTTATTGAAATCGATGGTGCCGGGGCCGAAGGATTCCCGTTCTCCGTCAGGTTCGGCCTGAATGGCGGCGAGGATCTCCTGCAGCTTTTCATCCCCGCAGTCGAACCGGATTTTGTTAATGACATAGTTCGGCATCAGACATCCTCCGTGTAAACGCTTCTGCTGATCAGATAGGCGAGGTAATCCGAGAAGTCCTCGTCGATCGTTTCGCCTTTGTGGATCTTCCGGCAATAAACGAGGAAGTGAAAGATCGCTTCGCAGTCGTCGCCGATCATGATCTCCATGTGGTTGTGCGTGAGCGGGTGGTCGAAGACGCACGGCTGGAGGGACAGCCATCGGCGGAAGTTGTTGTCGAGATCCATGAATACGGATTCCACCTGCGCCACATAGTCCTCCGCGTCTTTCCTCCACTTGCCGCCGCCCTGTGCTTTGTGCCGGACCAAAAGGCGGGCGTTTTCCACGTGCTTCGCATAGCCGTCGGCGAATTCCTCATACGTCATGATTCTGGGTTTCTGCTTTTTCAATTTCTGCCTCCAATCGTTGGTTTTGTTCACGGACATTAAAAAGCCGGCATTCGTGAGTCCTGTGCGGAACCCGCCGATGCCGGCTTGCCTGTCTTGTTTCGGATTATTTCCCAATCGTTTATCCGTTGCCCTCCTTCCCCTCACCAGCGTCTCTAGGACGGTACTTATCGTCGTAGTACGCACTGTAGAACTTGGAAACATATCCGAGGATCGGGACGGAGATCGCGCTGATATCCTCGAAGGTAAAGGGATCGGGGAGATACACGCCGCCTGCGTTATTGACGCCGACGTCATATTCTGCGACAGCCAGCTTCCGGCCTCTTTCATCGCCGACCAGCTCGGAGAAGCGGAACAGGTGTCTGTCAAGCGGGCCGTAGCGGTTCATGATGACGCAGGATACCGCGTTCAGATGGTTGTCCTTTTCCGTGGAGACCATCGTCATCTTCACGATGATCTGGCTGTCCACCTTGGCGATCAGCGTTCTGCCGCAGAAGGTCGTGTCTTTCAGTTCGGGACTCTTTTCAAAAAGCCGGCGCATTACGTTTTCGGTAAAAGTCATGTTGTTCACCTCATCTCCATGGTATTGTTGTTCTGACCGATGTGCTCGTCCAGCTTGTCTTCGGAGCAGATGAAGTAGTCCGGTCCGGGATTCCAGAAGCTGACGTACATTTCTCCGTCGTCCGTCCGGAATGGACGCTGTTCGAAGCTCTCGCCGAGACCGTCGGAGTTCTGGCCGAGCACCCAGTCGACGAATTCCGCTCTTTCCTCCGGATCGAACGGTTCGGTAAGCCGGGCGAGGATCTTTCCGTAAAGACACCCGTCGATCTCTTCCACGTTCCATTTGACAAAACGCAGTTTCCCGACGGCGGAATCGGAACCGTCGAAGGTTTCCGCCATGTCAAATCCGCGCTGTTCCTTCTCCAGCCGGGTTCGGATGGTGAATTCGTAATCCGCGGCGAAGGTCCCGTCCAGCTCTTCGGCGTTTTCCTCGTCAAGATCGCCGTAATCGTTATAGGGATACAGCGTGACGGAAAGAGGGAAGTAGAACTGTTCGACGACCGTTTCTTTCTCTTCACGAAAGATTCTGCTGAAGAAATCCGAAAGGGATGTGAGTCCGTTCTCCAGAACGTCCCGTTTCAGATGTTCCGCGCTCCGGGGCGGAAGACTGCTGAAAAAGTCGCAGGCGTTGTTGACCGCCGCAAGCGTGTCCGACGGGTGAATCGCCGCCGCAATGATCCGCTCGAAATCATCGTTCCCGGTGATTTTCACCTTGATGGGGACGCTTTCCTCGTCGGCGCAGTAGATCTCGTGCGCTAACTCCTGGATTTCGATGGACGCGAGTTCCGCCTCCAGAATCGGGCGCGATTTCGGGAAATCCAGCACGAGGGTGTTGCCGTTGTTCTCGATGACTGCTGTAAGCATAGATGCTCCTTTCCAGCTGAACGTGTATAGTGAAGCTCAGCTATGTATGTCGGGTTATGGATCGGATATGGGGTGAAAGTAGAATACATACCTGATATGGAAAAAACATTATGTAAGGAACGTCTCTAAGAAAGAAACGTTCCGTTAAGCCACTTTTGTTGGTCATATTTGCTCTCAGCATCCCTGACCGGGGCACTCGGCAGACGAATGACAGCGAATCATTCTCATTGGCATCTCACCATCCCCGGGTACACCGCGGACCGCGCTTTCGCTGCGGAAGTATCATTGTCACCGCCAATCGTCATCGCTGGTTCGGAAGAGCTGCTTCCGGATCTTCCCAAGAGGCAAGGCCCCGATGAATGAATCGAGGCCATGCGTTGTAGAAAGTCGCTTGTCGGTTTACCCGGACATTGACGGCAAAGTATCTGCTGAAGGTGTATTTGGTTTTCAAAGGACACAGAGAGGCGGATCGATGTAATACCCCTCTACTTATATACTTGCAAAACATTTTGCGGTTTTGTACGGGCAGTTATAGAAATTTTTTCTTTTTTTTCAATGCGCGATTCTTTCGGTCAACAAACGTCATCAACGGAAGTCTGAATTTTGTGGCAATTTGTCTTTCATTCAAGCAGTCCGGATTATTAAAATATAAGGCTGTGACCACTTTCATTCTTCGGGGTTAAGGCTTCGTAAAAATTATTTATTCTAACTGGAATTTACAACAGTTTTTCCGATGAACTTTCCCGATTGAAGGGGATGTGCTTTATTGTGAAGAGAAGATGGTTTATCTGGTCCGGATACAATTTTGTCTTGAATACGAAAAAACAGAAAATCCACCTCCCGACCTGCAGTTCCGTGAAGGGGATGTCCGACAAGAACAAGCAGGTCAGTTTGCAGCAGGATATGATTATCGTAAGCGGGTATGCCCCCTGTGGTAACTGTTGCCCGTGAAAAGTGTTGCTTTAGGATATTAATGAGAGATACTGAAACATATTTGAGCAAAACATCATCAAACAATTACCTGTCATTTTCATTTCTGAAAGTTCAACAAGT
>JAZRXB010000289.1:0-2406 GCA_045600005.1 Eubacteriales bacterium | reverse complement strand
GTTTTGGGAGCGTTTTTTTGCGTGTGTGAACGCTGCGCCGCATTTTTTGCGTGAACGAACGTTCCGACCGCGCTTTTTTGTGTACGGACGTTCCGCAGCGCGGTTTGTAAAACGTTCCGCCCGATCATTTCGGCTTGCCTTTTCCGAACAGCGCGGCGGCGAGTCCGCAGAGGAGAGCCGTCGTGATACCGCCCGACGCCGCCGTCAGCCCGCCGGTCAGAACGCCCGCGAACCCGCGCTCGGCGACCGCTTTTTCCACGCCCTTCGCCAGCACGTACCCGAATCCCGACAGCGGAACGGCCGCGCCGGCTCCGGCGAGATCGGCGAGCGGTCCGTACAGTCCGACCGCCGTCAGCAGCACGCCCGCAGTCACGTAGGCGACGAGGATGCGCGCGGGGGTCAGGCTCGTCCGGTCGATGAGCAGCTGAGCCGCCGCGCAGAGCGCTCCGCCGACGAGAAATGCCCACAGATAGGTCATGGATTCAACTCCTTTCCGACGGTTCCGCGACCGGCGATTCGTTCGCATTTTCACGGGTCCCCGCCGATTCGCGCGTGTTTTCGTGTAAAGCCGGAGATTCAGGCGCATTTTCACGGAAAGCCGCCGATTCAGGCGCATTTTCACGGAAAGCCGCCGAATCAGGCGCATTTTCACGGAAAACAGCCGATTCAGGCGCATTTTCACGGAAAGCCGGCGGATCAGGCGCATTTTCACGGAAAGCCGGCGAATCAGGCGCATTTTCATGAAAACCCGCCGCTTCGGACTGCATTTTGCCCGAATCCGCCGTCTCTTTCGCGGAAAAGCGCACGAGGTGCGCGACGCCGGGGATCGACAGACCCTGCTTCACGCTGTCGGGGCTCATCAGCGCGCCGGTGGCGAGGTAGAGAAGGTCCTTTTTTTCGCTGAGCTTCGGCAGAAAATGCGCCGCCAGCACCGCCGCGCCGCATCCGCAGCCCGAACCGCCCGCGTGAACGTCCTGCCGCGAACGGTCGTAGATCGTCAGCCCGCAGTCGGCGTGGACAGCCGACAGGTCATAGCCCTGCGCCTGCATCAGGTCGACGAGGATGCCGCTCCCCTCATAGCCGAGGTCGCCGGTGACGACCGCCGCGAAATCGTCCGGCTTCGAGCCGGTTTCATGAAAGTATCGCGTCAGCGTGTCGACGGCGGCGGGAGCCATCGCCGCGCCCATGTTGCTCTGATCGGTCACGCCGCGGTCGATCACGCGCCCGGGCAGGACCTCCGCGACGTAGGGCGGCTTCGCGTGCCGGTCGATCACGAACGCGCCCGCGCCGGTGACGGTCCACTGCGCGGTGGGCGGACGCTGACCGCCGTATTCGAGCGGCGAGCGGAACTGACGCTCCGCCGCGCAGTTGTGCGACGACGTGACGGCTCCGCACGCTCCGATATACCCGCCGTCGACGAGCAGGGAAGCCAGCATGATCGCCTCCGCGCTGGTCGAGCATGCGCCGAACAGTCCGAAAAACGGCGCGTCGAAGCCCGAAAGACCGTGGCAGGACGGGACGCACTGGTTGATGAGGTCGCCCGCGAAGACCGCTCCGAGGTCGGAGGCGCGCAGTCCCGCCTTATCGAGCGCGATATTCAGCGCGAGCCGCTGACTTTCGCCCTCCGACTGCTCCCACGTCTTCATGCCGAACGTGTCGTCTTCGTCGAAGCGGTCGAACTCAGCGCCGATGGGTCCGTCATGCTCCTTTAAGCCGACGATCGTCCCTGCCGCCAGCACGGACGGGCGGGTCTTCAGGGTGATAACGCTCATGCCCGCCCTCCGAATGCCCAGAGGATCAGTCCGTACAGCGCGGACGCCGCCGTGCCGTAGAGAATGACCGGTCCCGCGACGAGGAAAATTTTCGCGCCCACGCCGAGGATCAGTCCCTCCGCTTTCGTGTCGAGCGCGGGAGAGACGACCGAGTTGGCGAAGCCGGTGATCGGCACGAGCGTTCCCGCGCCCGCCCATTTGGCGAGCTTATCGAACACGCCGCAGACCGTCAGCAGAGCCGCGGCGACGATCAGCGTCGCTGACACATAGCACGCCGCGTCCTCTTTGTCCGCGCCCAGAAAGCGGTAAAGGTCGCCGAGCGCCTGTCCGACGACGCAGACGGCTCCTCCGCTGACGAACGCTTTCGTCATGTCCGCGCCGAGCGGCGACTTTTCCGCCCGCGCCTTGACGTAGGCCTGATAGGTTTTATCGTCCATGTTGAAACCTCCTTTTTTCATAGTATTGACGCAGGCGGCTGTCATTATCCATTTGACAAACGCGGAAAAATGTGATATAATAAATAACAGATTCTTAAATGCTTCAAGGTAATGAACGTTATAATAAAATCCGTTTTTATGTCGGCTTTGCCGACATAAAAACACCTCTAAGGCGAGCCGGGGCGAGCCCTCGCGCC
>JAZRXB010000288.1:0-29956 GCA_045600005.1 Eubacteriales bacterium | reverse complement strand
GAGATGGAAACCATCTGCCGAAGGTTTCCACCCCCCTCTCCACTCCTCCCCTTTCCTTGGCTTCCCATGCCTTAGTTTTATTGCTGACATGATATTGCAGGAAGCGTTTCTTCCTTTTTATGCTTGTTAAGTCTCCTATTTACTATTTTTCCTGACTTGCCAGTCTGGGGCAGGAGAGGGAGATGGAAACCATCTGCCGAAGGTTTCCACCCCCCTCTCCACTCCTCCCCTTTCCTTGGCTTCCCATGCCTTAGTTTTATTGCTGACATGATATTGCAAAAAGCGTTCGCTCCCCATGCGTCAGCTTAACGACCAATTAATATTGTCAAAACGGTAGAGCGTCCTCTTGGACGCTCTGCCTATTGTTTGTATGAAAAACGTTTTTTCAGTTGTCACCCGCCTGACGGCGGCTCATGCGGCAAAGCTGGCTTTGCGAGCCTGCCTAACGGAGAATTCATGCCTTAGTTAGCCAACGGACATGATATTGCAGTAGGCGCTTGTAATATTTGCCGGTTAGCTGACAATTACGCTTTTTCGAGCAAACAATAGGTAGAGCGTCCAAGAGGACGCTCTACCGTTTTACAATGAAAATTTGGTCGTTAACCTGACGCATGGGGAGCGAACGCTCCCCACAATATCATGTCAGCCGATGAACTAAGACATGAGAAGCCAAGGAAAGGGGAGGAGTGGAGAGGGGGGTGAAAACCTTCGGCTTGAGATGGTTTTCACCCCCCTCTCCTGCCCCGGACTGGCAGGTCAGGAAAAATATTAAAAAGGAGACTTATCAAGCGCAGAAAAGAGGTAGGGGGCTGAACAAGCCCCAAAAGGACGGGGGGTTCATCGAATCCGAATGGAATTCAGAATGCAGAGAACACAGACCCCCACGTCCGCAAAAACGGCCAGCCACATGTTCGTCACGCCGAAAAAGGACAGGATCAGCACCGCCAGCTTCACAAACAGCGTGAAAACGATGTTCTCCCGCGCGATGCGCAGAACGCGGCGCGAAAGAGACGCCGCCAGCGCGATCTTGCGCGGGTCGTCGTCCATTAAAACCACGTCGGACGCTTCGAGCGCCGCGTCCGAACCCGCCGCGCCCATCGCGATGCCTACGTCCGCCCGCGCTAAAACCGGCGCGTCGTTGATGCCGTCGCCCGCGAACGCCAGCGTGCCGCGCGGAACCTCCGCAAGCAGCCGCTCCAGCTCCGATAGCTTCCCTGCCGGGAGAAGCGACGACGAATAGCCGTCAAGCCTGACCTCAGAGGAGACCGCGCGCGCAGACGCTTCGCCGTCGCCCGTCAGCATCACGCACCGGCGCACGCCGAGCGCACGCAGGGACGCGACCGCTTCCGCCGCCGACGGCTTCGGCGCGTCCGAAACCTCGATCGAGCCGAGATAACGCCAGCCGCCCGCGTCCTTCCGCGCCGCGAAGACCGTTCCCGCGCCGTCCGCCGGAACGCAGAGCCGCTCCATCAGCCGCCGACCGCCGCACGCCGCCTCGCTCCCGTCCGACAGCACGCAGACCACGCCCTCGCCCGCCGTCTCATTCAGGCCCCGCACCTTCACGGACGGCAGATCGCCGGAGTTCTCCGCCGCCGAAACGATCGAGCGCGCGATCGGATGCGTCGACGACCGCTCGCAGAGCGCCGCCGTGCCGAGAAGCGCGCGCTCGCTCACGCCGTTTGCCGGGTGAAGCGCACGGACGCGGAAAACGCCTTCGGTCAGCGTCCCCGTCTTGTCGAAAACCATCGTGTCGAGCGCCGCCAGCTTCTCGAAATACGCCCCGCCTTTGACTAAGATCCCGCGCCGCGACGCCGCGCCGACGCCGCCGAAAAACGCCAGCGGCACCGAGATCACCAGCGCGCACGGACAGGAGATCACGAGAAACGTCAGCCCGCGGAAGATCCAGCCGCCGAACGTCTCAAATCCCGTGAAAAACGGCGGGACCACCGCCGTCAGAAGCGCCGCGAACACCACCGCAGGCGTGTACCAGTGCGCAAAGCGCGTGATGAACGCTTCGCTTTTCGACTTTTTCGCCGCCGCGTTCTCCACCAGCTCCAAGATCCGGTCGGCGGTCGATTCGCCTGCCGGCTTCGACGCGCGCATCCTGATCAGACCCGTCAGGTTCACGCAGCCCGACAGCAGAACGTCGCCCGGACGCGCCTCGCGCGGCAGACCTTCGCCCGTCAGCGCCGACGTGTCGAGCGTCGTTTCGCCCTCGATCAGCTCGCCGTCCACCGCGATCCGTCCGCCCGGCTCCACGATCAGGATCTCGCCGGCCGCGACGTCCTCCGGGTCGACCGTCACCGTCTCCCCGTCCCGCTCGACCAGCGCGCTGTCAGCCCGCATCGCCGCCAGCGCTTCGATGGACCCGCGCGATCTCGCAGCCGCGGCGTTCTGGAACAGCTCGCCGACCTGATAGAACAGCATCACCGCCGCGCCTTCCGTGAACTCGCCCAGCGCGAACGCGCCCGCCGTCGCCGCCGACATCAGAAAGTTCTCGTCAAGCAGCTCGCCGTGAAAAACGCCCTTCGCCGCGCGGATCAGCACGTCTGCCCCGACCGGCAGATACGCCGCCGCCGCGAGCGCTCCCTCTATCGCACGTCCGACGTTTCCGCCGGCCAGCTTCCCCGTTAAGACCGACGCCGCCAGCAGGGCCGCCGACACGAGGATCCGGACGAGCGATCTTTTCTGGCGGCGGGTCAGTTTTGTTTTCATTTCAGTATAATCTCGCAGTCCGGCTCGACCTTTTTGCAGACCGCCGCCACCTTAACCATCAGCGCCGTCTGATCGTCTCCGACGCTTTCGATCGTCATTTTCTGCGTCAGAAAGCTCACCGAGGCGTCGATCACGCCGTCGAGCTTTCTGATGCGTTCTTCCATTTTCGCCGCGCAGTTCGCGCAGTCAAGGTCGATCAGCTTGTAGGTTTTCTTCACTGTTATATCCCTCCTTCGTCATTCCTGAATGTGTTCCATGCCCATCGCGAGGATCGTGTGGACGTGATCGTCCGCCAGCGCGTAAAAGATCGACTTTCCCGACCGTCTCGTGCGCACCAGACGCGACTGCCGCAGCACCCTCAGCTGATGCGAGACCGCGGACTGCGTGATACCAAGCGCCGCCGCAAGGTCGCACACGCACATCTCCCCGCAGTGCAGAGCGCACAGGATCTTGATGCGCGTGCTGTCGCTGAACACCTTGAAAAGGTCCTCCAGCTCGTCAAGTTCGTCCTCGTCCGGCAGACTTTCCGCCAGCTTTTCGACCAGCTCCCGGTGCGCTTCGCACGGACGGCTCTCGCCGAGCCGGTCTGCGAACGTGCTTTCCGTCATCCGTTCTCCCTCCCATCATATGAACATCTGCTCATATGTATGATAACACATATGACGCCGTTTGTCAAGCGTCCGGGCGCGAATTGCACCGGTCCTGCGGTGCAATTCGTATGGTGCAACCCGGATATTGTCGATTTTGCCCGTCGATTCGGCTCGGATTGCACCGTTTGCACCGCAATTCGACGAATCTGCACATTTTGTTCCCGTTTGTTGCCGTTTTCGCATATACAGGTATATTTATTTCGTCAAAAACGGATATTATTCGCAATAATCCATATTTTACCAGTTATGAGAGGAATTACTTGTGTAAATTGTATATTTCGGAAACCATAATGAATAATGTTTGGTGCATTATCATCATTTTGACGAAAAGCTCTTGCAAAGTTCGGAGAAACGTAGTATAATAATCGTGCTTGACAGTAGGTAAATTCTGTCTGTCCGCATCCGCGCACAGGTGCATTCCCCGCCGGGTCTCTTAACCCGCCCGGCCGTGCGCCCGAAACGGAAAGAACGCGCGCCGTTCTGCTCTTCTCCAAAAGCGCTTCCCCGCCGGACTTCGGCGAATGCGCCTTTCGCAGCATACGCGCCGGACGTTCTATCCGCGCCGGTCCCCGCATATCCTTCCACGAAGCATCCGCACGGAGCTTCTTCGGAGGGTTCCGCAGACACGACATCACTGTCCGCCTTTTCGGAGTTTTTCTTTCGGACTCTCCGGACCCTCAGGGCGAATAAGCAATGACGAAAGGAAGCGTTTTATGAATTTGGTTGTCTTCAGTCAAATTGGTTCAGAGGCGCATCGCACTTCCCACGTACCGGACCGCTCCCCTCGAACGCACTTCCCCGTTTCCCGCCGCGTCAGACCGGTCGGTCTGCCCGGCAGCAGGAAAGGAGGGCGTGCGGTATGAGCCTGTTCGGTAAACCTCAGGTCAGATCCCGGCGGCGCGATTCCGTTTTCAGCCCCGACAGGCAGCTGCTCGGACTTGCGCTCTCCCTGATCGCCGTATTAAGCTGGATGGTCACGGCGGTCATCATGCTTCTGCCGATCAGCGGCTCAGGCGTCTGGGCGGCAGAGTCTCCGGCGGACGGTTCGGACGACGATTCCCTGCCGTTCAACATCCGCGTCGTCGACGAGCCTTCGGACGGGACCGCCGCGCGCGAGCTGCACGAATCGCCGCTCGCACCGCTGACCGACGTCCCCGAAACGCAGACGGCTCCCGAAACGCAGACGGCGCCCGAAGCACCGGCGGTCGCTGAAACGCAGACGGCTCCCGAAACGCAGACGGTCCCCGTTCCCGAAACGGCTCCGGCGGTCGTCATTCCCGAACCGCTCGCAGTCGGGACCGGTTCCAAAGCCGTTCCTGTCAAGGAAGCCGCTCCCACGGCTGCGGCTCCGGCGTCCGTTCCCGCAAGCGACGAGCTGTTAGTCAAAAAGCTCGGTCTGAGCCACTCGATCAAGAAATTCGATTTGAGCGTCACGGAGGAGGAGCTTCTCCTCACCGCGACCGTCATCCAGCTCGAAGTCATGGGCGACGGGCAGGAGCTGTCGTGGTTCAAAAACGCAAGCGGCAGCTGTTCCAGCAAATATTGGGAAATGCTGGCAGTCGCACAGTGCATACGCAACCGCGCGTTGAGCAGCGATCACTTCCCCGACACCGTTTACGAGGTCATTTTCCAGAAAACGACCGTCAACGGCTACGATTTCTACCAGTTCTCGCCCGAGTGGAAGCTGGCTCTCTTTGAGCCGACCGCCGAGGCAGTCACCGCCGCGCGCGAGGTCTTACAGTACGGCGTAACGATTTTCCCGGCGAATTATTATTACTTCTGCGCGACGCGCATCGAAGAGGATTTCGAGGAAAACAACGCTTACTGCCTGATCCGGAAGGACGACGGCACGTTCGACAAGCGCAAGAAGGACGATCAGCTCCAGGAAACGACGACCTTCTACGCCGGTCACGCCGACAAAGTGAAGTATTAAAACGAAAAAAAACGCATTGGCTTGTGCCAATGCGTTTTTTCGTTCGTCCGCGCGATTCGCCGGAGGTTTTGCGCTCGTCCGCGCGGTTCGCCGGAGGTTTTGCGTTCGTCCGCGCGGTTCGCCGGAGGTTTTGCGTTCGTCCGCGCCGGACTTTCGCCGGACACAGGGATGAAAAAAAGCGGCTCGCGCCGCTTTTTTTCATTTATTTACCGGTTTTCGTTGATGTACAGGCTCACGCGGCTCTGGATGAGAGCGACCGTCTGGTCGAGCGTCTTCTGATCGGCGAAGTACGCGCCCGCTTCCTCGCTGACGATGCCGAACAGCTCCTCGTCGTAGCGCATGATCTGCTTCGCGTTCATGATGACGTCCAGCACCTGATCGATCTGCTCCTCGGTCAGCGGCGTGTTCCAGTTCATGCCGATGACGGGCTCGTCGATCACGACCGGTTTGTCGATGACGACGGGTTCTTCGATGACGACCGGTTCGTCGAGCGTGATCTCCGGCGTTTCGACCGCGATGGCAGGCGCGGCTGTGACCTCAGCCGCGACCGGCACGGCGGGTGCGGCAGCGACCTTCTTGGCAGCTGCCGCCGCCGTTTCGACCGGCTCCGCCGCGTCAGGTTCGGGCGCGATCTCTTCGACCGCGTAGTCTTCGACCACGTTTATCGCCGACGACGCGACCGCCGTTTCCGCGTAGACGATCATGCCGCCGTTGCGCGTTTCCTCGGCGTGTTCGTCCTTGCCCATGGCAATTTCAACCATTTTATCCAGTACTTTCCGGTTCATCGGGATCGAGTAGACCGGATAATTCCAGTACCCGCCCCACTCGTAGCTCTGCCAGTAGGGCATCTGCGCCTTCTCGGAGATCAGCGACTTCAGGAAATCCCACGCCGCTTCCTTGTGCTTCGACCGGGACGCAATGGCGTATTCGCCGCCGTTCGCCAGAATGATCGCGCCGTTGCCCTCGTCGCACGGGAAACCGATGAAGTCGAATTCTTCAAAGAACGTCCCCATGAACATATTGCGGTAGGAGTCCGCTAAGTCATAGATGTAAGCCATTGACAGCACCACGCGGTCGTCACGGAAGCGGTCGTTGTACTCCTGCCAGAAGCTGTCGTCCTCGTAGCTGACGTTCGACCAGAATTCGTCCTCCGGCAGGCTCTTTGCAAATTCGAGCAGGCGGCGGAATTCCGGCGAATCGAACGAGCATTTTCCGGTCGCCGGGTCGATGAAGCTGTCGCGCGAGAACGTCAGCAGCATCCGCAGGAAATAGTCCCGGTTGAATTCATAGTCGAAGACCTGCTTGTCGGGGTTCGCTTTCGCAAATTCCATGAACTCGTCGACCGTCCAGCGCGTCCGTCCGCCCAGCACCGAGCGCTTCGCCGCGAAGGTCTCGATCTCAACGCTCGGCATGATCGAGTAGAGTTTTCCGTTGATTTCCATCGCTTCAAAAATATTGTTGAGGTAATCGGCGCGGTCAAAGCTCTCGTCCGCGTCCATCAGCTTGTTGAGGTCGGCGAAAATGCCCTGCGCCACGTAGCTTTCGTAAGGGAATTCGCTGTTGATGGCTAAAATGTCGGGCATTTTTCCGGCGATGATGTCGTTCGTCAGCTTCGTCTGACCGGCGTTGTAATCGTTTTCGGTGTTGTAGATCGAGTAGTCCTCGACCGTGATGCGGTATTTGTCGTTCGATTTGTTGTACGCGACGATCTGCTGGCGCAGGTTGTAGTCAAGGTAGACGCACGCGAGTTTGATGACGACCTTTTCGACGATCTGGTCGTCCGGCACGCGCTCGTACATGGAAATGCTCTGTGTCCCCGTCATCTGGTCGTAGCCGACTGCGGCGAAGCGGTCGGCGGACAGCATGACGATGTTGTTCATCCGGTTCGTGTCAAGGTCGGAATTGATGAAATTGACCACCTCGGTCGTGGTCCCGTCGAGCGAGCAGCCGTAGACGCAGTTGCTGTCTCTGGTGTAAAAATCGAAACCCGGTCCTGTGAACATACTGTACATATTCGCCGAGTTGAACGGGATCGGCTTTTCAAGCTCCATCGTTTCGAGGTCGATCTTGGCAAACGCCGTGGTCGATTTCTGCTCAAGCTCATTGTACGCCCACGTTCGGACATACACGTCGCCGTCGATGCAGATCATGCCTTCCACGTCCGTGTTGTCGCCTTCCAGCTCCATCTCCCGGAGCGTTTTGCCGTCCGGAGACATTGCGCGCACGCCGTTCCACGAACCGAGGACCAGCGTTCCGTCCTTCGCCGCCGCGAAATAGTTGACGTAGAAGCCCTCGGTCTCCACAAGCTCGTTGATCTTGTCGAGCGGGATCGTTTCGCTTTTTCCGTCCTTAAATTTGCGCAGTTCATACGTCTGCGACCAATCCGTCTCGGAATAGCTGTATTTTTCGATCATGATGTAAACGGTCCCGTCCGAACCGGTGCAGAGCGAGACGATATTTTCGTTTCCGTTTTCGTTTGAGGTGAAGCTGATCGGCTCGCCGAGCTTTCCCTCAGCGTTGAACGGAAGCAGCGTCTGCGTGCTGGCGCCGGTCTTGTCGTCCCAGTTGTATATCATCACGTAGAAGCCGTCGCCCGAAGCGTAGCAGCTGCCCACCGACGAATTCGGACCGAAATATTCCTCCGGCGTTTCAAACGGAAGCTCCCGGAACACGTTCGTCAGCTTGGCCGTTTTCTCTTTGCCGCAGGACGGCAGCAGCGCCGTAAGGCAGCACACCGCCAGGATCAGCGATAGGATGCGCAGCGTATTTTTCATTTGGCAGTCCCCTTTTCGAGTTTGTTTTTTCTATATTTATTTATGTAAGCGGACGTCGGCGCGCCGAAGCGCGCCGTGTCGGAACGCTCACTTTCCGCCCTCGGAAATTTTCTTTGCGCGGCGAAGCTCCTTCTTTCTCCGGCGGTTCCGCGCCGAGCGTTCGACCGCACGGGAGATCTTCCCGCCGACCGCACGGAAGATCGCCTTGCGTTTTGCCCAGAGAATGCACAGCTCGGCGGCCAATAACAGGACGAGCAGCGCCGCCGGGATCAGCTTGCCGATGTACAGGAGCGCCGCTTTGTCGACCAGAACGACCGCCGAGTTCGCCCAGTACGGGTAAATCACGGAGCTTGTGCGGACCGAGCGGGTCGGGAAGCCCTTTAAGCGTTCGAGCAGCCCGCGGTCGGTGAAGCGCGCGCTGTTTTCGACGATCTCGCTGAGCGTTTCGGGCGCGCCGAGACTCGACGTGAAGATGTCCTTCGCGAAGCCGCCGACCGGATTCGGGATCACCGCTTCGACGCAGGTGACGGGCAGGTCGGAAAACTCCGACAGAAAGGAGTGCGACAGAAAGACGCGGGGCCGGTCGCCGTAATAATCGGCGAGATCCGGGTCGACCTCACAGACGCCGATGATCTGGCAGGGCTGCCCGTTGACCGTCAGCTCGAAGCCCACGACGTCCGGCGAGCCGAAGAACTGCCACGCGAGGTTGTTGTCGATCACGATGAAGTCGTCAAGGACCGTCTCAGACGTGTCGAACCACCATCCTGACAGCATTTCGAGCGGGTGGAACAGGAAAAAGTCTCCGCCGACGCCGACCGCTTCGGCAGTCGTGTTTTTGGTCGTCAGACCGGTCTCGTCGTTCACTCTTGCGACGCTGACCGTCGTGCCGCCGCTGTAACCGACCGCCCAGAGCCGCGCGTTTTCCTTCGCTTTCAGCGACGCGCCGATCATCGCGTTGTCGAGCGAGGACGTCATCCCCTGCTCGATCTGCGACGACGACATGCCCGCGTCGGGCGATAGGAACGCGGAAAGCTGCGCGTAGGGCGTGCCGTCCGCCGACCAGCGCGCCGCCGCCGTCTCAGACGGCAGCTTTTTCGCCAGTCCGCGCTGGACCAGCGTGAACGCGCCGATGACGGCGAGACAGACGACAGCCAGAATCCCGGCAGTGATCTGAAATTTCTTCATCTTGCGCCCGTTTCCTCATTTGCTCTCGGCGAGACGGACCTGCGTCCCCGCGCCGATCGGTTTGGCGGAGGTCGTGATGATCCATTCGCCGCCCATCAGACCGGTCACGGCGGTGTTCGTTTCGTCGCTCGCCAGCACCTGCACGTCGCAGCGGCGCGCTATGTAGCGGTTGCCGAGCGGCGAGGATTTCGCTTCGACGGTCAGCACGAATTTGCCGTTGCTGTCCTCCTTGACGGCGGTGTTCGGGACGACTGTGTCGTAGGTCTGCCCGCGCTCGCCGATGGTGAGGTTCAGGTTCTGTCCGACCGACACGCCGCCGGTGACTGAGATCGTTGCGATGCGGTTCTGACCGGGATTTTTCGGGTCGTTCCGGATGCTGACGACCGTCGCGCCCATGTTCGACCACCATGCGTTGGTAATGCTGACAGAATCTCCCACCCGCACGCGCTTCGCCTGCTCCGCGTTCAGGCCGACCTCGCAGGAATAGCCGAGCGAATCGACGACGATCTCACAGAGGATCTGTCCGACCGAGGTCTCCTGACCTTTCGCCGTCGAAAGCGAGTGGACCGTTCCGTCGGTCGCCGCGAAAATCTTCGCGTCGGTCGTGTTGGCTTCATATTTTGCGACCAGCTCGCGCTGCTTTTCGATCTTTTCGATCAGCTCCGCGTTTTCAAGATCGTCGCGCTGCGCCTGGAGCGCGTCCTCTTTTTTGCGTGTCTCAAGGCTGTGCTGGAGCTGCGTCAGCTCCTTTTCGAGCGATTCGATCAGCTCCTTCTGCGATTCGGGGTCCTTGACGACCGACTGCGGCGCGTCCTTGGAAAGCTCGGCTAACTGTTCGTTCAGCGAAGCGATCACCTCGTTCGCCGCTTCGACCTGATTTTCCAGCCCTTCGATCGTCGCTTCGACGCCTTCGAGCTGAGCGAGCCGTTCGAGCGCGTAGAGATCGCTCTTTGCGGTTTCGAGCGTCGTTTTTGATTTGTCAAGCGAAGCGTTCGCCTTGTCAAGCGCCGTCTGCGCTTCATTTTCGGCTTTCAGCGCGGCTTCCTGCTCTTTTTTCGCCGTGTCGTAGGCGATTTTCACCTTTTCGTTACCCGAAACGGCGGCGAGCTGCATCTGATAGCGCTGGAGCTGTTCGTTCTGGTCCTCCATGCTGCGGTCGAAGCTGAGCTTTCTCGACTCCTTGAGCTTTTTGACCTCATCGACACGGTTTTCGTAGGCGATCCGCGCCGCTTCCGCCTTCTGGTAGAGGCTGTCGCTTCCGCCGCCGAGCGTCGTCGACGAGTAGTAGAGGAAATCCGCGTCGACCCATGCGTCGTACAGCTCCTCGACCTCCTTGTCGAGCGCGGCGTTTTCAAGCTCGTAGTCCTCCTTCGCGCGGCGGATCTGCTTGTTCAGCGCGTCGATCTGCGAAGTGAGCGACGCGACGTCGATGGACGACCCGCCCGCCGCTTCAAAGGACGCGGCAGCCTTTTCAAACGCGGCGTCCGCGCGCGCGCGGCGGTCTTCGGCTGCCTTGCGCAGCGATTCTGCGGACGCAAGCGCGTTTTCGGCTTCGGTCAGCCCGTTTTCCGCTTCGGAAAGCGCGGTCTGAGCCTTCGTGATGCGAAGCGAGGTCGCTTCCCCGTCCATCGACGGTCTCGCGGCGACGCCGGACAGCTGACCCTGCTGCTTCTGCGCGGTCGAGATCTGCTTGTTCAAGTCCTTGATCAGCGCGTTGTACGCCTTGATCTGTTCATTGATCTGATCTTTCTGCGCTTTCAGAACCGCGGCGGCCTCCTCGGACGCTTCCTTGTCGTTCTCGATCTCGCCGAGCGCGGCGCGCGCCTTCGCCAGCTGACTGTATTTTTCGCTGATCGCACGTTCCTCGGAATAATAATCGGTCGGCGATCTCAGCGTGATCAGCGTGTACTGCTTTTCGAGCTGGGCGAGCGTTTCGCGGGCGTTCACCAGCTCGCTGCTCTCCGCGTCGTCGAGGTAAAAGAGGATGTCGCCCTCCCTCACCTGATCGCCTTCCTTGACGGCGACGGCTTTGATCCGCCGCGATTCCTCGATGCGGACTTTCTCGGTCGCGTTCGCCTGAACGACCGCGCTTGTGCGGATCTTCGTCGTGATGCTGCCGCTCATCGCGTACTGCGCCGCGACCTCCGGCAGCGAATAGTTCATGATGGTGTTGCTGAAAAAGGTCAGTGCGAGCATGATGACGAGGAAAATGATGATCGCCGTTTTGACCCATTCCCGTTTCTTCGTGGTTCCCATTTTTAACTCCTGTTCCGATTCATACATTTATGCACACATTTCGTCCGGAATCGCTATATATATAATGTAACTCTTTTTTTCGGGCGGAATGTATAATGTCTGTATAATGTGCAAGTTTATTCATCCCTTGATGCCGCCCGAATAGGTGATGCCCTCGACGAGGTAGTCCTCCGAGTAGAGGAAGATGAGCAGACAGGGGATCATGTACACCGCCGCGACCGCGAACGCGAGTCCCGCGTCTGACGTGTTGACCTCCGACAGGAAGACCGACAGCGGATACTGGTCCTCGGAATTCAGCATGATGAGCGGCTGCTCGACCATGTTCCAGTAGTCGATGAAAACGAGGATGGCGACCGAGTAGATCGTTCCTTTACAGAGCGGCAGGAAAATGCGCGTGAAGATCTGAAATTCGTTCGCGCCGTCGAGCTTCGCTGCTTCGATCATCGCCGTCGGGATGCGCCGCATGAATTTCGTCAGGATGAAGACCGAAAACGGCGCGAAAACGCCCGGCAGAATGATCGACCAGTACGTGCCGCTCAGGTGCAGCCATTCGGCGACGAGGAAATTCGGCACGAGCGTGACCTGATACGGCATCAGCATCAGGATGACGTACAGGAAAAAGACGGCGTTCGCCGATCTCGTCCGGTTGCGCGCGAAGCAGTAGGACGCGCCGCAGGCGACTAAGATCTGTCCGATCACGACCGGAACGGTTAAAATGACGCTGTTCCAGAACTTCAAGAGGTAAACCGGGCTGGTGATGAACGCGGTTTTGTACTGCCCGAACGAAACGCGGTCGGGGATGAACTTTAAGTTGACCTTTTCCGCGATGAACGTTCTCGCGTCGCCCGAAGCGTTCTGGAAGATCACGCCGTAATTGGCGGAAATTTCCGTTGTCGTCATAAACGAATTGGTGATCGTCAGCACCGTCGGCATCAGAAAGACGAGCGCGGCAAACGCGATCAGAAAAAATGTGACAAGATCGAGGATACGGGTCCGGCGTCTTCGCCATAGCGCCGCTTTTCGCTGGCGGGCGATCCGTTCTTCCTCGCTTAAAACCCTGTTAGCCATGTTTACTCCTCAATATCCTCTTCGATTCGGTTGTCGGCAGCGAACAGCACGCCGATGATGACGACCATGACAAGGAACATCAGCACCGCCGCGGACGAAAGGCGCGGGTAATTGAGATTTTTGAAGGTGTTGTTCATGAAATGCTGGAGCATATAAAGCGTGTCGTAGGGGTATTTTCCGGTCAGCAGGTAGACCTCGCGGAAAACCTTGAACGAATTGATGAGACTCATCAGCGCGACGAACAGGATCGACGACGACAGATAGCGCAGCTTGATGTGAAAGAAGATCTGCGCGCTCGACGCGCCTTCCAGCGTCGCCACTTCCAGCACATCCGTGGGAATATTTGACAGAGCCGCCATGAAAAGGATCATGTTGTAGCCGATATTTTTCCAGATGAACAGCAGAACGACCACGATCTGGGCAAAGTCCGACTTCATCCAGTCGGTCCCCTGCCCGCCGAACAGCGCGATCAGCTCGTTGACCGTGCCGTTGTTGTGGAAAAGCACCTGCCAGATCAGGATGACCGACGCGACCGGTACCATCATCGGCGACAGGAAGATCGTCCGCAGCTGACTGCGGTACGGCAGATTCCGCTGGAGGACGAGCGCCAGTCCGAGCGCCAGCACCACGGCGAGCGGCACGGCGGTCAGCGAAAACGTGAACGTGTTTTTCACGGCGGTCCGGAACGCCGAATTGTTCAATAACTGGATATAATTGTCAAATCCGACGAATTCCTTGCTGATCGGCCCGTCGACGACCGAATAAAAAACGACGACCAGATACGGCAGTATGTAAAAAAGCAGCATTCCGACCGCCGATGGGATCAGGAAAAGGTCGCACCGGATGCGTTCGCCGCGCCGGATGACCGAAACCTTTTTCTTTTTTGTTGTGATATCGGTTTCCATTTGCTTCCATTCCATTAAGATATTCAAATGAAGCGCCCGGCGCGTTTTTTAAGCGGAATGTCCCGCCGCTCCGAGCGCATACTCTACTAAAATAGACGCATTTACCGGCGAAAAGTTCCGTGCTTAATGAAATCTTAAGCATTCTTTTCGCGTGTCTGAAACATTCTTTCCGCCGGAACATTTTATTGTTTCAAGCGTATAAAATGCTCTCTTTAAGCGTTTATAAATTGCATTTGATCTCGTGGATGACCGATTCGAGCACCTTGAGTCGCGCGAATTTCTTGGAATTGGACTCGATGACGTACCACGGCGCATAGCTCGTGTTGGTCAGCTTGAGCATCTGGTCGACGGCGATGTGGTACTGCGGGTTCTTGTCGCGGTTCCGCCAGTCCTCGGGCGTGATCTTCCACTGCTTTTCGGGCGTGTTCTGACGGTCCTCGAAGCGGCGGAGCTGTTCGTCCGGGTCGATGTGAAGCCAGAACTTCACAATGATCGCGCCTTCCCGATGTAACATTCGCTCAAATTTGTTCATTTCATCAAAAGCGCGCGACCATTCGCGTTCCTTCGCGAAGCCTTCGAGACGTTCGACCATGACGCGCCCGTACCACGTGCGGTCGAAAATCGCAATATGTCCCGACTTCGGAAGCGCGCACCAGAACCGCCACAGGTACTGATGCGCCAGCTCGACCTGCGTCGGTACGCCGACCGGAATGACCTCGTAGCCGCGCGGGTCGAGACCGGAGGTCAGGCGCTTGATCGAGCCGCCCTTCCCGGCAGCGTCCCAGCCTTCAAACGCGATGATCAGCGGGCGCTTCTTCATATAGAGCTTGTTGTGAAGCTCGAAAAGCTCACTTTGCAGCTTTTCGAGCCGTTCGTCATACTCCTCGTCGCTGACGGTCAGCGACAGATCGTATTCGTCCAGCGGCTTGATCGGTTCGGGATGGATCTTCGAGTCGATGCGCACGCAGTCCGGGATCGGGTTCGTGCGCGTGGACTCGTAGAGATCGAGGTCGATCCGCGGGTCCTTGCGGTCATAGTTCGGATCGAGCTTCCGCGCCGCTTTTTCGACAATCGCTTTCTCCACCTCGCGGTCGACGACTGCAATGACGGCCTTCGCGGTCTCCTTGCGGTTCTGCGCGTCGATCACGTGCCACGGCGCTTCGGGCGTATCGGTCCGTCCGATCATTTCGGTGAAGGCGTCGTCGTATGCGTCGAACTTCTTGTGCCGCTTGCGGTCGTCCTCGCTGACACGCCATTTTGTCGCGGGAGACGCTTCGAGCGCTTCAAAGCGAGCCGCCTGTTCCTTCTTCGTGATATGCAGGAATATTTTAATGATCTTGCATCCGTCGTCTACCAGTTGTTTTTCAAATTCCTGAATTTCATCAAAATACATCTCGAGTTTTTTCTTGGAAATCTTTTCCTCCACTCGTGATATCGACACTTCACGATACCAGCTCCGGTCGAAAATGGCGAGATTTCCGTTGATCGGCAGCTTTTCCCAATAGCGTTTCAGCATCGGGAAACGCTTTTCTTCCTCTGTCGCGTCCTTGATGCTCCATACCTTGAAGCTGCGCGGATCGAGTTCTTCGATCAGTTTTTCGATCATATAACCCTTGCCGGACGCGCCCCAGCCCTCAAAAAGGACGACGACCGGGATTTTTTCCTCTTTTGCTCTGCGAAAAGTCGCTGCAAGCCGCTCGCTCATCACGCTGCGGGTGTCGGTTTCATCCCGCAGGAGTTCGGAAGGGCGTTCAATTTTCGCTTCATTCATTTGAGTGTCCTCTTTTCGTTAAATTTTTTTCGCCGCGATTTTTCGGCATTTTTTTCGCGGACGGTCATGTATAATAATGGTAAGGTTTGTTTCGGTTTCGTAAGCGAAGCCGTCAGCCGGTACATTTTTTTCAGAGGTGATTTTGTTTTTATGGATTCGCGTTTGAAAAGCGGGTGCGCTGTCAGGCAGAATTTGCAGGATGGCATTCTGACAATTGCAGTTTCAGGTGAAATCGACCACCATAACGCCCGAACGATCCGTTCCCAGATCGACGAAAGTCTCTACTATTATCGCAGTAAAAACGTTCAGCTCGACCTGTCGGACGTGACGTTCATGGACTCGTCCGGTCTTGGTCTGATCCTCGGACGGTTCACGCTGGCGCGTGAGCTTGGCGGCGAATTGAAGATCGTCGATCCGAGTGAAAACGTATCGAAAATTCTTGAGCTTGCCGGGACAGGCAGGCTGATCCAGATCGAAAACAGTAAGATCGTCCACCTTTCGGACGATCCCGAAAGGAGTCAGAATGAAGAAAATCGTCCTGAATGAATTCCGCTGCCGCTTCCCCGCGCTCAGCGAAAACGAATCATTTGCGCGTCTCCTTGCCGCAGGCTTTGTCGCGCAGGCGTCGCCGACCGTTTCACAGCTCGCGGACATCAAGTGCGCCGTGTCGGAAGCTGTCACAAACTGTATCGTCCACGCCTACCGGGACGCGGAAGATCCGTTAAACTGCCTGATCGAAATGCGCATGAAGCTGCTTTCAGACAGTGTCGTTTTGCTCACGATCCGCGACTTCGGCTGCGGGATTCCCGACGTTGAAAAAGCGCGCGAACCGCTTTTCACGACTGACCTTTCCGGCGAACGGAGCGGTATGGGTTTTGCGATCATGGAAAATCTGATGGACAGCGTGACCGTCCGTTCCGCGGTAGGACGCGGGACAAGCGTGACGCTCAGACTTCACTTGGACCGTTCGGTTTCTTTCCGAAAAGCAGTGGAGGAAAAATGCGCGAATATCGCAGCTCCGGAACGCTGCCTGCCTTGTCTGAAATAATGAACAGCAGTCAGAATTCGTTCATTTCATCATCTTGCGTTAATGTTTCTGATAGCATTTCACAATATTCGGGTGATTTTGAACATTGCATGGTCTGCCCGAACATTTCTGACAGCTCAAGCGGTTCATCTTTCTTTGTGCATAATAACGAGCTGCTTGAACGCGCGAAGCATGGAGATCCCGACGCAGAAAATGAGCTTGTGCGCGCCAATATGGGGTTAGTCCGAAGCATCGCCGCCCGATTCCGTGATCACATCGGCGATCATCACGGCTGTGATTTTGAAGACCTCCAGCAGATCGGAACGATAGGGATGATCAAAGCGATCAAGAGCTTCGATCCTTCCTATGGCACGGCGTTCTCAACTTACGCCGTGCCGCTGATCATCGGTGAATTGAAGCGCTTTTTCCGTGATGACGGCTATTTGAAAATCAGCCGAACCGTAAAGCGCACAAATGCTGCGATTTTGCATGAACGTGAGAAATTCATTTCAGCAAATGCACGAGAACCAACGGTTAATGAATTGTCCGAATTGTGCGGTATGACGACCGAGGATCTGGTGTTTACGATGAATTCCGGGCGGCCGCTCCACTCTCTGAATGAAGCGGTCGACGAAGACGGCGATGAGCTGGGCGATCTCCTCCCCGATCAATCGGACGAAATCGAAGCGCTGACCGACCGTCTTTCATTGAAGGATGCGCTTCGTCAACTCCCAACCGTTCAGCGGCAGATCGTTTTCCTTCGATATTTTCGTGACCTTTCTCAGCAGGAAACCGCCGATTTGCTCGGTCTGACGCAGGTGAAAATTTCGAGGGAAGAAAAGCGGATATTTGAAAAGCTCCGTTCTCTTCTTTAATATTTGGTCATTTTAACGAATGTCTTTTCGCGCGCATTTTGTTCATTAATCACAATTATTCTGTTGCAATAAACAATTCCCTGATCTTCATCTGAGAATCAAACGGTTCCTCGTTTGATTCTCTCTTTTTATAGGTTCCGTCCGGGAGCATATCGCACGCCTTCACATTGTCCTTCATCAGATAATCTGTGATCGAGATCAGCTTTTCGGAGATCTCACGATCAAAGATCGGGGTAATGACTTCAATGCGCCGCGTCGTGTTCCGCGTCATCATGTCCGCCGAACCGATATAAACGCGCGGCGGCGCCTTTGCGATATTTCCGTCAATTTCACCAAATATGAATATACGTGAATGTTCCAGATATCGCCCCACGATACTCATGACGTGGATACGGTCTGTTTCACCCGGGATCCCGGCTTTCAGACAGCAGATGCCGCGAATGATCAGGTCGATCCGGACGCCCGCTTTTGAGGCTTCAACCAATTCGTCGATCACTTCTTTGTCCGTCAGACTGTTCATCTTGATGCGGATATAAGCGTTCTGCCCGTTCAGTGCGCTTTCTTTTTCCACGCAGATCTCACTGATCAGGCGTTCTTTCAGGCAGGTGGGCGAAACAAGCAGCGTTTCGTAGTCGTCAAAAGTCGTGCCGTCCGCCAACCCTTCAAAGAGCTTTTGCGCGTCTCGGCATATTGACGGATTACTCGTCAATATGCCGACATCTGTATATAGTTTAGCCGTCGATTCATTGTAATTTCCCGTTGCAATATGGGCATATTGCACAGTTTTTCCCGTTATTTTTTTCGTCACAAGCGTTACCTTAGAATGGACCTTCATTCCGTTCATTCCGTAAACTATGCTGCACCCGGAATCGCAAAGCTGCTCAGCCCAATGGATGTTATTTTGTTCATCGAATCTCGCTTTCAATTCTACGACGACAATGACTTTTTTTCCGTTTTCGGCAGCAGCTTTCAGCAGTGAAATCACATCGGAATTCCGGCTCAGGCGGTACAGCGTGATGCAGATCGACTGTACCTCCAGGTCATAGGCCGCCTCTCTCAGGAAGTCAAGATAATGCCGCATGGAGACATATGGGTACGCCAGCAGCACATCCTTTGTTTTCAGTATTTCCAGGATATTCGACCATCTCTTCATGGGCACAGGCGGGATCGGCTGATAAGTCTCATTCGGCAGTATTGTGGACAAATGGTTTATCAGTTCCCCTGCGAAATCATATGAAATCGGAGATTCAGAGCAGTATGCCTGCGTTTCGCTCAGTCCGAGATTTTTAATCAGGATGTCAAGCGCTCCATCCGCAGCTTCGCCGATCTTGCTTTTGTATTCGAGTCTCACCGCGCATAATTTTTCTCGTTTTTCAAGTAATATCCTGATATAATCGGGATAATTCAGCTCGTGGCCGAGATCGTCCGAAAAGTTATCTTCGACCTCCACATCCGCATTTCTCGTCACGCGAAAGAGGAATTTTCCTTCCGTCCGACAGTTTGGGAACATTTCATCGGCAAATCGGAGAACCAGCTGCTCCGTTGTTTCAAAGCAGAAAGCAGCAGTTTTGTTTTCTTCATTACCTGCACTTTCCGGCATGATTTTGTGGATCAAATGAACATTCCCGATTCCCTGTGGGATCGAAACGATCACCAGAAATCTTCGTTCCGGCTGATCTTTCGATACCATCGCGATCATAATATGCGGAATCTTGTTTGTGATATGAGGAAACGGAGCGCTGTCCTCCAGCGTCATCGGCGCAAGCAGCGGCATAATTTCCCGTCTGAAATAGAGTTTCATTGCCTCCTGCGTTTCTTCCGGCAAGTCTTCCGGTTCGGGATTTTCAATGCCGATTTTTTCAAAATCGTTTCTCAGCTTCCGGTCGATCCTGTCACGCACCGGAATCAATCGCCGTGTCATATTGTACAAATTCACGAGCTGTTCCGCATCAGTCTGCCCCGTTTTGTTGTCCGGAGCGACATTGGGGAGGAGCGATCTGTCGTGCAGACTGCCCGCTCTTACCATAAAAAATTCATCCAAATTGCTTGTGAATATTGCACAAAAGCGAAGCCGTTCCAGCAAAGGCACTTCTTTCGCCTCTGCCTGCATCAGAACACGCTCGTTGAATCGCAGCCAGGATATTTCGCGGTTGATATACCGTTCCGGGTGCCACTCTTGTTCTATATTAAGATTTCCGAACATTCTGTCACCTATCCATTCCTGTTGTTCGTAATATTTGAATCTTGTCAAAAACGCCGCAAACTTTTAATTTTGTGCATGATATTATTGTTGACATATTCGTTTTATCGTGCTATAATGAACCTGCCTATCTGAACCAAGACAGGCGATAACCTGCTAAGGAGGGATGATTTTGAACTATCTTTCTCAAATCATCGGTTTCCAATTGAAGCGCAAGCTCTGTCCACTGACAACTTCGGCCATTGCACTCTATTATGTCCTGCTCGAAGACTTTAATTCCGCCGGTTTCCCGGACAAAATGCCGATTTGCGCGGCCATGTTGGCAGCTGAATGTGGTTTCAGCGAAACGACCTTGCGTCGGGCGCGCGGCGAACTGGTCGCCTGCGGTTTGCTGAATTTCAAAAGCGGAGGACGTGAAAACTATTCAGTTTATGCTTTGATCCCGCTCAGTCCGAGAGAAATGCTCTTCCGGAATCGTTCAAAAGAATCTTCGTTTTCGATTTCCGAACCTGTTCCCGAATTATCCGAAACGGTTTGTTTTGAAGAATATTCTGCCGCCGACGCCGAAGACACCTGTTCGTCTGCTTGCAGTGCAGCCGAGTCAGCTCATTCCGTTCCCCATTCCGCCGCCGAACCTGTCGGTAAACCTTTCGCCAAACCCGCTGCCCATCTTAAAAGAAAAGGAAAAGAATTAAAACCAAATCCTTCTTCGCTTGCGCGCGCAGGCGATTCAGCCGAGACGGACCCCGCCATTCAGCAAAAGAGGTTTCGTGAATTCTGGGACCTTTACCCCAGAAAAGTGTCGTTTCTGGAGGCAAAACGCGTTTACGATCAGCTTTCGCCGACGCCCGAGCTTCATCGGCTCATCGTTTCGGCTTTGAAAACTCAGCTGCTTGGCGTTCATCATACAGAAAATTCGCCGAATTCGCTGCCGAATCCGGCGAACTGGCTGCGTGAGCGAAAATGGGAATCCTTCGATCAGAGAAAAGCGAAGGCAGAACGTTCATGGAGTGAATTTGAGTATACGGCTTTCAGCGGCTCTTTGAGCAGAAAATGTGTATATGATGCATAATTATCCAGAACAAATGCAGTATTTCTTGCAATATCGCTGGCTTCTCCGCAGTTTGAGCGCCGTTTCATCCGAAAAAAGGAAAGTTCTGGCAGATATACATGGCGGTTTTACCAGTCGTGATATTCTCGACGAGGATTGGCAGGAACAGTTTGAGCAAAAAGAAGCAGCGATTCGGACACGGCTTCGCGGCATCGAGAGTGCCATCGAAACCATGCCCGAAACCGAACGGCTTCTTCCATGCAAAATTTTCATGCGGCTCCATTATCTTGCCGGATACACGCTGACCGACGTCGCCATTCAAATGGACGTCAGCGAATCCACGATACGCCGGCTCCACCGGCGCGCTGCGGAATATTTCGAGCAGTTTCCGCCCGAAAGACAGGGCGAGTAACCTCCGGCGTCAGGTGTTTCTGTCGACCTTTTTCATGACTTTAAGATTGCCGATTTTATGAGAACGCGCTTCCAACTCGTCAAACACCTCGTCCAGCGGCAGTTCGCGTTCGTTCATCATGACCAGCAAATGGTAAAGAAGGTCGCTGACTTCCATTTTCAGTTCTTCGTTATTGCCGTTTTTGGCAGCAATGATAGTTTCTGCGGATTCTTCACCGACTTTTTTGAGTATTTTGTCAATTCCCTGGCTAAAAAGATAGCAGGTGTACGAGCCTTCTTCCGGATTCACTTTCCGGTCGGCAATGACCTCATAAAGGTCGCGCAGTACTTGATCGTTCATTTCTGTTCTCCATTCTGAAATTCTTTTTCATTATTCATAAGCTCTCGATAAAAGCAGCTCCGATTTCCGGTGTGGCATGCGGCGCCGATTTGTTCAACTTTCACAAGCAAAGTATCTTCATCGCAGTCGTATGACAGCGATTTGATCTTCTGGATGTGTCCCGAATGTGCGCCTTTGTTCCAAAGTTCCTGTCTGGAGCGGCTCCAGAACCATGTGAGTCCGGTTTTCAGCGTCAGTTTCAGGGATTCTTCGTTCATATACGCCAGCATCAGCACTTCACCATTCTCTGCATCCTGCACAATTGCCGGGATCAACGGTGCTTTTTTGAAAAATATTTTCAGATCAACCGATTCGTCTATCATATTTACCCCTCATTTTCGTCAATCTGACGATTTCATTTGACATTTCGCACAACACGATCAAAGACGAACGGCAATCCCCTTCGCTCTCAGGTATTCCTTCACCTCGGCAATCGTTAACTCACGGAAGTGAAATAGGCTGGCAGCCAGAGCCGCGTCGCAGCCGGTTTCTTCAAATACCTGTGCAAAATGCTCAAGTTTTCCTCCTCCGCCGGAAGCAATAACAGGAATATTGACCGATTCTGTGATTGCTTTCGTCAGCGCAAGGTCGTAGCCAT
This sequence comes from Eubacteriales bacterium, assembly GCA_045600005.1. Lineage (GTDB taxonomy): Bacteria > Bacillota > Clostridia > Oscillospirales > CAG-272 > Flemingiibacterium. The sequence continues at coordinate 8,158 of JAZRXB010000288.1, read as the reverse complement.
TCTTTGTCCCATCGCAGTCCATCGAAGTCAGAAGGATCTCCCCGGCGCCCAGCCGCTCACCCTCTTTTGCCCATTCGACCGCGTCGATCCCCATATCTTTGCGCCCGCCGTTGATGTAGACCGTAAAGTGACCGTCTTCGCAGCGTTTGGCGTCGATCGCAAGCACGACACACTGACTTCCGAACTTATCGGCCGCGTCGAAAATGATCTGTTTGTTGAGGACCGCCGCGGAATTTACCGCCACTTTATCCGCGCCCGCACGCAGGATTTCACGGAAATCGTCGACCGTCCGAATGCCCCCTCCGACCGTCAGGGGCATGAAAACCTCCCGAGCCGTGCGTTCTACAACATCGACGATCGTTTTGCGGCGGTCGCTCGACGCGGTGATATCGAGAAAAACTAGCTCGTCCGCGCCCTGCGAGTTGTAGTATTTTGCGCTTTCGACCGGATCGCCGGCGTCCCTGAGGTCAACGAAATTAACCCCTTTTACGACTCTTCCGTCCTTCACATCCAGACACGGAATGATTCTTTTTGATAACATTTTGCCACCTCTTTATGTGGACGATTTTAACATTTTGATTGCTTCTTCGAGATTCAGAGTGCCGCTGTAAATGGACTTTCCGCAAATTGCGCCGTACAGATTCATAGCCGCAAGACGCTCAATATGGCTGATATCCCGGATTCCGCCGCTGGCAACGATGTCGCAGCTCACACTTTCAGAAAGCTCTTTCAGCTGTTCGTAATTCGGTCCGGCAAGCGTTCCGTCCTTAGAAATATCTGTGAATATGATGGTTTTCACACCGACATTTTCCATTTTCTTGGCAAATCTGATGTAATCCACCTCAGAATCTTCCAGCCATCCGCTCGTTCTGACCGTCCGGTTCAATGCGTCGATGCCTACGGCAATACGGTCCCCGTAGCGTTTGACAGCCTCAACGACCAGCGGGCGATCCTTCAGCGCAGCGGATCCGAGAATGACGCGCGTGATTCCCTTTTCGAGGTAATACTCAATCGTGGGTATGTCGCGTATACCGCCGCCCACCTCAACCGGAATGTGGACATTATGAACAACCGAAGTGTAGACGCTGCTGTTGACCCGGCTGCCCTCACGAGCGCCGTCGAGGTCGACCATATGAATGTATTCCGCGCCAGCCGATTGAAACGATATTGCTGTTTCGACCGGATCGGCCGCAACGGTCTGTGCCGTTTCGTAAGCGCCCTTTGTCAGCCGGACGCATTTTCCTCCGAGTATGTCAATTGCCGGAAGCAGAATCATGGACGATCCTCCCGTAGTTTTTCAATATTTTCAGTCCGATCTCGCTGCTCTTTTCCGGATGGAACTGGCAGCCGAAGACGTTCCCCTTGCGGACGATCGCCGTGATCTCTCCGCCGTAATCCGTGACTGCGACGAGATCTTGTGCATCTTTCACAACTGCTTTGTAAGAATGCACAAAGTATACTTGCGGATCATTGCTGATATCAAGGATCCCGTCCAGAAGGGCGCATTCGTTTCTTACTTGCAGAGAGTTCCAGCCCATATGTGGAACTTTAAAACCCTTGTGGTCAATTTTCACAACCTCTCCTGCAATCAGCTTCAAGCCTTCCCGTTCTTCAAATTCATAGCTCTTATCGAACAGCAGCTGCATTCCGAGACAGATACCGAGCATCGTTTTTTCTTGTACATATTGACGAATAAAATCAACAAGTCCAGTGGTTTCAAGACGGTCCATAGCGTCCGGGAATGCTCCGACGCCCGGGAGAATCAGGCCGTCTGCCGTACTCAGCTGTTCAAAATCAGCCGAAACGAAGCTTTCGATCTGAAGATATGCGAGCGCATTGACAACACTGTGGAGGTTCCCCATTCCGTAGTCAATAATTCCGATTTTTGTTTTCATTTTTCAGAACCAGTCATTTCTTTCATAATACGCCTTTGGCTGAAAGCGGCGCGCCGGCAATCGGCGTCATAGCGTCTTTGAGCGAATGTGCGAATGCCTTGAAGAGCGCTTCGACACAGTGATGATCGTTTTCTCCATATTCGACCTTCATGTGGAGCGTCGCACCCATGTTGAACGAGACGGCGCGGAAGAATTCCTTCGTCATCTGTGTGTCGTAATCGCCGATCATCGGCGCGGCAGGCTGATAGTCAAAAACGAGATATGGGCGTCCGGAAATGTCGATGACACATCTTGCTAACGCTTCGTCCATCGGAATGAACGAACATCCGTAGCGTTTTGAAGGTCCTATTGTTGAAATTGCTTCTTTCAGCAGCTTGCCAAGCACAATTCCGACGTCTTCGATCGTATGATGACAATCGACGTTCAGGTCGCCGGTCACATCCAGTCGCAGCTGCGAACCTGAATGGACCGCGAAGGAATTCAGCATATGGTCAAAGAAGCCGATTCCCGTTTTACCGAAAAGTCCATATTTTTCGTTCGGATCGAAGCTGACGCTCATCTGGATTTTTGTTTCAAGCGTCTCTCTTTTCATTTCAGCGGACGGATACTTTTCGTTATTCATCATACGCCCTCCGCTATCGTTTTCATTTGTTCCAAAGTTTCATCAATTTCGTCGATCTTGCCCGCCGTAATTCTCAGGAATCCGCCCTTCATCAGACGAATCGCGATCCCCTTCTTCTTTAATTCGGTGAAAATCCGCTTCGCTTCCGTTTCATCCGGAACCTTCGAGAGGACAAAGTTCGTGTGCGTCGGATATATCTTCCAGCCGAAATTAGTTTCGTAATACTTTATCTCTTTGTAAAGATATGCGGTATTTTCACGAATAGTTTCAACTTTTCGTTCCGTTTCATCGTCATGTTCCAGCACGATTCTTCCGAACGCTTGCGTTACGGAGTTCACGTTATAGGGACTTTTGATTTTTTTCAGCGAACGGATCAGCACATCCCCGCCGACAGCGAAGCCAAGGCGGATCGCCGCCGAGCCGTATGCCTTCGACAGCGTTTTCAGCACGATCAGATTGTCGTACTTTTCGCAAAGATCCATCACCGATTCATTGTGCGGCGCGAATTCCATATACGCTTCGTCGATGACAATGATCGCATTGACGGACTCGATCAGTTTTATGATTTCCGCTCGCGGTACGATCTGACCGGTCGGGTTGCAGGGATTGGAAAACAGAACAAGTTTTACTTTTTCCGACTTGGACAATTCGATCATTTTATCCATGTCGATTTTCAGATTTTCGTCCTTTCCAAGTCGAATCGCTTTCGCTCCTGCAAAGGTGCTGTAAAATTCGTACATCGAGAAATCGGGAACCGCCGTCAGAACACGGTCGCCCGGCTCCGTGAAACCGTTGGAAATCAGACTGATCAGCTCGTCCGAACCGTTCCCCGCGACGACGTTCTGCGGATCGCATTTGTACTTTTTCGCAAATGCTCCGATCGTTTCTGATGCAAACGGATCCGGATAACGATCGAACGCAAGCTCGGCGATCGTCTGCTGAAATTCCTTTAGAATCTCTGCTGACGGAAGAAAAGGACTTTCGTTCGCGTCCAGTCTGATCTTACAGACGTCCAGATTTGGTAAATATTCCTCAATTTCCTTGACTTTTTTGGGCAATAATTCTTCGATCATTGGATTTACGCCTTTCCTTCGCTTTTCAAAACGCGGCGTTTGATCGAATTTGCGTGAGCGCCGAGTCCTTCTGCTTCAGCGAATGTCATCACTTCGTCTGCAATGTTCAGGAGATTTTCTTCATTATAATAAAGGTAACTGGACTTTTTGATAAAGCTGTCGACGCCGAGTGCGGATGAGAAGCGTGCGGTTCCGTTGGTCGGAAGGACGTGATTCGGACCCGCGAAGTAGTCGCCGAGCGGTTCGGGCGAATTGTCACCGAGGAAAATCGATCCGGCATTGCGGACGTAGGACAGCAGCTCAAACGGATTTCTCACCGAAAGCTCAAGATGCTCCGGCGCGATCCGGTTGGACAATCTGACTGCTTCGACCAGCGAATCAACCAGTACGATCGAGCCGATATTGTCGAGCGAACGGTCGATAATGTCGTGCCGCGGAAGCTCCGCTTTCTGTTTTTCGATCTCAGTCTGAACCTGTTTCGCGAGGGCTTCGGAGGTCGTGATCAGAATGGCAGCCGCCATCGGATCGTGCTCCGCCTGACTCATGAGGTCGGCCGCAGCGTATGCCGGGTCAGCCCCTTCGTCGGCGATAACCAGAACCTCGCTCGGCCCCGCGATCATGTCGATATCGACTGCGCCGAAAACCAGCTTTTTTGCCATGGCAACGAAGATGTTGCCGGGTCCGACGATCTTGTCGACCCGTTCCACGGTCTCGGTTCCATATGCAAGCGCCGCGACAGCCTGTGCTCCGCCGACTGAAACTATTTCAGAAATTCCGGCGACTTTGGCGGCATAAACGACCGCCGGATTGATCCCCTCTTTTTTCGGAGGCGTGACGATCGTGATTTTGTCGACTCCGGCAACCTTTGCGGGGATGGCGTTCATCAGAACGGACGACGGGTAAGCCGCTGTTCCGCCGGGAACATACAGACCGACTTTTTCAAGCGGGCGGACGATCTGTCCCATCACGCGCCCGTTTTCGTTCATCATCCACGAATTTTGGAGCTGTTTTTTGTGGAAAGCGTAGATATTTTCGGCTGCGCGATCTATCGTCTTCCTCAGTTTCTCCGGAACCAGCGCGATCAGGCGCTCTTTTTCGGCTTCACTGACGACCAACGAATCCAGCTTCACCCGGTCGAATTTTTCGGTGTACGCGCGGAGCGCTGCGTCTCCGTCCCGTCTGACGTCGGCGATCACGTCTGCAACCGTCGCCATAATGTCCGGCGAAATGTTCTCCGCGCGGTCGGCGAGCGCTTTCAGGAGCGCATCGATTTCATTTTTTCTGTAAACTTTCATGTTGCTGCCATCCTTTATTCAAAAGAACGATATAGTCAATATTTGTATAGTTATTCGTTTGCATACATACCGATTCAGCTTTAAGCTTCTTCGATCACGCAGTTCAGCCGACCGATCAGCGAGTCGATCTCATGCTTTTTCAGCTTTGTCGCCGCTGTATTGGCGATCAGGCGGGTCGAAATGTCGGCGACGTCTTCGTAAACTTCCAGTCCATTTTCACGAAGGGTCGACCCGGTCTCCACGATATCGACGATCGCGTCCGCCAGACCGAGGATCGGAGCAAGCTCGACGGAGCCTTCGATTTTCACGATCTCAACGTCGATCCCCTTTGAATTGAAGAATCTTTTGGTAACATTTGGATATTTCGACGCGATAGTCTTGTGCGTGTAGCCTTCATAGAAGTTTTTGCCCTTGATTCCGGCGAGTGCGAACCGGCATTTTCCGAAATTCAGGTCGAGAACCTCGTGCAGCCACGTCCCGTGCTCCATAATCGTGTCTTCGCCGACGATGCCGACGTCGCAGACGCCGTGTTCGATGTAAGTGATCACGTCCGCGGCTTTCGCCAGAACGATTTCAATATCCGCGTTTCCTACGCGGAAAACGAGCTTACGTCCTTTTTCATCCAGCTCCGAACAGTCATAGCCCGCCTTTTTCAGCAGCTCGATCGCCTTCTGTTCGATCCTTCCCTTTGTCAGAGCGATTCGGATCATTTCGTTTCCGCTCCTTTCTTTGTCAGATCGACGACCTCTGCGATATTCATGCTTTCTGCATAATTTTTCGTTTGGTCGATCGAATCGAAGACAGACAGCTCGCAGACCTTCCCTTTTTCCTGATAAGCTCGTCTCAGGCTGAGCGCATCAAGATATGTCGATTCGTCATAATGCACAACAGCGTCGGAATGAAGCTGAGCAGGCAGTTTGCCCGCGCGGATCAGCGCATCCGCCGTTTCGCAGACATTCACGGCAAATCCGGTCGCGGGAACGTTCATATCAAGACACGCCAGCAGATTGTCGTAGCGTCCGCCTTTCAGGACCGGCTCGCCCGCATTTTCCACATAGCCGCGGAACACGACGCCTGTGTAATAATCCATCTTGTGGACAATGCCCAAATCGACCATGATATCGTCGCCATATCCTGCATTTTTCAGCATTTTATACAGTTTTTCAGTGTATGCAACTGCTTCGGTCGCCTTTTCATTTCCGATGCAGAGCTGATATGCTTCCGTGAAGACCTCCTCGCTGCCATAAAGGAGCGGCAGACGGCGCAGCTTTTCAAGCCCGTGCCGTTTACCGGCTGCGTTGAGCGAGACGAAGTTCTTCGTTTCCAGCAGACTTTTGATCTCGATCGTTTCCTCCGAGGTCAGACCCATCTCGTCGAGCAGCGCGTTAAAGCAGCCGACGTGACCGATCTCGAACTTGAAGTTAAGTCCGATGGTTTTCAGCGCTTCAAGCGCCGTCATAATGCACAAAAAGTCGCTTTTCAGACCGGCGGCGCCGACCATTTCAATGCCGCTCTGCGAGATCTCGTTCCGCTTGCCGGAATAATCCGTGTTGATGCGGAAAATGTTCTGGTCGTAGTAGAGCTTCTGCGGCAGCGGCGCGTTTTTCAGCTTGGTCGCCACGACGCGCGCGATGGGAGTTGTGTTGTCCGGGCGGACCGCCAGCAATCTGCCGGTATTGTCCGTCAATTTGTACAATTTTTCCTGCGGGATCGAGCGGTTGATGGCGGCGATCAGGTCGTAATTTTCGACCGTCGGCGTCATGACCCGTGAGAATCCGGCTTCAAGGTAGACCGACGCGAACCGCCGGGTCAGCTGTTCGTAAAGCTCCGCTTCCGCAAACAGCAGATCCCGCGTTCCGTCGGGGATATTTTTGTTGCTGATCATATGTTTACCTGCGATTCTGTGAATTGTGGATGCCTAATATTTTAGCGTAGTAATATGATAACATATTATCACGCTTTTGTCAATGTGCATTATTAACAAGATATTTTATCACGATGATGCATATTCCGTGCGAATCAGAAGAACGACAGCTGATTCGTCTCCGAAAGATCGCCGAGCGCGCCGGCTCTGCGCAGGATCTCGATCACCGCTTTGGAAAGTCCTGCCTTGCTTGCCAGCTCCTCGATGGAAAGCAGCTGTTCGGCGTCGCGCACCTGCACGATCTTCTCCGCCGCCTTGTCGCCAAGCCCGCTCAGCGCGTTGAACGGCATCCGGATCTTTCCGTTTTCCGGCTTGAACGCGAACGCTTCCGACTTGAACAGGTCGACCGGCAGGAATTTGTACCCGCGCTGGAGCATTTCGCGCACCAGCATGAACGTGTCCGCCTGTTCCTTTTCCTTCGCCGTCGCTTCATTGCCCTTCTTTCGTACCTCCTCCTCCAGCGCGTTGATGCCGGGGATGCCTTTCATCGCGATCTCGGCGTCGAAACCGGCGGGGGCGACTGTCAGGAACGCTGCATAAAATTCCAAAGGATAGTATATTTTATACCATCCGAGCCGGATCGCGCACATGACATAAGCCGCCGCGTGCGCCTTCGGGAACATATATTTGATCTTTTTGCACGACCGGATGTACCAGTCCGGCACGCCGTGTTCGATCATCGCCTGCTCGTATTCGGGTTTCAGACCGCGCCCTTTTCGCACATCCTCCATGATTTTGAACGCCATCGCGTTGTCGAGATGGTACTGCTGGATCAGGACGAGCATGATGCTGTCGCGCGTTCCGATGACTTCCTTGATCGTGCAGGTCCCGTTTTTGATCAGTTCCTCGCCGTTTCCGAGCCAGACGTCCGTTCCGTGCGACAGACCGGACACCTGACAGAGGTCCGCGAAGGTCGTCGGCTTCGCTTCACAGAGCAGCTGCTGCGCGAAGCGTGTGCCAAATTCCGGTAATCCGAGCGTTCCGAGCGGACATCCGAGCTGTTCCGGCGTCACGCCGAGCGGTTTTGTGGACGCAAAAAGCTCGTAAACTGCCTTATCGTTCATTTTTACGTCCAAAACGCTCGTATTGGTGTATTTTTCCAGCCACTTGTACTTGGTCGGCATATCGTGACCAAGCTCGTCGAGCTTGAGGATCGTGTCGTGCAGGTACGTGAACGCGAAGTGCGTCGTGATGATGTTCGACCCCGGATCGTCCGCCGGATGCTGGACCGGCGTGAAATCGTAGACCGAATATTCGCGCGGCACGACGATGATGCCGCCCGGATGCTGCCCCGTCGTCCGCTTGATGCCGACGCAGGTGTTGACCAGCCGGTTGATTTCGGCGTTGCT
>JAZRXB010000287.1:0-5543 GCA_045600005.1 Eubacteriales bacterium | reverse complement strand
GTGGCGTAGCCACGTCGCCCGCACGAAGCCAAGGAAAGGGGAGGAGTGGAGATGGGGGGAGCCGCCCTGCGGGCGGCATAAAACCTTCGGCAGATGGTTTTCATCTCCCTCTCCTGCCCCAGACTGGCAAGTCAGCTGAGTTAAATGTAGGGGGCTGCACAAGCCCAAAAAGTCATGGTAGTGGGCTGTACAAGCAGCTCAAAAAAGGTAACAGCGGTCGCCTGTACACGAGCAAAAATGATTCAGACGCTCCGCGCCGGAATTTTTTCCGTGTTTGCGTCGCCCGTGTCGTCATTCTCGACCACCGCGACGACCGCGTCCTCCGCCATGCGGATCTTGTGCCATGCGCCGCGCTTCACATTGTACACCTTGCCCGGATGCATCTCGACCGGCGTTTCGGCGCGGCCGATGTAGAGCGTCGCCCGCCCGCTGATCGGCAGGAATACTTCGTCGGTCGCCGTGTGGCGTTCGAGCATCCCCGCGTTGCCGTACCGCAGCGCTTCGCGGAAACGGATGAGCGCGACCCGCCACCCGCCGTGCGCCATCAGCGGCGCGTAACCCTCGGACTCGTGCGTCAGAATTTCAAGCTCCGCCGTCGACCCCTCGTCGTGCAAAGCCTGCGCTTCGACCGTCACCGGCAGAGTCCGCGAGACCGGCGCGAAGCCTTCCGCCGTCACCGTCAGCGTCAGCTCGTCCGAACCGTCCGGTTCAGCGCACGCGACCGCATAGCCGTGGAACGCCCTCCGAACGTTCGACGCGAAGGACGTCATTTCGGTCTGGTCGCCGTTGTCCGCGCCGACGAAGCGTCCGCCCGTCACTTCAAACGTCAGCGCCGTGTCCGCGTCGGGGCAGGTCACGCCGTTTTCGTCGGTCACGCGGACCGTGAAATAGGCGAGATCGGCGTCGGTTCCCGGCGCGCCGACCGTTTCGCGGTAAGGGATCAGCTCCAGCTTCGCCGGCTCGCCCGCCGTGCGCAGGAACGCCGTGTCAAGCACGTTCCCGGCTTCGTCCAGCGCGTTGACGCGCAGCTCGCCCGGCTCGAACGCCACGTCCTCCCAGATCAGGCGGTAACGCTTCATCGGCAGCTTTGCCGACCGTTCCTTCGCGCGCACGCCGAACGATCTGCCGTTGACGAACAGCTCCGCCCGGTCATACGACAGGTAGCAATGCACCGGCAGATGCGTCCCCGGCGCGAAATTCCAGCGGTCCGGCACGAGATGCAGGACGCGGTGATCGGTCCAGCGGCTCTCGTACAGGTACGCGCGGTCCTTCGGCAGTCCCGCCAGATCGTAAATGCCGAAATAGCTCGACCGCGACGGCCATTCGGTGATGTAGGGCGTCGGCTCGCCGAGATAATCGAAGCCCGTCCAGACGAATTCGCCCATGTTGTACGGATGGTCGTCCTGTCCGCGGAACTCCACGTCCGGCGGATACGCCCACATCGGCGCGGTCAGGTCGTAGGAATTGCAGTGAAGCGTCTCGCGCACCTTCGCGGGGACCTCACAGGTCTCCGAAAGCCACTCGTCCGCCAGATTTTCCGCGCTGCCGATCAGCTGTTTTCCGCCCGACGGGACGCGCTTATAGTCCGGCTCGATGTAATATTCGCCGCGCGACGATACGCAGGACGCCGTTTCACTGCCGAACTGAAGCCACTCCGGGTACTCGCGGCGGAATTTTCCGTAAAAATGCGGCTTGTAATTTAACCCGATGAAATCCACGCCGTCGCCGACGCGGTTCTGCATCAGTCCCGCCGGGTCGTCGAAGCCGCCCGTCGTCAGGCGCGTCGGGTCCTCCCGGTGCGCGATGTCGGTCAGATACTGCGCCACCTCGCGCCCCGTCTCCGAACGCTGCTCCGGCACCTCGTTGCCCATGCTCCACGCCATCACCGACGGATGGTTCCGCCCCATCCGCACGAGCGACGTCAGGTCGCGGTCAGCGTCCGCGTCAAAATGCGAAGCATAGCCGTCCTTCACCTTCGGGATCCTCCACTCGTCGAACGCTTCCGCCAGCACCAGGATGCCGAACTCGTCGCAGAGCCGAAGCAGATGCGGAGAGGGCGGATTGTGCGACGTGCGGATCGCGTTCACGCCGATCTTCATTAAAAGCTCCAGCTGACGCCGGATGCCCGCCGGTCTCGCCGCCGCGCCGAGCAGCCCGAGATCGTGGTGCATACAGACCCCGTTCCACTTCACGAGCCGCCCGTTCAGCCGGAACCCGTCCGAACCGAACGACAGCGTGCGGATGCCGAACTTCACCGTCTCATCGTCAAGCTCCATGCCATCGCCGCAGAGCGTCGCCGTCATCGTGTAGAGCGGCTGAATGGGGCGAAGCGTGTGCAGGTCCCATAGCTGCGGTTTTTCCACCTCGAAAACCGCTTCGCCCGCGTCCGCCGGCACCTTCCGCCCGAGCGTTTCGCCGCCCGGTCCGCGAAGCGTCAGAACGACCGTGTGCGGCTTTGATGCGTCAAGCGTCACCTTCGCGTGAACCCTCGCGTTCGCCGCGTCGCCCTGTGTGAAGACGAACAGCCCTTTCTCCGCGATCCGGTCGGGAGCCGTGCGCACCATGCGCACCTCGCGGAACAATCCCGCGCCCGAATACCAGCGCGAACAGTTCGCCGGATGATCGAGCTTCACCGCCAGAATATTCGCCCCCGCATGGACCGCCGCCGTCGCTTCCACCGAAAACGGCGCGTAGCCGAACCAGTGCGCGCCCGCTTCGACTCCGTTCACATAGACGACCGCCCCGCTCATCGCGCCGTCGAACTCGAAAAAGGTCCGCCGCGGCGAATCGTCCAGCTCGAACCGGAGCCGGTACCACGCCTCGCCGATGCAGGGAAGCCCGCCCGTCTTGCCCGGCTGGATCTTCCCGCGGAAATCGACCGGCTCGTTTTTGTCCGAAAACGGCCCCGCGATCGCGTGATCGTGCGGAACGCGCACGTCCCGCCAGCCTGAATCGTCAAAGGACGGAGAGGAAAAATCGCCCGAAATCCGGGCAAATTTCCACCCGTCCGAAAGGATTTCCGTGATTCGTTTCATCTTTTCACCATAACTTTCCGCCCGCCGCCCGAAGGGAAGCGCCGGACATTTTTTAACCGCCCGTGTCAGCGGCGAGTTTGAATCGTTTGTCCCGGCGCAAGCGCCGGACAGATTTTTATCTGCCGTCCGTTCCGGCACGAGCGCGAAGCCATTCATACCGGCGCAAGCGCCGGACAGATTTTTATCTGCCGTCCGTTCCAGCACGAGCGCGAAGCCATTCAAACCGGCGCAAGCGCTGGACAGATTTTTACCAGCCGTCCATTTCAGCACGAGCGTGAAACTGCTCGACCCGGCGGGCGGCGAAGCCTGCCCGCAGCCGCTCAAACTAACGTTAAGCCAGACTTGTCAGCCCGGCAGGCGGCGAAGCCTGCCCGCCTAACCGGACAAGTCCCCGGCGAAGCCGCTTGGGACGCCCGTCAGCAGCTCTGACGCTTAAGCCAAAATAAGCGCGTAAATTTCCTTGTATGAAAGTTTTTGAAGGATAGAGGGGGCGCGGGGGGGGAAGGGGGCTTTTTGTAAAAAGTCCCCTTCCTCCCCCGCAATAACAAACAATTATTTACATCCCAGACGGCCAGCAGCCGGGGAGAGAAGGCTCGACGTCGGTTACGTAGCAGTCGCCGGACTCGTGAACGATGGAGCGGAGCGTTTCCTCGTCGTAGGGGAGACGCGCGTCAAAGTGACCGAAGGACTTGCCGCCGCGCTCGCCGTAGCGTCCGAGCGTCCGACCCGGAAGGGAGAGCTGGATGTAGAGATTGCCGTTCATGACAGGCGCGTGACGAAGCTCCTGAACGCCGCAGTGGATCATCATCGAGCGGGAACGGTCGAAAATGTTGTTCTCGATCACGAAGCCGTCGCTGATGTTGCGGTGATCCCAGCCCTTGATGTGCGACGCGCGGGACGGGAACGAGCCCCAGCCGTAGCCGCAGAACCGGCAGATGTTGTTCGAGTAGCGCACGTCGCGCATGATCTGATCCTCGTTGTCGTCCTGTTCGAGGAAATATTCGATGCTGTAAATGCAGTATTCGATCAGATTGTCGCAGAAACGGACGTTTTCATGGCGGCAGGTCGTGTCCGAATGACCCTTGAACTGGTTCGTCACGCCCGCGTCGTAGATCTGGTAGATCCAGTTGCCCTCCACCTTGAAGTCACGGCAGCCGACGCAGATCTCGATGCCGTTGCCGAAGCGCGTCACATTGCCGTTCGGATTGTAGAACTGTACACAGCCGCCGCCCCAGCCGATCTCGCAGTGGCGCACTGTCAGACCCGTCCGGTTGCCCGAACCGACCGAGTGCGTGCCGCAGAACGTCAGATGCAGATTGTCGATCGTCACATTGTCCGCGCCGACCGCGACCGTATGACCGCGCTCGATGAACTCAAGCCCGCCGAACACTTCGCCCGGATTGCCCCGGTCGCAGCGCAGATAGAGCGGTCCCACGTTCTGCGCGTGCGCGATCACCGGACGGCCTTCCCAGATCTCGTTGTCGATCTTCGAGAAGAACGACAGATCGCACGTAAAATCCTTCGCCATGTCAAACGGGCGGTCCGCTTCGCCTTCGCGCACCACAAATCCGTTCCGGTAAGCCGGGACCAGCTTCGTTCCCGCGAACTTTCCGCCGTCAAAGACGATGCCGCCCACGTCCGCCATCGGACGATAGTAGACGTACAGGTTCGCCGCGCCGTCCACCGGCTGCCACTTTTCCGCGCCCGCGCCCGACTCGGACGAGCCGGAGATCGTCGGCTTCGCGCCTTCGCCGTATGCCGAGTAGGTCACGCCCGCCGTCTTCGCGCTGATGTGTCCGCGCCACAGACCGCCGCGCTCGAACAGGACCGCGTCGCCCGCCGTCAGCGGCAGCTCGTTCACCTTCGCGATCGTTGCGACCGGCGTCTGTGCCGAAAGTCCGTCGTTTTCGTCCGAACCGTTATTCGAGACGTAGTAGACCGTTCCCGCCGTCGGGTAGTCGGATGCGTGCGTTAAAATCTCCTCTTTGCGTCTTGCCGCCAGATGATCGACCAGCGCAAGCAGTTCGTTTGTCGCTTTTTTCATGATAACCCCTCCTGAAAGGTCATAAGTTTAGGGATATTGTACCACATTCCGCCGCTTTTGTCAAGCGGGATACTTCTTTTTGGGCTTGTTAAGCCCACTACTTTACTAAATGGGCTTGTTTTGACCACTACATATCATTTTTCAGACCTGCCAGTCCGGGGATGGAAAGGAGGGGGTATAACAAACTTAAAAGAAAGAGCGCTTTTTGCTCTTGCATCTCATCGGAAAATGTGGTAAAATAAGAAAAAAGCCCGGGAGGCAGCGTCATGAAGCTCGCCGATATCAATCCGCATATCCGGTTCGCCGACAACACGATCCTGCAATACGTGCCGTGGATGGTCCGCGCCTACGACACGCGGCTGTTCTATCTCAAAAGCGGAACGCTCCGCTTCGCCATTCACGAGAGGGAATTCGACGTGAAGCCCGGCACGCTGATGATCTGGCCGTCCGGCGTGCGCTACCGG
>JAZRXB010000286.1:0-4668 GCA_045600005.1 Eubacteriales bacterium | reverse complement strand
AAGGCATGAGCCGCCAAGGAAAGGGGAGGAGTGGAGAGGGGGGTGGAAACCTTCGGCAGATGGTTTCCATCTCCCTCTCCTGCCCCGGACTGGCAAGTCTGAAATATAAGATGTAGTGTGCTGTCAAGCGCATAAAGGAATGGAGTGCCGCATCACTCCAGCGCGAGAACGGCGTTGAGATAATCCGTCATCGCGGCGATCGCCGCATCCTTCTTCGACGCCCATGTGCTTGTCCACGCACCCATTCCGAGCGCCATTTCCTGACGCAGATCGGTCGTGATGTTCGCACCCTTCAGCGGACCTAAGATAATGCCGAGGTCAAAGTGAATGCCCGCGCGGATGATGTCGAACATCTTCGAGCTTGCGTCGTCGCGCGCGTATTTCACCTTCAGCGCACTCTCAAAGTACGTCGGCACCACACTGCGGTAGTTTTCCGACGCAAGCGCTTCGAGTACCGCCGCCGAACAGTTTTTGTCCGCCGTGACCGGAATGCCGATCAGCGAGTAGAGCGCGCGCACGCCGCCGCCGTATTCCTTCTGCGCTTCGTCGTACTTCGGGTACGGCAGAATGCCGAAGTCGAATTCAAGGTCGCGGTAGGTCTCCGCATAGTAGAATTCGCCCGTCGTGAAGAGCGCGCGTCCTGCGCGGAACACGTCTCCGCACGCCATTTCGCGTCCGGTCGTGCCGACCGCCGCGAAACCTTCCTGACTCATCATCGACGAGACCTTGCCGATCAGATCGAAAATTTTCTCCGTGCCGAGATTATAGACCGGCAGACCGTCCGCGCCCGGCTCGGTGTAGGAAAGCTCGCTCGACAGTAAAAACAGCGTCGAATGGTTCTCATCGTCCAGAATGAAGCCGAAGCGGTCGTCCACATCGACTTTGCTGTTGCCGTTGAGGTCGCTGTATACGCCGGACGCCAGCTCGTTCAGCTTGTCGAACGTCCATTTGCCGTCCTCGACCAGCGCGTAGGGGTCTTCGAGCTTGTAGTCGGCGATCAGCTTCTTGTTGAAGAACAGACCGACCATGTACTTCGTCACGCCGAGATCCGCGTCGCCCGACGCGAGATACATCTTCCCGCCGATCGAAAGCTCGTCGGTCAGGATCGTCGGCCACCACGGCTTGTCAAAGTCGACGTACTTCATGTCGTCCGCCAGAAGGTCCACGAACATTCCGTCCTGCACAAGCGCCGGAATGACGTTCGACAGACCCGACGCGATGTCGATGGTCCCGTCGTTCGACATGACGCAGGCGCGCACCGTGTCCATGTAGATCTGACGGTCGCCCCAGTTGGTGGTGGTGTTCGTGAAAATGTTCAGATCGACTTTCAGCCGCTCCTCGATGGTACGGTTGCGATAAAAGATCGCGTCGTCCACGATGTCGCCGGTCTCCTCGGAGTCGTACTGACCGATGTTATCGCCGCGCACGTAGATCGAGACGGTCCTGCCGCCGAAATCGAGGTCGGAGGGCAGATCGTCCTTTAAGAATCCGTTCGCGTCGTAGGGCGAGTCTTCCGGCGAAACGGTCGTTTCGGCCGGAGCCGTCGTTTCGACTCCTGTTTCGCCGCCGCATCCGGCGAGCGGGACGCAGAGAAGTCCGGCGAGAAGAAGCGCGGTAAACTGTTTGCTTTTCATGGCAGCTGCTCCTTTGATGATTGTTAATTGCAGAAACGGTTCTACCGTGTTGTAGAAACGGTTCTACTATCATTATATCAGCAAACTGTCCCGATTTCTTGAACGGTGTGTAAATATTCTATATCATTTCAGTGAAATCTCTTGACTCTGACGCCGCGTCATGGCGTATACTAAAAGGGCAAAGGAGGGACGACATGAAAACCGTACATGAACTTGCCGCATTCGCCGGCGTGAGCGTCAGAACCCTGCACCACTACGACGCGGTGGGACTTCTGAAACCGACCGCCGTCACCGCCGCGGGTTATCGGCTCTATGACGACGAAGCCGCGAAACGGCTCGAAACGATCCTGCTGTTCCGCGAGCTGCGCTTCCCTTTGAAGGAGATCGCTTCGCTCGTGAACGACCCGTCGTTCGACCGGACCGAAGCGCTCCGCGACCAATTAAGACTGCTCGAAGCCGAACGGCGGCGGCTCGACGGCATCATTTCCCTCTGCCGCGAAGAAATCGAAACGGGAGGAACCACGATGAAATTATCCGCATTTGAACATGCCGAAACCGAACGCCTGAAAGCCGAAGTGAAGGAAAAATGGGGGAACACCGCCGCGTGGCGCGAATCGGAAGCCCATTCCGATGAAGAAAACGCAAAGTCGGGCGAAGACCTCATGGACCTGTTCGCCGAATTCGGAAAGTTAAAGACCCTCTCGCCCGCGTCGACCGAAGCGCAGGCGATGGTGAAGCGCCTGAAAGACTTCATCACGGCGCACTATTATACCTGCACCGACGAAATTCTGGCGGGACTCGGCGAAATGTACGTCTCGGACGAGCGTTTCCGCTTAAACATCGACAAAGCCGGAGGACCCGGCGCCGCCGCCTTCGCCGCCGAAGCCATCCGAACCTTCGTGAAGCGCTGACCGACCGCGTCGGAGGGGCTTCGCCCGGACGAATCATACCCACCTGAACAAAACACAAAGGATCTCGCAGGGCGGGGGCTTGCTCCCGCCGCCTGTTCGCGCTGTTTCCGAACCGCTTGCGGACGAACCAGCCAAGGATTGAGGTGGGTGGGGTCGCAGCTATACTGTCACTCCTGCTGAACAAAAGTCAGGGGAGGGAGGAGAAAGACTTCGGCGCCTGAGATGCCTTTCTCCTCCCTCCCCTCTCGCTGATATGCGGCAGTGTCAGGCTGCGCCGCAGCGCGCCTCTTTCCTCTGTCCATTTCGATAAAAAACACCGCTCAAACCGCGCTTTTGTCTGCTTCTCTGTCTATTGACAAGTCGGCAAAAAGGCGTTATAATGTTGTGGATGTCCGAAAACGGACATCCCGTTTCTGTTTTCATGGGAGGTGATCGACATGGCAGAAACAAAACAGGTCGGACGCTTTCAGATCGATATGTGTACCGGTCCCATTCTGCCGAAAATGCTGCGCTTCGCTCTGCCGCTCATGGCGACGAACCTTCTGCAGCTCATGTTCTCCGCCGCCGACAGCATCGTCGTCGGACGCTTCGCAGGCGACGCTTCGCTCGCCGCCGTCGGCAGCACCGTCTCGCTCATCAGCCTCATGACCAACCTTTTCCTCGGTCTCTCGGTCGGCGCGAACGTCGTCGCCGCCCGCGATTTCGGTCGGAACGACAACGAAGCCCTCTCCCGCTGCGTCCATACCTCGCTCATCATGGCGCTGGTTTCGGGGATCATCCTCAACGTCATCGGCTTTTTCGGCGCAAGACAGCTCCTTGTCTGGATGCAGACCCCCGACGATATCCTCGACCTCGCCGTCCTCTACCTGCGCATCTATTTTTTCGGCATGACGCCGATGATCCTCTATAACTTCGGCTCGGCGCTCCTTCGCGCCGTGGGCGACACCAAGCGTCCGCTGTATTACCTGCTCCTGTCCGGCGCTCTCAATATTCTGTTAAATCTCCTGTTCGTCATCGCGCTTCGCATGGACGTCGCGGGCGTCGCGCTGGCGACCATCCTCACGCAGACGCTTTCGGCGGCGCTCATCCTCGTCTGCCTTGCCGGAGAAAAGGGCGGCATCCGCTTCGAGTTCAAAAAGCTCGCCTGCGACCATGAAAAGCTCGGACAGATCGCCGCCGTCGGACTGCCCGCCGGCATCCAGTCGTCCATGTTCTCGATCTCCAACTGCGTCGTGCAGGCGTCGATCAACCTGTTCGGCAAGGTCGTCGTCGCCGCGAACGCCGCCGCCGTCAGCCTTGAGGATATGCTCTACTTCGCGATGAGCGCGTTCCAGCACGCCGTCACTTCCTTCACCGGGCAGAACATGGGTCCCCGCCGTTTCGACCGCATCCGCCGCACTCAGCTCTGCGGACAGCTCTGCGTCATCGCGACCGCTCTGATCATCAGCGCGTTTGAATTTGTCTTCGCGCCGCAGCTCCTCTCGATCTTCACCGACAGCCCGGAGGTCGTGCCGCTCGGCGTCGAACGGCTCCGTCTCATCCTCCCGCTCTACTTCGTCTGCGGCGTGATGGACGTGTTCGTCGGCGGACTGCGCGGCATGGGCGCGTCGACGGTCACGGCGGGCATCTCGCTCGTCGGCATCTGCGGCTTCCGCCTGTTCTGGCTGACCGTCGTGTTCCCGATGGAACGCTTCCACGCGGTCACGACCGTTTACCTCGTTTACCCCATCACATGGCTCATCACGGCGACCGCCGAAGCGGTGTTTTTCTTCCTCGTGCTTCGGAAAAAGGAAAAGTCCGCCGCAGAACTTTCATAAAGAAGGCGTTTTGATTTGACAAGAACTCCCCCCCGCTCTCCCGCACGCTATCAGATGGATATGTGCGAGGGTCCCATCCTCCCGAAAATGCTCCGGTTCGCGCTCCCGCTGATGCTTTCGAGCATTCTCCAGCTTTTTTTCAACGCCGCCGATATCATCGTCGTCGGACGCTTCTGCGGAGACCTTTCGCTCGCCGCCGTCGGGTCGAACGGCTCGATGGTCAACCTGCTGACCGGACTGTTCCTCGGTATGTCGGTCGGCTCGAACGTGCTGACCGCGCGCTTTTTCAGCTCCGGACGGGACGAC
>JAZRXB010000285.1:0-6514 GCA_045600005.1 Eubacteriales bacterium | reverse complement strand
GATATGCAGAACGACTTCGTGGACGGCGCGCTGGGAAGCGCCGAAGCGGCCGCCATTGTTCCGAACGTTGCCGCAAAGATCCGCGCGTTTGACGGCGACGAGCTGTTTGTCACCTATGACACCCACTATGACAATTATCTGAGCACGCTGGAAGGACAGAAGCTCCCGGTCCCGCACTGCATCGACGGCACGTTCGGTCACGAACTGAACGCTGAGATCAAAGCGGCTTTGACGGGAAAAGAGTACCGGGAAATGATAAAAACGACCTTCGGGACCTTCGCTGTTTCCGGGTATCTCAAGGAAAAGTATCCGGGCGAAGAAATGGAAGTCGAATTCGTCGGACTCTGTACGGATATCTGCGTCGTTTCCAACGTTCTGATCATGCGCGCCGGTTATCCCAACGCCGTAATCACGGTCGATTCCGCCTGCTGCGCGGGCGTTACGCCGGAGAGACATGAGGCGGCGCTGGAGACGATGAGAAGCTGTCAGATCGAAGTGAAGTGACGGCGCGGCGGAAAAACGCTTTATGACGGGCGGCGGCATGACCGTACCCGCACAGACAGAATTTGCGCTTGAAACAAAAGGAGACTCTGTATGGCAAAGGCAAAAATGATCGAACAGAACGGCGCGCCCACACTGGTCATCAACGGCGAAGCCTACCCGCCGATGACGATGACGACCGAATGCGCCGACCGCGAATACTTACGAAAGCTGCGGGAGACCGGCATCCGCATTTTCTATGTCATTGCGAATCCCGACTGGAATCAGCCGGGGGATCCGTCTTTCCGGAAGCCGCCGCGTGAATGCTATTGGTTTATCCGCCCGGATATGGGCCGCCCGGGAAGCGAGGTCTTTTTATCGGATATCAGACTGCTTTTCGAAGCGGTCCCCGACGCATGGGTGATCTTACGCCTGAACGTCTGTCCTTCCGTTGAATGGATCAACTCCCACCCGGACGAATGGGTAAAATACAGCGACGGTCAGCCGCGCCCCATGCTGCTGACCAACGCGAGCCGCTACACGGAAGTCGCTTCGATGCACTCGCTCTGTTCGGAGGTCTGGCGGAAAGACGCCGACGCCGCGATCCTGGTCTTTTTCGACCGGCTCGAAGCAACGCCGTATTTTGAGCGCGTGATCGGCGTCTTTCTCTGCGCGGGCGGCACGTCCGAGTGGTACTACCCCCATGTCCCCGTACCGTCCGACGTTTACCGCGATTTTTCCGAACCGTGCCGGAAGAATTATGAAGCGTTTCTGCGGCGGAAATACGGCACGGTCGAAAAGCTCCGCGCGGCATGGCACGACGAAACCGCGTCTTTTGAAAATCCGCGCATCCCGACGCCGGACGAACGGATGCACATCAGCCGCGCCGAAGCAAACATCATCCGCGATCTTTCCAACTACCTTGTCAAAAAAGCCGGCGCCGCCGTCAGCTCCGCGCCGGATGACCATTCGGACGGCATTTTCCTGAATGTCGACCGATATCAGTGGACAGCCGACTACTATGACGCATGGAACGAGGGAACGGCAGAAACGGTCATCCATTTCAGTCAGACGGTAAAAAAGCGCTATCCGGACTGGGTCGTCGGCGCATTTTACGGTTCGCTCGGGTCCACCGATTTTTATGAAGCGTCAACCGCCACCGGAACGCTGAAGATCCTTGACTGCGGAACGATCGACTTTCTTGCCGCTCCCGGCGTCTATGAAAACCGTGAGCCGGGCGGTATCACGGCGCTGCGCGAGGTGCAGGATTCCTTCCGTCTGCGGAACATGATCTTCATCAATGAGGACGATGTCCGCACCCATCATGTCCGTCCCTGTCAGCATCGCTGCGCGATGGGAGTTTACCGGCTGGAAGACAGTCTCAATACGCTGAAACGCGATTTCGCAAGGGATATCTGCGAGGATATCCGCGGCTGGTGGTTTGATATGGGCGGCGACTGGTATAACGACCCGGATATTCTCGCGCTGTTTGCCGAACAGCAGAAAATTGCCGCAGACGCCTATGCGCACAGCCGCGTCAAGCACAATGACATTGCGCTGATCTACGATACCGAGAGCCTGCATCTGGTCTCGAATCAGACGGACAAGAATGTGACGACTTACTGGCGCTCCTCCGACCTCGGACGCATCGGCGCGCCGGTCGATTATTATTTCCATAACGATCTGGCGCGGGACGATATGCCGGACTACAAATTCTATATCATGCTGAACCAGTATTGCCTGACGGATGAGGAGCGGGAGGTCATCGTCAGAAAAGCAAGGAAAAACCATGCCGCCGTTCTGTGGATGTACGCGCCCGGCTTCGTTGACCCGAACGGTTCTCCGAAAATGTCCGTGGAGCATATTTCAGAAACGATCGGCATGAAGGTTGTGCGTGAGGAGGGAACGCACGACCCGCATTTCCGCATCGAGCGTCATCCGGCGACCCGCGGCGTACCGTCCGGCAAGCTGTTCGGGATCCACGGCAGAAATGTCCACAGCAGTCTGTCCTGGAATGCAACCGTCCTGTCGCCGATTTTTCTGAATCCGGCTTTCTCAGTCGACGACCCGGACGCCGTCGTTCTCGGACGCTTCTGCGATTCCGGACATCCGGCGCTTGCGATGACAGACCGTGACGGCTATGTCAGCATTTACTGTGCGGCGCAGGTCGTCTCCAACGACCTGATCGCGTCTCTCGCGGAATACGCCGGCTGTCACATCTATCTTCACGGCGACGACGTTCTTTTCGCCAACGAGCGTTATATCGCCGTCCATGCCATTGACGACGGTGTGCGCACGATCCGCTTCAAGCGCACGTGCAGCCCGTATGACGTCTATCAGAAAAAGACGCTCGCAGAGCAGGTCGACCGGATCGACGTCGAGATGAAGCTCGGTGAAACGATCATGCTGCGGCTTGATTAAGGTTCGGCGGCGGGATCATGAAAACAGGAAGGGCGGGGCAGAAGCCCCGCTCTTTTGAAACAAACAGAAAGGCGCGACAGGTCTGCGTCCCAATAAACGAAAATAAACTAAAATCGCGGACAGCACGTCGAAATCTACGCACCGGAGAATCTGAAAAATACGCGAAAAAACCGCTTATCGGCATGATAAGCGGTTTTTGTCGTTGGAGCTAGTGGTGGGGATTGAACCCACGACCTGCTGATTACGAATCAGCTGCTCTACCACTGAGCCACACTAGCAACTTTTCATTTTGCTGTTGCATTTTGAACTGAACTGTGCTATAATGGATGCAACGATAATATTATACCCGATTCCATTCGATTTGTCAAGGGGTTGATCAAAAGTTTTTTTGCTTTTTTTCGGCTTTTGTCCGACGTCCGGCAAAAGCGCTCCGGCTGGGAGGAGGATGCACATGACGGACGGCGGACGCCGCTTTGACGCGGCATGGTTTTTTCATGCCTTCACACGGAAGATCACATGGGCGGACTACGCGGACGACTATCGGCTGGATAAGCCGTTTACGCCGAGGGTCATTGCGGCGGTCAACGAGATCATCGAGGACGGGACCGGATGGGTCCACCGGAACGAGCTTTACCGCGTCGACGCCGTGGGACTTGATTATCCGATTGTCACATCGTCCCGGACGGCAGGCATGAATGTCTACGCCTTCGATCTGAAAATCGCGGTCGAGCATGAGAATAAAAAGTCCGACTGGACGTATGAGCTGATCAAGCTCATGCAGCTGCGCTGTCCGCTGAAGGTCGTGATCGGCTATCAGTACTGCGACTGCCGCGGGGAAGAGGAGGAGCAGAAGCTCCGCGCCGCCGCGGATATGCTGCTCGCTCTCGATTCCTGCCGTTTCGCTGCCGCCGAACGCGAGGAAATTCTTCTGATCCTCGGCAACGGTTATGCCAGATCGACCGGTCTGTCGGAGTATACCTCGTTCGGTTATCGGGGGTATCTGTTTGATTTCGGCGTGGGAGCGTTCGTTCCGCTCGCGTCCTGCTGATGGCGGCACGGTTCGATCATGATTGAAATCGGCGGTCAGGTCCTCCGATTTCTGCTATACGCCGTTTGATTTCTGTGATATAATTCTGACCGGCGGCAGTTTTTGTCTGTCTGCCGACTTCCTGAAATCAAAAAAACGGAGGAACTCTCATGTTTGAAAAAGCAAAATGGATCGCCGCGTCCAAACCGGCGGCAGACACGCCGTATGACCCGTCTCCCTATATCGCCGGGACCTTTGTCCTGAGATCGGTTCCCGCCAAAGCCGTCCTGAATATCTGCGGATACGGCGAAGCCGTCTATTATCTGAACGGAAAGGAGATCCCCGACGGGCTGCGTCCGACCGTTCCGTCCACCACGCCGGTCGCCGTTGTCTATAACGTCTATGACCTGACGCCGCTTCTGAGAGCGGGGAAGAACCGTCTGGGCATTCTGCTTGCGCAGAATCGCTGCTTTGCACAGAACGCTCACCCGAAGATGGAGCGCCCCAAAACGCCGGAGGTCATTTTTGAACTGGATATCGTTTACCCGGACGGCAGCGGCGAGACGGTCGTCAGCGACACTTCTTTCCGGTCTCACGGCTCGCATATCCTTCATACCGGCAATGTCTGCGGCGAGATCCATGACCACCGCTTTGCGGTCCCGGGCTGGTGCGACCCTGATTTTGACGATTCCGACTGGACTCCGGTCAGAGAAGCGCCTGCGCCGGGCGGTGAATACCGTCCCGCCGTCATCCCGCCCATCCGCCGTTTTGCCGCTGTGAAACCGAAGCTGATCGCGCCCGGTCTGTACGATTTCGGCGTCACCACCTCCGGTTATGTCAGAACTGTCGTAAACGGAAAAGCCGGCTCGCGCGTCCGTGTTCAGTATGCCGAACGTCTGACGGACGACTGTCTGCACGTCGATATGTCGGCTTTTCTGAAAGAAAAACGCCGCTTCCCGGAGCTGTACAACACCGCCGAATTCATTCTGGACGGCAGCGGGAACGAGACCTTCGAGGAGCTGTTCGCCATCCACGGCTTCCGCTATGCCGAAGTGACCGGCGAAGCGGACTCTCTGTCGCTCGAAGCCGTCACGGTCCACACCGATATGCCCCTCGCTTCTTCCTTTACGTGCAGCGACGAGACGCTGAACCGCCTGCATCAGGCGTGCGTCAATTCGATCCTGACCTGCACGCAGGGCTATTTCGTCGACAACCCGAAGCGCGACGCGGCATGGGTCGGCGACCAGATGCTGAGCGCCGAAGCGATCGCCATGAACTTCGATTCGTATTCGACCTCGCTCGAAAATATGCGGATGTGCCGCGACGCGATGCTCGATAACGGCGTTCTGCCGCACGTGGTTCCCGCTGTCGGAAAGTGGAATTACGACGGCTTCTTGGGTCCGGACTGGACGGCGGGCGTGATCTTCCATGTGCCGTATTTCACGTACCGGCACACCGGCGATCGGGCGATCGTGGACGAGATGTGGGAGTCCATGGAGCGGGCGCTCGATTCCTTCGTCATGTTCGCAGGTCACGAAAGTCCCTTCCTTCTCGATCACGGCGGAACGGGCGACTGGTCTGCCGTCAAGCCCGGCTGTTCGCTCGAAGTCTGCATGACGGCGTACTATTATCTGTCCGCCCGCATGATGGAGGAGCTTGCCGACGCGACCGGGCGTGACAGCCGTTCCTACCGCACGCTGGCGGAAAATATCCGCGCCGCCTGCCGCGCGAAATACGTCGAAAACGGTCAGGTCAGAGCCTCCCATATCACGGAGTACATCCTCCCCGCCGCGCTCGGACTGCTTGAGGAAGACGAGCTTCCCGCCGCAGTCGACCGCATTCTTGCGATGATCGAAGAAGACAACACGGCGTTCACGTTCGGAACGCACGGAATGCGCATGATCTACGATCTTCTGTCTGCGGCAGGTCACGCGGACGTGCTGTGGAAGGTGCTTCACAACGACCGCGAAAAGGGCTTCGCCATGCTGTTCAGACAGGGCTATGACACGCTTCCCGAACGCTTCGACGCGGATAAGGACGGCATTTACAGCTACAACCATCATTTTCTGAGCGGCGTGGACGCATGGCTCTACAAATGGGTCGCCGGGATCCGGGTGAAGGGCTTCGCTCTGGACGATATCACCATCGCGCCGCTGTTTATCGACGGACTGTCTTCCGTGAGCGCCTCCCTTCACGGCATTGCCGTGTCCTATGACGAAAAGACGGTCACGGTCGATTCGCCTTATGCGTTCACCTCCGAAATACCGAACCACACCGGACGCTTCGCCGCCGGACGCTACACTTTTGAGCGCTGAATGAAAGCGCGCTGACACTTATTTCCACATAGCCGATTGTAAATGCTTCAAGGTAACGAACGTTATAATAAAATCCGTTTTTATGTCGGCTTTGCCGACATAAAAACACCTCTAAGGCGTGCCAGGGCGGGCCCTCGCGCCGAGGGGAGCTTATAAAAACGAAGTTTTTATAAGCGGCGATAAGCGCGAGTGCCGATTGTAAAACGAAGTTTTACAATCGATTAAATAAAGGAGTTTTTGCCATGTCTAAGAAATTTGCCTTTATCGGCGC
>JAZRXB010000284.1:0-14527 GCA_045600005.1 Eubacteriales bacterium | reverse complement strand
TGTTCCTTTTTCGGGATTTTCGTCGTGGGCGTGAGCGCCGAATGGGATTCGATCTTGCTGTCGTCAAAGATCGACTTCGAGTCCTTGAAGACCACCGGGTATCCGACCGCACCGACCGCCGCGACGATCTTCTTCACCTTGTCCTTTTCCGCCGTCGCCAGATACTCCGAATTCGTCCGGGGATAGGTCACAAAGCCCTTTTCGTACAGTCCCTGCACGATCTCAAGGCTCTGCGTCATCGACATCTTGTACTTTTTTCCGAGGAAATTCTGCAATTTCGTCAGCGAATAGAGCTTGCCCGGAAATAAGCGTTCCTTCTTTTTCTTCGCGTCGGTCACGACCGCGCCGAGAGAATTATATTCGGCGCACTTTTCTGCCGCGCGCGCCGCTTCGGCGGCATGATCCTTTCCGTCAAACTTTAATTTCGAGACAAGCTCCACGACCTGCCCCTTCGTTTTCTCCTTCGACGCGATGGAATAATATTTTTCCGGCACGAAATTCCGGATCGCCAGATCGCGGTCGCAGATCGCCTTCACGATCGGCACGATCACCCGTCCCACGCGCAGAAATCGCCCGGATTTCAGCGTCGCAAAGCGCGTCAGATTCACGCCGTACAGCCAGTCGATGAAGGTCCTTGCAAACCCTTCCGCCGCGAGCCTGTCGAATTCGGATTCGTCCCGCAGCTCCTTCACCGCCGCGCGGATAGTCTCCGGCGTCTGGTCGGGCAGCCAGAGCCTGCACAGCCGCTTGCCCGGCACGGACATCGGACCATACGAGCGGTCGTCCGAATAAAAAGAACGCAGGATGCACAGCCGGACGATGATCTCACCCTCCCGGTCCGAGTCTCCCGCGTTCACGATCGTATCCACATCCTGCCGCATACAGAGCGAACGGATCACGCCGAACTGCCGCTCCACCCCGTCAGAAGCCCTGCTCTGCGGAGCAGAGCCGCCGGCAGCGGTTTTGCTCCGCTTCGTCTGCGAAGCGTGGGAAGCGGACGATTTCGGACCGCCGCTCTCCCGGCGCAGCTCGTAGCGGTAGGTGCGCGGGAAACAGGGGAGGTTCGCCATCGTCCAGTATCCCTTCGGGTCGGGGTTCGGATTGTACGCCTCGACATCCGCCAGCCCGAACAGATGCCCGAACGCCCATGTGATCAGATACTCGCCGCTTTCGCCCTTCACCGTCAGATAGCCGTCACCCTTCGCGCCGTTTCCGAGCGCGGCGGCAATGTTTCGGGCGAGGCTCGGCTTTTCCGCAATGATCAGCGTCATATCAGACCGGTCGCTTTCAGCGTGAAGATGCCTGCGAACAGCGTGAAGACGCTCATCAGCGTCGAGATCAGCAGGATCTGACCCGCCAGCTCATAGTCGCTCTTCATCTGCTTTGCCATGATGTACGAGGAGACCGCCGCCGGTCCGCCGAACAGGATGAAAACGATCCCCAGCTCGACGCCGCGGAAGCCGATCAGCGCTCCCACGATGACCGTCGCCGCCGGTACGAAGATCGTCTTGAACGACGACGACAGCACCGCCAGTCCGAGCCGTCCCTTCAGCGCTTCGACCGTGAAGTTCGCGCCGAGACTGATGAGCGCCAGCGGCATACTCATGTCGGCAAGGTAGCCGAGCGAACGGTCGACGAGGATCGGCAGCTCAAGCCCGGTGAGCTTCCACAGAAGCGCCAGCACGATCGAGATGATCAGCGGATTCGTGACGATCGTCTTTCCGATGCGCTTCACGAGCGCGATTTTCGACAGCTTCGTGTCGGCGGGCGCGTAAAGGCTCAGGATGATGACCGCGAAGCAGTTGAACAGCGTCACGATGAACGGAAGCACCATGGCGATCGTCGCTTCGCCCTCTTCGCCGAACATATTCGACGCCAGCGTGATGCCGAGGATCGCGGCGTTGGAGCGGTACATACCCTGAATGAACGCGCCGCGCTTGGCGTTGTCCTTGATAAACAGCGGCACGATGAAGCAGGGGAGAAGGAAGGTCGCGCTGACCGCCGCCACGCAGTAGACGATCAGCTTCATGTTCACGACCGTCTTTTCCGCGCCCGCGATGTCCTGGAAAAGCAGGCAGGGCAGACAGAGCTTGAAGACGAGCTTGTCGCAGACCGAGGTGAAATTCTCATTGATAAACTGTTTCTTTTTTAACAGCGCGCCCAGAATGACGATGATGAAGATCGGCGCGACGATGTTCAGACTGTAAAAAAAGCTGTCGAGCATGATGGATTCCTTTCGTTTATTTCAGAAAATCGGGCAGAAATTCGGTCGGGATAGAATCGGTAACGTATTTCTTTGCGATGTCAAGCGAGAACTTCTGCGTCGCAGTCGTCCAGCCCCACTGATGGATGCCGTGCTCCTGTGCTGATTTTTCGGTGTAGTGTTCGAGCAGACAGACCTGAATGTTCCGGATGTTCCCGTCGTAGTGGTTGACAGTCGGGTTGTACACCGGATTTTCGGCGACCGTCTCGCCGTCCGCCTTCTTCACGATGTCGAAGGTCACGATGCCGCCGACCAGATTGAAGTTGTCGCGCATCGTATGAATGAGGTTGCCGAGCGAATAGATGCAGAGCGTCCGCGTCCCGTCGCTGTTTTGGATCCATTCCATCGGCTGGACGGTGTGCGAGTGCATCCCGAGGATCACGTCCGCGCCCGCGTCTGACAGCGATTTCGACAGCTTCTGCTGCTCCGCGTCCTTGCTGAATGAGTTCTCGGTTCCCCAGTGCATGACGACGATCACGAAGTCGGAGATCTCCTCCGCCCGATCGATCATGCGGACGATCTCCTTTTCATCGATCAGCGGGATATGGATCCTGCTGCCGGACGGCAGGGACATTCCGTTGAGTCCGTAGGTATAGGTGAGAAACGCGATCTTCACGCCCTGTTCCTCGACGACGCGGATGTTTTCGTAGTCCGCGTCATCCAGATAGCCGCCGAGCAGCGTCACCGGCTGACTGTCGAAGTAGCGGATGGTCCCCTCCAGCCCCTTGGCCTGTTTGTCGAGCATATGATTCGTCGCAATGTTGACGAGGTTGAAGCCCAGCTCGACGAGCGCGTCTCCCGCCGCCTGCGGACCGTTGAAGTTCGGGTAGCCCGAAATTCCCAGCTCGTCGCCGCCCAGCGGAGTCTCCTGATTGACGAACGCAAGGTCGGCGGACGCGATCAGCGGCGCGATGTCGTCGTACATCGAGAGGAAATCGTAGCCGCCGTTCTTCCCCGCCCGCTCCTTCGCGTCAAGGAAAAGGTTCTCGTGAATGATATTGTCACCGGCGGCGAGGAAGGAGATCCGCGTCTCCGTTTTCTTCGGCGTTACGGGAACGTCAGGCTTCTTCGTCGTGTCGTTCGGGACGGCGGTCGTGCCGGTATGGGAGACCGGCTCGGACGGAGCGGTCGTGTCGGACGGCTTGATCATTCCGGTGTCCGTACCAAAGTCGGGAACCGTGATGACGGTGGGACGTTCGGTCGTATCCGCAGGAACGGTCGGATGACCGCATCCGGCGGTGCCCGTGACCAGAAGGAACGCCGCCGTCAGCACGGCTCCGAATTTTCTGAATTTCATGGATTCCAGCCTTTCAAAGAATGTTCTGTTTACTAAACGACCGCGGAAGCCGTTAAACGGAGGGCAGAACCGCCATCGCACTGAATATCTGAATTCTATTATACCTCATCCGGGTCTCTTTGTCAATGAAAACGTCTCAAATTGTCAGAACGGAAAACGGGATAAGGACTCTTCCCTATCCCGTTTCTGTTCAGGCTTTTGGTTCTTCGTTTTTCGCTCCGCTGTGCGAATCGCCGCACGAGTGACCGTGACCGTGCCGGCAGGGATTCTCGAAGAAATGCGTCAGATCGACCTTCCACACGCCGTCCTGCATGATAAAACCGAGCTTCATGGCGAACGCCGGCTCGATCTTTCCGTCAAATACGGCGCTGTGGATGCCGTGCAGATCGATGAAATTCATCGTCTGCCGTCCCATGATGAACATGGCGTCCCAGTCGTCTCCGCCCTTCACCGGCGCAAGGTCGATGAGATGCCCGACGCCGCCGGACAGTCCGAACTGGCTGACTCCGGTCAGTTCGCCGTCGACCCACGCCGCGTAGCAGAGAAGATCCGCGTCGTAGTCCACGCCGCACGCGGCGCAGAAGGCTTCCTGATCCTTTTTATCCTGTACAGGCTTGATGATAAGCATTGAGATGTCTCCGTTTCAGCAGTTTTTTAAGTATTCGACCTGCACTTTGGTCAGATGCCGCCAGCAGCCGGATTTCAGACTGCCGAGCTTCAGCGTTCCGATGGCGACGCGGGTCAGACGCTCGACCTCCAGCCCGCAGGACGCGCACATCTTGCGGATCTGCCGGTTGCGTCCCTCGTAAAGCTCCATGCGCAGCACAGTCACGTCGTGACGCGGGTCGTCCCGCATTTCCTGAATGGCAGTCTTCACCGGCTGTATCTCGTATCCGTCGATGGTCATCGGCGACGAGAGACGCTTCACGTCCTCCTTCGTCACCTTTCCGCGCACCTCGACGTGATAGATCTTCGGCACGCTGTGGCGCGGGTGCGTCAGCCTGTTGGTCAGCTCGCCGTCGTTGGTGAGGAGCAGCAGCCCGTCCGAATCCATGTCGAGACGACCGACCGGGTAGACCCGCTCGGTCACGTCCGACACCAGCTCAAGCACCGTTTTCCGCCCCTTTTCGTCCGAAGCGGTCGTGACATAGCCGCGCGGCTTGTTGAGCATCAGGTAAACGTATTTTTTGAAGCCGGGCTTCACGGCTTTTCCCCGCCAGACGATCTCGTCGACCTCCGGGTCGACCTTCTGTCCGAGAACGGCGGGGACGCCGTTGACCAGCACGCCGCCGTTCTCGATCTCTCGTTCGGCGGCGCGTCTGCTGGCAAGCCCCATGTCCGCCAGCACTTTCTGCAAACGTATTTCTTCCATAAAATATAATATATTATTCTGTCCGTTTCCTGTTCCGTCCGGCGCGTTTCTGACGATTCATCCGCCGAACAGCCGGTCAAACAGTCCTCTGCGGTAGATCACCCGGTCTGCGTCCTCCGCCGCTGTGAGCTTCACGCTTCCGAGAAGCAGCGTTCCCTCGTAGAACTCGATCCGTCCCACCTCGTCCCCCGTCTTCACGGGCGCGAAGAAATAGCGCGGCAGAATGATCCTCCGCGTCACGTCATGCCGTCCTTTCGGGAGCAGAACGCTCAACCCTTCCGGGTTTCGGACGGTGATATCCCCTTTTTCGCTTCCGATGCAGGGCTGAATGAAGGTGCATTCGTCCGCCTGCACCAGCGTCCGGCGTTCCAGCGTCGAAAACCCCAGATCGAGCAGCGCGGCGTGATCGTTCCAGTCGTCGGGCGCGTCGAGCGTCACGGCGACCATCGTCAGTCCGTCCCGTTTGGCGGCGGAGACGAGACAGCGGCCGCTTTTCTTCGTGTAGCCGGTCTTCACGCCGCACGCGCCGTCGTACAGACGGAGCATTTTGTTGTGGTTGAGCAGCCGCCGCGTTTCCCCGCCGACCGTCACGTCGGCGCGGTAGGTGGAGACGATCTCGCGGAACCGCTCGTTTTTCATCGCCGCGCAGGCAAGCTGCGCGAGATCGCGCGCGGTCGTGTAGTGATCGTCGTCGGATAATCCGTGCGGATTGGTGAAGTGCGTGCCGTTAAGTCCGAGCGACGCGGCGCGCTCGTTCATCTGCCCGGCGAAGGCTTCCTCCGACCCGGCAATCACGCAGGCGATCGCCGCAGCCGCATCGTTCGCGCTTTCGAGCAGAAGCGCCCAGACGAGCGCTTCGAGCGTCGTTTCGTCGCCTTCTTCGAGATAGAGAGACGAGCCCTCGACGCCGACCGCTTCGGCGGGGACCTTCACGGTCTCGCCGAGCCGTCCGCTTTCGAGCGCGAGCAGAGCGGTCATGATCTTGGTCGTGCTTGCCATCGGACGGCGTGTATCCGCTTCCTTTTCCCAGACGACGCGCCCCTCGCCCGCTTCCATCAGGATGGCGGACGAGGCGGAAACCGACGGCGAACCGTCGGCGCGGACCGGCAGGACCGGGCAAAGCAGGGCAAGCGTCAGAAAGAGTGAGATCAGTCTTTTCATTTCATAAACCTCCGTGATGCGTTTGACTCCGTTCGGAGTATGCGCGTCCCGTGAGGGTTTATGCTATGAGAAAACTGCGCCGCTTTGCTTTATTTCTTTTCTTCGTCAGATTTTTCCGAAGCCGGCGCAGACTTTTCAACAGCGATCTCTTCGGGCTTGTCATCGGCTTTCACGTCGTTTTTGACGAAAACGTTCTTGATCTTGGTGAGCAGATCGGGCGCTTTTTCGAGCAGATTGCTCACCTGATCGATCGGGTCGCTCTTGGCTGCGGGAGCCGCGCCTGCGGGAGCGCCGCCGCCGACATTCAGCAGATCGACGTTTCCGTCCGGCGTAATGACGAGAAAACCGACCGGCTGGACCGTCACGCCGGTTCCGCCGCCGCCGCCGAAATTGGACGCGCTGTTCTTTGCGGACGCTTCGGCAGCCGCTTTCTTCGCGTTCTTTCCGACGTAATCCACGCCGCCCGACGCGAAGCCGACGACGACCTTGGACACCGGGATGATCGTCGTGCCGCTCAGCGTATTGATCGGCGTACCGATGATCGTATTTGCGTCCACTACATTCCGGATCTGTTCCAGAGAGGTCTCGATAATGTCTGTGAGCTTGTTGTTCTCTGCCATGATTCTATCTCCTTCATCAATTTGTTCTGATTTCAAACCGTCCGCGCAGCCTTCTTCTCAGGATGCAGTATGGCATCCCGGCGGGATTTCATGCGCCGGGCTTTTCTTCTTCGTTTTTTATAGGTACGCTGATCATATCCGGATCACGTTGAAAAATGCCGGAATTTAATGGCTTTTTCCGCAATCGACCTTATTCATTTTTCCGCAGAAACGCCGCCGCCGCGCGGATGAGCATATCAAAGAAATGCCAGATGCGGAAGCTGATCGTAAAATCAAGCTCCGCCGCCGTTTTTTCGGCAAGGAAATCGACGCCGACATGGAACGCGGCGTTCCGCGCCAGCCGGAAATGCTTCGTCTGAGAAAGGACCTGATAAAGCCCTTCGACCGCGCCGCAGACCGTACCGTAGAGCATGGCAGTTTCGGCAGGGTCTCCGGTCGCCACCGTGACCGAGACGTTTTTTACCTTCACGCGAAGGTGACGTCCGAACCGAGAGAAGAGTGCGCCGGCTGCGCGGGTCCCCTTTCTGATCAGCCGGACGATATCGGTCTTTTCCTTCGCACCGGTCTGGAGCTCGGTGTTGGAGAGCCGCTTTTTATCGGCTGCCGCGCGTTTTTTCGCCGCTTTTTTCTCGGCTTTGGCTTTCGCGGCTTTCTTTTTCTCCTCGGCGCGCGCCGCGATCGCCTCCGGCGTCCAGTCCCTGAGCTTCAGATATTTCGTCTTGGACGGTACGATCTTCAGCCGAACAGGACCGATCAGCGCATACAGCAGAAAACCTTCCTCTCCCGCCGTGCTGATGCACATCCGAACGCCGACCCGCAGACAGAGGATCAGCAGGATGATACCCAAAGCGATCAGAAATCCCATACCGTTCCTCCGTCTTTCAAAAATTCATTGAAGTCAAACCAAATCGTTTATTTTCCGCCGGATTCCTCCGAAACGGGCTGCACCTCGCCGAAAAGCTCGGCGGGCGGGAGCGATTCGAGCGAATCAAGCCCGAACACGCGCAGAAATTCGTCGGTCGTGCGGTAGAGCGACGGTCGTCCCGGCGCGTCGAGCCGTCCGCAGACCTCGATGAGTTTTTTGTCCAGCAGACCCGCCACGGCGTGCGACGAGTCGATGCCGCGGATCGAATCGACATAGGCGCGCGTCACCGGCTGATGGTAGGCGATGATGGCGAGCGATTCGGACGCGCTGCGCGACAGCGTTCCGCCCCGTTTCACGCCGAGCAGCTCGCGGATGGCGGAGATATGCTCCTCGCGCGTACACAGCTGGCAGGCGTCCGGCATCAGCACGAGCATCACGCCGCGCCCTTCGTCCCGGTTGATCTCCTGCGCCATTCCGAGAACCGTCTCGCGCACCTCATCCTCGGTCACGGGTCGATCCTGAGCCGTGAGGGCGGCGGCGAGCTTTCCGTAGGGTACGGCGTAGCCTGCCGCGAACAGCAGGGCTTCAAGCGCCGCTTTCAGTTGTTTTTTCTCGGTCATCGGTCAGTTTCCCCCGGTTCAGCACCATCGTGTAATCATCCGCGCCGCCTGTGAAGCCGGGATCCCCGACCGAACGCAGCGTGACGCGGTTCTTTTTGATCAGTTCCAGCACGGCGAGAAAGGTCGCGATCAGCTCGCTTCTCGACCTTGCGGTCAGCAGGATCGACGTAAATAGCGTGTCCCCATGCTTCACCAGATACCGGATGACGCCGTAGATCCTGCCGCCGACCGGAACGATCGGCGCGCGAAGGATCCGCTCGAACGGTTTTTCGGACGACAGGCGGCTGATCTTTTCGGTCTCGTCCCTGTCGAGCGAGCGAAGCATCGCAAGCATCGCGCGGCGCAGTTTCTCCGCGTCCTGCCCTTCCAGCACGCCTTCCTCCGGCTTCACCTCGTCGGTGTCTCTGGCATAGCGCCCGGAATACTGTTCAAACTGTTCGGTGAGATAGGCCGCCGCCAGCTTCATGCGCTGGTATTCGGCGAGTGCGGCCGCAAGCTCGGCGCGCGGATCGTCCTTTTCGTCGGTACGCGGCAGGAGCATCCTGCTCTTGATGAGCATCAGCTCGCTCGCCATGACGATGAATTCGCCCGCCAGCTCCATGTCCATCCGCTTCGCTTCGTCGAGGTACGCCATGTACTGCTCAAAGATCAGCGCGATGGGAATATCCGTGATCGAGACCTTGTTGCGTTCGATCAGGCGAAGCAGGAGATCGAGCGGACCTTCAAAGGTTTCGAGCTTATAGGTCAGCGTTTCGTTCATGAGAGAAAGAACGGCAGCAGCGTCCACAGCCGGTGCATCCCGTAGGACAGCTGACCGGACATCCACGAAAGCGGTCCGTCCAGAAGGCCGAGATACAGCAGCAGCATGATCGCGATGGAAATATAGCGCTCGTACTTCATCACGCCGAAATACAGCTTGTCGGGCAGCACGACGTAAAGGATCCGCGAGCCGTCCAGCGGCGGGACGGGGATGAAATTGAACAGAGCGAGCGTCAGATTCATGTAGTGGAAGGTGAAAATGAAATCGAGAGAGACGTCGATCAGATTCGACTGGAACGCCGTCACCGATGTGATGACGCCCCGTCCGATCAGCGTGTACAGGATCTCATAGGGCAGCAGGATGACGAGCGCCAGCAAAAGGTTCGAGACGGGTCCCGCCAGCGCGGTCAGCGCCATGTCGCGGCGCGGCTTTTTGAAGTTCCGCACGTTGACCGGGACCGGCTTTGCCCATCCGAAGCCGAAAAAGAGCATACAGATGAAGCCGATCGGGTCGAGATGCCGCAGCGGATTTAAGGAGAGTCTTCCCATGATCCGGGCGGTGTAATCGCCGAGCTTATCCGCCGCCAGACCGTGCGCCATCTCGTGGATGGTCAGCGACAGCAGCACGATGATCAGGCGTTCTAGCAGCATGAGAACGCTCACGCCGAGATAATTAAAGTCAAGTGTTCCGAGAAGTCCTGGCATACTAACACCCTAAAACCGACAGCACCCTGCGAAGACACTGGTCCCGCCCGGAGCCGTCCAGCGCGGAAAACGGGATGATCTCACATCCCTCGCCGATCAGCGGATGCTCCCGCAGCGCGTTCAGCGCCGATTCCCGGTTCGTCTTATTGAGTTTGTCCGCCTTGGTCGCAATGATGAAATACGGGATCTCCGACCGGTTCATAAAATCGAGCATCATCTCGTCGTCCGCCGTGCAGCCGACCTTCAGGTCGATGAGCTGCGCGACCGCCTTCATCGTGCCGGATGTGAAATAGTGATCGGTCAGACGCGACCATTTTTCCTTATCTGCGGGCGCGCGTTTGGCGAAACCGTAGCCGGGCAGGTCGACGAGGTAGCACTTTTTATCGAGACGGTAGAAATTGATCGTGATCGTTTTGCCGGGCGAACCCGATACGCGGGCAAGGCTCTTCCGACCGACCAGACAGTTGAGAAGCGAGCTTTTTCCGACGTTCGAGCGTCCCGACAGCGCGAGCTGAGGAAGTCCGTCCCGCGGGAACTGGCTTTCCAGACCCGCGGTCATGACAAGCTCGGTGTTGTTCAGATTGATCGACATTTTTCTTCCTTAAAGTTATATGGATGTGCGGTGCGGCGGAGAGACCGGCGCGCCGTCGCCGCAGAGCGGTCCGTCAGCCGCTTCGCACGCGGGAGCGGCAATGATCTCGGACGCATCCGATCTGACCAGCGCGTGCGCCAGCACCTCGTCCGCCGTGCGGCAGGGGATGAAGTTCAGCGCGTCCCGCACGATCGGGTCGATCTCTTCGAGATCGGGCAGATTTTCTTCGGGAATGAGTACGGTCGTCACACCGGCGGCGTAAGCGGCGAGCGTTTTTTCGCGCAGACCGCCGATGGCAAGCACCCGTCCGGTCAGCGTCACCTCACCGGTCATCGCAAGGTCGCGCTTCACCGGAAGCCCGGACAGAGCGCTCGCCAGCACCGTGACCAGCGTCACGCCGGCGGACGGACCGTCCTTCGGGACCGCGCCCTCCGGGACATGGATATGGATATCCTTTTTCTTGCAGAATTCGGCGTCGATCCCCAGCTCCTTCGCGCGCGAGCGGACGAAGCTGTACGCGATATGCGCCGATTCCTTCATCACGTCGCCGAGCTGACCGGTCAGCTCGAGCTTGCCGTCTCCGTCGAAGACGATGGCTTCGAGCTTCAGAATGTCGCCGCCGACCGGCGTCCACGCCAGACCGTTGACCACGCCGACCTCGTTTTCAGCCGCGATGCGGTCCGGACGGAACCGACGCGCGCCGAGATAGCCCCTGATATCCTCCGGGCGGACGTTCAGCGTTTTGAGTTCGGGTTCGGCGACGAATTTCCGCGCCGCCTTGCGGCAGATCGAGGCGATCTCGCGTTCGAGATTCCGAACGCCCGCCTCGCGGGTATAGTAGTCGATGAGCTCAAGGATCGCCTCGTCGGAGAATTTCAGCATCCGGCGGTTCAGTCCGCAGCGCTTCGTCTGCTTGGCGATCATGTGATTCTTTGCGATCGAGAGCTTTTCGTGCCGCGTGTAGGTCTTCATTTCGATGATCTCCATGCGGTCGATGAGCGGTCTCGGGACCGTGTCGAGCGTGTTCGCCGTGGCGATGAACATCACGTCGGACAGATCGACGGGCAGCTCGATGTAATGGTCGCGGAACGCCCTGTTCTGTTCGGGGTCGAGGACTTCGAGCAGAGCCGCGGACGGGTCGCCGTTGACGCCCTGCCCCAGCTTGTCCACCTCGTCGAGCAGCATCACGGGGTTGCGCGTACCGGCCTGCGTCAGCGCGGCGGCGATCCTGCCGGGCATGGCGCCGATGTAGGTCTTCCGGTGACCGCGGATATCCGCTTCGTCCCGGACGCCGCCCAGCGAAACGCGGACGTATTTCCGTCCCATTGCGCGGGCGATGGAAGCGCCGATGGAGGTCTTGCCGACGCCGGGAGGTCCGACAAGGCAGATGATCTGTCCCTTGACGGAGGGCGAGAGCTTGCGGACGGCGAGCGTTTCGAGAATGCGCTCCTTGACCTTTTCGAGTCCGTCGTGATCCTCGTCGAGGATCCTCTGTGCGCGGACGAGATCGATCCGGTCCTTCGTGGTCTTCGTCCACGGGAATTCCAGACAGGCGTCGAGATAATTGCGCGATACGGCGCTTTCGGCGGAGCCGAAGGGATTCTTTTCGAGCCTTGCGACTTCCTTCATGAGCTTTTCTTCGATCTCAGCCGGAAGTCCCGCCGCCCTGATGCGATCGGTGTATTCCCCGATCTCGGAATCGGTATTGTCGCCAAGCTCGTTCTTGATGACCTTCAGCTGCTCGCGCAGGACGTATTCGCGCTGATTTTTCGTCAGCTTTTCCTGGACCTTGCCGTGGATCTCGTTTTCGGTCTCGAGTAATTTTCCCTCGCTGTACATCATCAGCGTGACCGTCTGGATGCGCTTCACGGGATCGAAGGCTTCCAGCACCTGCTGTTTGTCCTCCGAACGCACCAGCACGTGGCAGGCGATGAAATCGGCGAGCAGCTCGATGGACGTGATCGCGCGGACGGCGACGTTGACTTCGCTCGACAGCTTGGGCATATATTTGGTCAGCGCTTCATAGGCTTCGATCGCCTCGCGCATATAGGCTTCATTGCGTATGGTCGCGGCGGCGCTCTTTGTCCAGCGAACGAGCAGGTCGGCGGACAGAAGCGGACCGTTCTGCGAAAAAGCGGTGACCGTGGCACGGTTCACGCCTTCCACGATGACGCGGCGCACCTTTTCGCTGACCCGGACGGTCTGCTTGATGCGCGCGACGGTCCCGACCGTGTGAAGCTCCTCCGGCTTCGGGATCTCCGCCGTTCCTTCCTTTCGCAGGACGAAAAAGGCGAGTCCGTCGTTCTTCGCCGCAGCGTCGATGGCGGCGAGCGCAACGTCTCCGGTCAGCTCAAGGCTGACCGACGTGCGCGGAAAGACGATCAGTCCGCAAAGCGGAACGGCGGGGAGCTTAGTTTTATCAATTTTTTCGATGTAATTTGTCATATGGTCTCCAAACTCCGGGAACTCCCGCGCGGAGAATGGCATTTCTCCGCAAAAACTCCATGATTGATTTTTATTATACCACAAAAAACGCCGTATTTCCACTGATACAGCGATATTTTAAGAAATATTAAAAGTTTGTCAACATTTGATGGGATAAAAAAACGGCTTCGCGAGGTGATATCATGAGATTGATATTCCGCAAAGCCGTTTTGAAGTGGATCAGGGGAACAATGCCATTCCGCATCGGAATTCGCCGTTCGCTCCTTCCGAATCAATGGCTTATATATTATACCGTATCGAATGCGTTTTGTAAAGCATCATTCTGACGGTTTTTCGATCTTTTTTTTGTGCGATTTTGTTATTTTGCGTCGAATGTCCCGGGATCCGTCGACGATTCCCGGTCAGAAAGCCCGTCCGCTCCGCCCGCACGGGTCCGCGCCAGCACCATCGGGATGACCTGCCGGACGCCTGCGCTTTCAAGTAAGGAGACCGCGGCGGCCAGCGAAGCGCCGGTCGTCATCACGTCGTCCAGCAGAAGCACCGTCCTTCCCGCCGTTTTCGCGTCCTGAGCGACGGAAAGCGTCAGCCGGGCGTTTCGGAAACGTCCCGCCGCGTCCAGCGCCTTCTGCTCCGCCGCACCCTTTTTCCGCACGAGCAGATTTTCCGCCGGAAAGCCGGTGAGAGCCGACAGGAAGCGCGCGCAGCGCTCCATGTGATCGAAGCCGAACCGCGCGATGTTTTCGCGCCGGCGCGGAACAAACGCGATCGCCGTTTCGCTCCGGTACGGCGGGCCGAACAGGAATCCCGCTTCCCTTTTGAGAAGTCCGTGAAACTCCCGCGCGGCGAACCGCGCCGGACGCGGAGACACGCGCATCTTCATGCGCAGCACGAGCGCGCGTGCCGCCGACGCTGAATTGTCCGGCTCATACGGCGCAAGATACGGCACGCTGCCGAACCGGTCTTCCCCGCCGTTCCCTTCATAGAGCGGCGCGACCGGCTGACCGGCTTCCTCTGCTTTCATCCGTTTCTTTTCGTTTTCCCACACCGCGAAGCAGCGTGTGCAGAACGCGGCGCTCTCGTCGCTCAGCTCATCCGCGGTCATCACCTCGCCGCAGAGCAGACAGCGCGGCGGAAAGACCCATTCGACCGGCTTCATCTGTCCGCGTTCTCCACAGCACCTGACGGTGCCGCATCATCTGGCGCCGCATCATACCATGGCGCTGAACCGTCAGCGTCAGCCGCCGTACCGGAGACTTCGGGAACGGCGGCGGGCGTTTTCGCCTTCATCAGACCGGTGTAGCGCATGATCTCGCGGTTGTTGTCGACCATCCGCGCGACCACATCGGCCTGTCCGACCAGAATGACCATCTTCTGCGCCCGCGTCACCGCCGTGTAGAACAGATTGCGCGACTGAAGCGGGATCGGACAGGACGAATAGACCGGCATGACGACGATCGGATACTCGCTGCCCTGACTCTTGTGGACCGTGATCGCATAGGCGTGATCGAGCTCTTCGAGCTTCGTGAAATCGTAGGTCACGACCCGGTCGTCAAAGCGGATGACCATTTCCTCGGCGGCGTTGTTGATCGTTTCGATGACGCCGATGTCGCCGTTGAAGACGCCCATGCCGTCCTTGCCGTCCTTTTCCCACGTCAGCTCGTAGTCGTTTCTGATCTGCATGACCCGGTCGCCCTCGCGGAAGACCGTTTCGCGGTACTTTTTCTCCTTTTTTTTGCCGTCCGCCGGGTTGAGCGCCTCTTTCAGCATGAAATTCAGCGTCTCAGTACCGGCGGCTCCCTTGCGGGAAGGCGAGATGACCTGGATCCCC
>JAZRXB010000283.1:0-3511 GCA_045600005.1 Eubacteriales bacterium | reverse complement strand
GGGCGAAGCCAGTCCGGGTGCTTTGCGGGAGCCGGGTTCGTCTCCGACGAACCCGTAACCGGACAGTCGAATGACCGTCCTCCGGGCGGTCATTCGACCGTCCGAATGTATTGCATCAGACTGCTCCAGAAGTAGTCCGTCGCGTATTCGCCGTACATCGAGTCGGGGATGTAGAAGCAGCAGTCCTTCGGCATCTTCGCAAGGACCGCGCTGCCTGCCGACAGATCGCCCGGATGCGCTTTTGTCTCGATCCGGCGCAGGGTCGGACAGTTCGCAAGCGAATCCGGCTCCAGACTGCGGATGAGCGCGTTCTCCGGGATCACCAGCGTCGTCAGCGCCTTCGACGACGAAAGCGCGTTGTCGCCCAGTGTCACAACCGCCTTGTAGTCGTGCGCGCGCGGGATGGTCAGAACCGTCTGGCTCTGCCCTTCCTCCGTCAGACCGACGATCTTCAGACCGCCGTCGCAGTCCTCAAACGTGTAATATTTCGCGTTGTCGTCGTCCGTCACCTGCTTTGCGAAGTAGTCCTCCGGACGCTTCGGCGGGGTGAACTTCACCGTCTCGATATACTCCGTCACGCCGAGCGCACGGTTGATGTCGTCCGCCAGCAGAGCCGTCCGCAGCTTCGCGCCCCGCGTGTTCAGGTGGAAGTTGGAATCGTAAAAGTATTCCGCCGCGAGAATGTAGTCGTCAAGATCGCTGATGATCGGGAAATCGAGTTCCTTTCCCAGCGTGAAATAGAACGTCTCCTGCTCCTCGTCCGTCGTATCGACCGCCGAGGCGTTGATCGGGCAGAAGCTGAACGCGACTTTTGCGCCCTTCGAGCGGGCGTAGGCGGCGTAATCGTTCAGATACGGCAGGAAATCGTCCGCGATGATGTCGGGCGACAGACGGATCGGCTGTGAAAGATCGCAGTTCGCCGGCATTTCGTTGTACGGACGCTCCACGCCGATGTCGCCGTACTCATCGAACGACGAGTGCGCGTAAATGCCGGTCGGCGCGGGCTTTTCGCCGCGGCGCACGAACGACAGCTTCTCCTTCGCAAACTCCGGCAGGTCGGCGAGCAGCCGCCCCAGATTGTCAAAGCCGACGTCCTTCAGCATCGAATAGTCGCAGTCGAGCGCCTGCCACATACTCTTGCCGTTGTAGTAGAGCGAATAGGTCTGCGCGTCGGTCTCCGGACACAGGACGATATAGTCCCCTTCCCGGATGTACGGGCGCGACAGGTCGAGCATCGCCTTCGTGCCGATGGTCGCGTACAGACCGAAGTCCACCACCGGCATCCCCGTGTAGCTTTCGAGCAGAGCCGAATCCAGTCCGAAGACCAGACTGCTCCCTCCGATCAGCACGATGCGCGGCGATCCGACCGTTTTAAGCAGCTCCACCTTGTCGGCAAGCCCGGCTAAAAACGTGTCGTCGTACTGCACCGGCGCGGTCATCACAGCCCCTGCCGTCGCCGCGAACGGCAAAGCAAGGCAGACC
Organism: Eubacteriales bacterium; assembly: GCA_045600005.1. Classification (GTDB taxonomy): domain Bacteria; phylum Bacillota; class Clostridia; order Oscillospirales; family CAG-272; genus Flemingiibacterium. The sequence continues at coordinate 2,029 of JAZRXB010000283.1, read as the reverse complement.
GCCGCCAGAAGCACGGTCAGGATCACCCGGATCAGTCGTTTTTTCATTTATTATTTCCTCCGAACTCAGAACTGGTAGACAATTGTAAAATGCTTTTGCTGACGAACGTTATAATAAAATCCGTTTTTATGTCGGCTTTGCCGACATAAACACCCCTCTAAGGCGAGCCCTCGCGCCGATATGGGGAGAGCCGTCAAAACAGGTTTTGACGGCAGCCAAAAACTTCGTTTTTGGCTGCGGCGATAAGCGCGAGTTCCGATTGTAAAACGAAGTTTTACAATCGCTCTTTCAGAACTGGAAGTAGATGAACGCGCTCGTGCCGCTGCCCGCCGTCAGGATCAGCCATGCCAGCACGACCGCCCAGATCAGCGCCGCCGAAACGCCGCCGCCCAGCACCGCTCCGTCCGGCGAATCGTAGGACGGGAGCGTCAGCCGGCGGTCGATCAGCACCATCGTGACGATCGCCAGCGCCAGAATGACCAGCGTGTTGAACGTGAAGCCGAGATCGGCGTACAGCGTCGCAAAACCGGTGAACGAGAACAGCCTGCCGAGCAGAACCATCAGATCGGACGTGCTGTTCGCACGGAAGAATATCCACGCGAAGCTGACCATGAAGAAGGTCAGCACGCGGCGGAACCACCGGACCGGCGCGCTCTTCACGTCAAGTCCGAGCTTTTCATACGCCGCGTTGCGCTTTTGGAAGGTCAGCTGTCCGACCACGCGGTAAATGCCGTGCAGAACGCCCCACAGCACGAACGTCCAGTCCGCGCCGTGCCACAGACCGCTCACGAGGAAGACGATGAACAGATTGACCATCTGACGCGGCTTTCCCTTCCGGTTGCCGCCGAGCGGGATGTACAGATAATCCTTGAACCAGCTCGTCAGACTGATATGCCAGCCCGACCAGAAGTCCTTGATGTTCGTCGCGTAGTACGGGCGCTCGAAGTTCTGCATCAGCCTGATGCCCATCACGCGCGCGCAGCCGATGGCGATGTCGGTGTAGCCCGAAAAGTCGCAGTAGATCTGCACCGCGAACAGCATCGCCGCCGCCGCGACTCCTGCTCCCGTCGCTTCGCCCGGCGTGTTGAACACCGCGTCGACGTATTTCGCCGCCGTGTCCGCCACGACGATCTTCTTGAAGAAGCCCGCGAGCATCCGCTTCGCGCCGAGCGACAGATCGTCGAGGTCGAATCTGTGCGGCGCCTTGAGCTGAGGCAGCAGGTTTTCCGGGCGTTCGATCGGTCCGGCGACCAGCTGCGGGAAGAACGAGACGAACAGCGCGTAGTAGAAGAAATTCCGCTCCGCTTCGATGCTTCCGCGGTACACGTCGATGGAATAGGAGAGCGTCTGGAACGTGTAGAACGAAATGCCGACCGGCAGGATCAGATCGAGCGTCAGATCGACCTGCGCGCCGAACAGCGAGATCACGTCTCCCGCCGTGCGCGCGAGGAAGTTATAATATTTGAAGAAAAACAGCACTGCCAGCGACGCGACGATCGAAATGACGAGCCAGAGCTTTTTGTGAGCCGGCTTTTTTTCGATGAGGATGCCCGACGCATAGGACACGGCGGTCGTGAAGAGGATGAGGAACACGAGATTCGCGTTCCAGCTCATGTAAAAGCAGTAGCTTGCCGCGAGAAGCGGGATCCAGCGCCACTTCGTCGGCACGATGAAGCCGAGGAGCGCGACGATGGGGAAAAAGATGAGAAATTCGATGGAGTTGAAATTCATAGCACAGACCGCGGCTCCCGAAAACGGGAGCTTCCTTCTCTCATGATTCGGAATAAGACGCGCGGGCGATCCGCTCTGCACGTGCGGTTCGCCGTCAGCCGACGTTAACCGTTTTGCCGGACGTTCGCCGATTCGCCGGACGTTCGCCGGTTCGCCGGACGTTTGCCGATTCGCCGGACGTTCGCCGGACTGCCGGACGTTTGCCGGACTGCCGACGTTTGCCGGTTCGCAGGACGTTTGCCGGCTTGCCGGACTTCGCGCCGGACGGTTATTTCTCCGCCTTTTTCGGCTCGGACGG
>JAZRXB010000282.1:0-4454 GCA_045600005.1 Eubacteriales bacterium | reverse complement strand
CGCCGAGCAGACCCGCCGTACACAGAAACAGGCTGGCGGGCGCGAGCAGAGCGAGCAGCGGAGCGCCGCGTCCTGCCACGTCGTCGGCGAAAAAGAGCTTCAGAAGCGGCTCGGCGAGCGCCGCCATGCCGAGCGAGAGCGGCGCGGCGACTAAAAACACCATGCGAAACGCCGACTTTGCCGCGCGGGAACGCTCCGCCGCGTCCGCACCGGCGAACGCCGGAACGATCGAGCAGGCGATCGGATAGGTCAGCACGGACGGAAGGTTGAACATCGGCAGCGCGAGCGACGAATAGTTGCCCCAGACCGCCGTGCTTTCCGAGACGGTGAGTCCGAATCCCGCCAGTCCGCGCAGGACGACCACCGATTCGAGCAGTCCGGCGAAGCTCATGACCGAGCCGGAGAGCGTGATCGGCAGTCCGACGCGGAGCAGCTCGCCGGTCAGGGCGCGGCGCGTCTCGGACGGTTCGCCGTCCGGCGGAAGTCCGTGCGGGTCGGCGGTGAAAAAGCGGCTGACCGTCAGCACGAGCGCTCCGAGCGCCGCTCCTGCCGTCACGCCGAGCGCGGCGCATCCGGCGGCGGCGGCAGTTCCCCTGCCCGCGTCGAGCGCGGCCTTGGCGAAGATCAGTCCGACGGCGAGCTTGCCGAAGGCTTCGGCGAGCTGCGCGGCGGCATGGGGGCGAAGCTCTCCCTGTGCCTGAAAGCGTCCGCGCGCCGACGCGCCGAGACAGACGAAAAAGAGCGCGGGCGACACCGCCAGCACGGCGGGCGCGCATTTCGCGGTCCCGAGGAGCCTTGCGAAGGCTCCCGCGCCGAGCGCCATGGCGAGGCTCCCGGCAAGCCCGATCGCGGCGAACAGTCCGGCTGCGCAGCGGGCGAGCCGTTCCGCGTCGGCGTTTCGGCCGGCGGCGCGTTTTTTTGCGATGAGGACGGCGGCGGCGGTCGGCAGACCGGCGGTCGAGAGGGTGTAGAACCACGCGAACAGCGCGCCCGCGCTGTTGAAGCAGCCCATGCCCTCCTCTCCGAGCAGCGCGGTCAGCGGGATGCGGAGCAGCAGTCCGCAGACCTTGACCGCCGCGCCGGAGAGGGTGAGGAACAGCGCGCCGTTTGTGACGTTTTTTTTCACGTTCGTTCGCTCCTTCGTGCAGAATTTTCAGGTTTGAACGTCCGTGATTTTCAGAATGATCAGTCGAAATAATGCGCGAGGACGGGTTTTGCTTCCGCGAGCATTTTTTCGAGGTCGATGGTTTTGAACTCGCCGTTTTCAAAGAGGATTCTGCCGTCGCACATGGTCATGGTAACGTCGGAGGTCTCGGCGGAGAACGCGACGGCGGCGTAGGGGTCGTACATCGGGATATTATTGACCGAATCGAGGTTCCAGAGGACGAGATCGGCGCGGCATCCGGCTTCGATGCGTCCGCAGTCGGGTCTTCCCTGTGCGCGCGCGCCGTTGACGGTCGCCATATCGAAGAACTGCCACGTGGGGATGATATCGGCGCGGCGGTTCACGCCCTTATGGAGGACGGCGGCGAGCTGTAATTCGCGGAGCATGGACAGCTTATTATTGGAAGCGGCGCCATCGGTTCCCAGACCGACGTTTACGCCTGCGGCGAGCATTTTCTCGACGTCGGCGACGCCGCTGGCGAGCTTCAGGTTGGAGACGGGGTTATGGGCGGCGGTGACGCGGTTTTCGGCGAGGAGCTTCCGGTCGTTTTCGGTGATCCAGACGCAGTGCGCGGCGGTCGCGGCGGCAGTTTTGCCGGGCGTGAGAACGCCGGTATCGACCAAAAATTCGGTCGGGGTCATGCCGTGATGGCGCGCCTTACATTCCTCATGCTCGCGTTCGGTCTCGGAGACGTGGACCTGCATATTGAGGTCGTTTTCATGGGTATAGGCTGCGGCCTCGCGGCAGTAGCCCTCCTGATTGGTATATTCGGCGTGGATCGCCATGTCGATCTTAATGCGGCCGTCCGCCGCGCCGTGGTATTCCTTCACGAGCGCGTCGGCTTCGGCGAAGCGTTCGTCGTTTTTGATCGAGAGGTTCGGGTCGAAGGAGACAAGGCAGCGGGAGATGTTCGCCTTCATGCCGGTATCGACGGCGGCTTTGACGGTCTCCCCGCAGAAGAAGTACATATCGGTGAAGGCGACGCATCCGCCCCGGATCATTTCTGCGGCGGCGATCAGGCTTCCGGCGCGGACGCTCTCATCGGAAAGGCGGTCCTCGGCGGGATAGATCTTTTCTTCGAGCCATCTCTGGAGCGGCAGATCCTCTCCGAGTCCGCGGAAGAGGGTCATGGCGGCGTGGCAATGGGTATTATAGAACGCGGGCGCGAGCATCTTCCCCGCACAGCTGACGGTGCGGTCAAACTTCCCTTCCGGCTTCGTCTCTCCGACGTATGCGATGGTCTTTCCGTCGACGGCGACGTACCCGTCCTTCAACCATTTTCCTCCTCCAGTGAGGATCAATGCGTTTTTGAAAAGTGTGGTCATGATTTTTTCCTTCCTTATTATATAGGTATGGCTGTACAGAAAATCGAAAGCAAGCCTGCGACACTGGCGTCAGAGGGGAGCCCGCGCCTCCGCCAGTGGCGGAGGCGCGGGCGGCGAACGCCGGACGGAGACGTCAGTCTCCGGAAGGCGTTCGCGCGGCTGGCGCGGCGGAGCCGCGTCAGCCGGGAGGGGTCATGGGGAGGGATACCTCCCCATGACCGGGCGGTCCCGGAGGGCCCGCCCGGCTTCCGGCGCAGACGACAGACGCTCCGGCGGGAGCTTCCGCGCACAACGCAGAGCGTTCGCGCACGACGCAGAGCGTTCGTGTTGAACTTTTTTATTATTATTACCGTTCCTTCCCGAACTGCTCGGTCAGTTTTTCGACCTCGTGGACGAAATCCCCCTCCGCGCCCCATGAAAATCCGGAGAGCGTTCCGCGTCCGCCGCCCGCCGAGATCGCGGTCACGGTGCAGACGTTCCCGTCCGTGCTTCCGACGACCATCACCGTCAGCGCGGCGCGGCTGCCCGTGCGCATATAGTATTTGTCGTAGACCGACAGATAGACCGCCGCGTCGCCGACCCGCTGGATCGTGTGGTCGACCAGCTCGACGCTCAGCCCCGACGACACGATATTTTCGTCAAGAAACCTCGCAAGCTCCGACGCCCGTCCGAAGACCTGCGCTTCAAATTTTGCCATTTCGTTTCACCAACCTTACTTTATGCCGTCCCCGTCGTTTTCAGAACCGTACCGTTTCAGCCATTCGTCAAGGCGGGTCTCCTTCTTGAATTCCTCCCACATCTCGTCGTTCATGTCCTTGCCCTGCTGACGGAGCATTTCGCGGATAAAATTTTCCTTTTCCTTCGGCAGAGGGTCGTTTTTCAGGTCAGAGACCATGAACATTGGCTCGTTCCCGGCAGGTTCGGTCCGATAGAAGCATCCGCCCGGCGCGCGCGGCTTGGAATAGGGGTCGCGCGGCTCCTCGTCGTCGAAAGCGGGGTCGGCGGCAGGCTCGGCGGCGGTGCAGTTTTCGAGCGCGTCGAGAAACAGCTCGAAGTCCTCCCGCGAATCGGTTTTCAGCGAAAACTGATAGCGCTCGTCGCTGATGACGACCTCGGCTTTCGACGTGAAGCGCCCGTCCTCCGCCGACGAAATATAGCGGCATACGCCCGTCGCGCCGAGATAACAGCTGCGCACATCGTCCCCGTCGACGAAATCGGACGGCTCCGCCTCGCGGTCCTCGTAGATGATCTTACAGTCAAGCTGCGTGCGGTCGTTCCGGTCGGAGAGCGTGAGGTCCTCGCCCGGCACGCGCTCGTCGATCAGGCACCAGCCCGGCAGGATGAAGTGCCGCAGATAGCTGCCGAACCCGTAGCAGACGTTCCCGCGCAGAAATCCGATCGGGGAAAAATGGGTCGGATAATCGACCGTGCGCGACACGTCCTTCGGTCTGCGCCCGACAAGCGCGCAGACTTCGAGGTATTCGTTCTTCGGGAACGCGCAGGTGCGGTCGATCGACAGCGCCTTTTCGAGATTGTTGAGACAGATCTCCGCCTCGGTCCGGTCGTCCTCCATCACGTTTTCGCGGTCGTAGATGACGTTCATCCAGAGCATCGAAACGCCGCGGCGGACGTATTCCGAAGCCGTATGCCACGGCTGTGCGCTGAGCAGGAAGCGGCTGTCCGTGACGTACCGCAGTCCGTAGCGCGAAACCTCCTCGATCAGACGGCTGATCCGGTAGCGTCCGAGCGGCGTGACGACGCTGCCCGCCTCCTCGATGGGCTCGTAGTTGTCGAGCGGCCAGCAGATGAACGGCGGGAAGCAGTCGCGGTCGTCGAACAGCGCGTAGGCGATCTGCTGACGGTAGTATTCGCAGTAGAGCGCGTGGAGCTTTTCAAAATCGTGATCGGTCGGATAGGTGATGTCATGATCGGTCCAGACGATCTCGCCGCCCAGCTTTTCGGCG
>JAZRXB010000281.1:0-5160 GCA_045600005.1 Eubacteriales bacterium | reverse complement strand
CATCGGCTTCGTTTCTTCGCCGCCCGCATCGTTGACGCTGTTGCGCTTCCAGCTCCCGTGCGCCAGCCCGGTTTTCAGCGTGAACGCGCAGCCAAGCGGCGTGTAGCGGACGCCGTGATGCACGACCGAGCCGTCCGGATACGCGACAGTCTCGCCCTGCTGTCTGCACTGATCGACCGTCGTCGTGAGCGCTTCGCCCTTTTCGTCCGAAATGTCCGCGCCGAGGCAGACGAATCCGCCCGGAACGGCGAAATCGCAGACAAGCGCCGAAATGCCGTCATGCTCCGCTCTTTCCCAGATGACCGCCGCATCCGCGTTTTCGGCGCAGCCGAAGCGCTTCATCGGCGGGGTCTTCACCCAGTTCGTGTGCGCAAGCAGCGCTTCGTCGTCCTCGTCCCGCGCGGTCGTGCCGGGAATGCGGTCGTAGGCAAAGACCGGCGCGGCGTCGAGATATTCGCTGCCGTCCTTCATGATACAGGTGTGCGTGCCGTAGGACATATTGTAATTCAGCACGCCCTCCTGATTGCACACCTCCGCGCCCCAGACCCTGTCGTTCACGAATTTTGCGCCGACATAAATGCCGCCGGTGTGCTGCGTCAGCAGGAAAGCGTCCGGGAAGAGCTTCATGCCCTCAAATGGTTCTCCGCCGTGCATCGAATCGCAGTACGCCCTGATCTCGTCGGCACGGGGCAGACCCTCGGTTTCGGCGAGCAGTTCGAGCGAGGTTTTGAGGATGCCCGCATGGAGCGCGTCGTGGCGCACGATCTCGCGTCCGACGCAGGCGGTGTCCAGCACGTCGCTCTGCGTCATGTAACGCAAACCGTCCAGAATGTGCATGAGGTAAATGTTCAGCTTTTCATCGGAGAACTGATAGGACGTTCCGGCAAAGGCGTGGATGAGCCGCGCCATATCGAACGCGAACGACCGCCCGTAGCCGCCCGAATAGAGTCTCGGACCGTGCTGGAAGAAGCTGCCGTCGTGCTGAATGCCTTCCCGGTCGAACCTCAGCTCCTCTGCCGCGCGGTCGACCGCCATCCGCATCAGCGCTTCGTCGCCGATGAGCAGCGCGTGCTTGATCGTGTTCATCGCGCCCCACATGAGGTTCGCGCCGGTCCATTTTTCCGAGAACTCCGGGTGGACGGCGAACGAGCCGCGTCCGACCCGTTCCGCCGCCTTTTTCAGCCGTTCTTCATCGAGGACCGGACGTAACAGCATCGCAAGATCTGCGACGTTGTTCGGCGTACCGATCTCGTTGTGCCACCAGTTGGGATTGGTGAAATCGTGCGCCAGCCAGAAATCGAACCCGAGTATCATACGTTCGGCATACTCGCGGTCGCCAAGCAGACGTTCCCGACCGTACCCGGTCAGGATGAGCAGCAGATTCGTGTAGTGCATCGTCGCCTGCCAGTTGGCACGGTCCTGATTTTCGTAGTCGATGCCCGAGAAGCAGAGGGTTCCCGGCACGTCGCCTTCGGTCAGACGGTCATAGATCGTATCGATCGTGTCCGCGCCGACGGCGTTTCTCACCACGTTCTGCGAAAGATTCTTCGCCCACAGCCGCTCGGTGAAGCGGTCAAGAATAATTTCCAGTTCGTTCATTTTCTTTTCCTTTTTAATATTCCCAGCCAGCCGCGCGGTTCTTTTCGACGACCGTGAAATCTTCGGGATACTCGGTCTTCACGTCGTCCATAATGATGTAGATCTCCGCGTCCGCGTCGCCGTAGGTGTCGCGGATGAGGATGCCGACGTTCGAGTCAAACCTGCGGTAGACCTTGTAGAGGACCTCGACCGCGCCGAAATTGCCGCCGACCGTCTGAATGTAGGTGTTGCCCGAAAGGATCGGCAGGTGCGCCTGTTCCTTTGCGCTGCACGACAGCAGCACGTCGCAGGAACGGTCGAAGATGTTGTTCTCGATGATGAAATTCTCCGCCGGATACTCGCGGTTATTGCCGATCCAGCCGCCCTGGATGTGACGGGCGTTCCGGTTCGGTCTCTGCCAGCCGAAGCCGCCTGCGCAGCGCATGATGTTGTCTTTTATCGTGATGTTCCGCATCATGTTGCTGTCGTTGTCGCCCTGATCGTTGAAATATTCGATGGAATAAATGCAGTTGACGAACAGATTGTTCTCGTACAGCACGTCCTCCATGATGAACGGTTCCTTTACGCCGTCGCCCTTGCGCTGATGGGTGACGCCCGCGTCGTAAACGTCATGGATATAGTTGTGCTTTACCGTGTAGGTGTGGCAGGAGCCGTAGACCTCGACCGCGTTGCCGAAACGGGTCGGCGTACCGCCGTCGTAGTTCTGAAGGGAACCGCCGATGAAACCGAATTCGCAGTTCTGTACGGTCAGATTCGTGACCGTTCCCGCGCCCACGCCGTGCGAGCCGCCGTAGAAGAACGAGAGGTTGTCGACCGTCACGTTATCGCCCTTGACCGACAGGATATTCGTGCGCTTGTTGAATTCGATGGACTTGAAGCGTTCGGCGGGATCGCCCTTGTCCGAGCGCAGATAGATGTAGCCGTAATCCTTGTTGTTGGTCGAAACGACCGCGCCGCCGAGATCGTGGAAGAAGTACAGATCGCCCGGCAGATCGGCGCCGCCGGTGAAGACATTGCCGGTCGCGTAATCCATCGTCGGCTTGGTGTCGTCCCAGAGCGCGGCGATCTTGATCGCGTAATCCTCGCCGTCGTTGAAGACGATCAGACCGACGTCCTCGGCGATGCGCTCGCTGTAACGGTAGACGTTCGGCGTGTCGGTCTCTTCCCACGTACCCGTGACCGCGCCGTCACAGGGCGAGCCGAGCAGACGCGGCTTTGCGCCGGTGCCGTAGGACGTGTAGGTCACGCCTGCGGCTGCCGAGAAGTTGCCGCGGAAGGTGTCGCCGCGGCGGAAGCAGACGAAATCGCCCGAAGCGAGCGACGCGCTCGAAAGGCGGGTGATCGTTTTCCACGCGGTTTCAGGGGTCAGACCGTCCTTCGCGTCGTCGCCTTCGGCGCTGGGGTAGTAGGTCTTCTTCCCTGCCGCCGCTTTCAGCTCGGAAGCAGTCGACAGGATGCCGTCGCGCAGCTCGTCCGAGAGCCTGTCGATCTTCGCCATATCCGCGTCGGTCATGATGTTGAAATCAAGATCGACCTGTCTGTCGGCGGTCAGGTCGGCTGCGCTCATCGCGCAGATATCGGTCGAAGCCGCGGACGTGCCGTCCGGATTCATTCCGACCAGCTCAAAGAAGAAGTTGCAGAGCCCGTCCTCCGGCGCGAGCATCGGGTCGTTCGCAAGATACAGGTCGCCGTTCTTCACAAAGCTGGAATATTTGCCCTGCGGCGCGTCGGCGCTCGCCTTGTAGCCGCAGTTTCCGATGACGATGGCGGGGCTGTCTCCCTTATAGGTCGGTCTTTCGACCGGGATCTTCACGCCGATCGCACTCGCCAGCGCGTCCGCGATGGTCTTGGCGGACGTGTTGTCGCCGCCGTCCTTCGCCACGATCACGTAGTTCTCCGCCGGAACGTCTGCCAGCGTGAAGGTCGTGTAGGGATATTCGCCCGGAACGATCTGATTCAACTCCTCGTAGACGGTCAGATCGTTCCCCTTCGCAAACTGCTTCATGAACGCTTCGACGGCGCGCAGCTCGCCCGTTTCGGAGCCGCCGACGAGGAAGACGCGCGTTCCCTCGACGAAGATCGCGTAGTCGTCGAGCTTCATCGTGCCGACCGAGGCGTAATCGCTGCGGTTGGTGCGTCCGATGACGATCTCATAGTCCTTGCGGACGATCCCCTTTTTCTCGGCTTCAAAGTCGGTCGTCAGATCAAGCTCGACGCCGCAGATCTCCTTGATCTGAGAGCGCAGCTCGACCGCCGCCTTTGCGCCGCCGCTGGCGGGACGGACGATCTGGTAAACCGACTGTCCGTCGGTGATGATCGGCATCGGCGTTCCCGGCAGCTCCTCGCCGCCGCAGGCCGCCAGCATGGACAGCAGGATCAGCGCGAGAACGAAAAATACCGTTTTTTTCAGAATACCCGAAATTTTCATGAGTTCCTCCCGTTTCGATGATTTTCTTATAGTATATCATTTTCCGGCAGAATTGTAAAGACCTTTTTTTCTGAATAATCGGTTTCCAAATGTACAAAACACACAAAAACGCAGGGGGCCGTCCGGCTCCCCACGTTTTCAGACACAGGATCAGTCCTGATAAGCGTCCATTTCGATGACCTTATTCATCGCGTCAATAACGGTGGGTTCGTTGGAAGCGTACCACGACGAGAAGTCGCGTTCGCCCTTGTTTTCCTCGGTGAAGACCTTGAACTGGTTTGCAAACTTCGAGCCGAGCGTGCTGTTCCAGTAACCGATGTCGTATACGCGGGAATTCTTGATGATGTCGAGCATTTCGAGCGATTCATTGTCGCGCGAGGTCTTGCCGCTGATGGTGATGTCATAGAATGCGGGCATGACCTTGTCATAGCCGTAAGCCGAGAGTGATTCAAGTACGAGCGAGACCATTTCCGCGTCCTTGACGGTGATCGGTACGCAGAACAGGTTCGTACCGGAGTCGACATTGGTCAGATACGGGTCGTTCTCGGAGTATTTCGGCCACGGAACGATACCGAATTCAGCGTCCATCGAGCGCATCGTTTCGACGTCGGCAAGGTTCATGTCGCAGAACATCGCGCGTCCTTCGAGGAACGTGTTGATGAAGCCTGCGGCGTAGGAGCTGCCGTTGACGTCAAGATAAGCGTCGTCCGAGTCGATGAGCTTGAAGTAGCGGTCGAACACGTCGATGGTGCGCTCGCTCTTCATCGTAAGGTAGGGGATATCGTCCTTGTCCTTGCTGAGGATACGCAGACCGCTGGCGGTGAAGACCTCGATCGGACCGAGCCACTTCTGCGTGACGTAGCCGAAGAAGTCGGTGTCAATGTCGTACTTCTGGTCGCCGTTGAGGTCGCGGGAGGAATCCTTGACCATCTTTTCCCAGACGTCGTAGGTCCATTTGCCCTCCTTGACGGTCTGATAGGGGTAGGCGAGCTTGCTGTCGTCGAAGACGTCCTTGTTGAACAGCATGACGTCAGCCGCGCCCAGCGCGCAGTAGGACAGGTCGCCGACCATGACGTACAGCTTGTTGTTGATCGAAAGGCTCGTGCGGCAGTCCTGATCCCACCACGGCTTGT
>JAZRXB010000280.1:0-2877 GCA_045600005.1 Eubacteriales bacterium | reverse complement strand
GCTTTGATCCGCAGAACGACCCGCCGTTTCATTTTTCAGAACTCCCATACTTCCATAGTCGATTGTAAAACTGCGTTTTACAATCGGTACTCGCGCTTACCGCCGCCGACAAAACAAAGTTTTGTCAGCCGACAAAATTTGTTTTGTCGGCTCTCCCCCTTATCGGCGCGAGGGCTCGCCCCGGCTCGCCTTAGAGGTGTTTTTATGTCGGCAAAGCCGACATAAAAACGGATTTTATTATACGTTTGTCATCTTTGAGCATTAAACGATCGTCTATTCATTAATATATAAGGAGTGCATCATATGACACTGGTCATCATGGCAGCCGGCATGGGGAGCCGCTACGGCGGACTCAAACAGATCGACCCCGTGACGCGGCACGGCGAATTTATCGTCGATTTCTCGATCTACGACGCGGTCCGCGCGGGCTTCGACAGGGTGGTTTTCGTCATCAAGGAGGAAAACTACGACGTTTTCCGTGAGACCGTCGGCAAGCGCATCGAAAAGAGCGTGAAGGTCTCCTATGCTTTCCAGAGAATGACCGACCTGCCCGAAGGCTTCACCGTTCCCGAAGGCCGCGTCAAGCCGTGGGGGACCGCGCACGCCGTCCTCTCCGCCGCAGCCGTCACGGATGAGCCGTTCGCCGTCATCAACTCGGACGACTTCTACGGACGCGACGCCTTCGTAAAGCTGCACGATTTTCTCGCTTCGCCCGAAAACGACGGCAGGGCGCACTACGCGATGGCGGGCTACATCCTCGAAAACACGATCACCGAGAACGGTTCGGTCGCGCGCGGCATCTGCGAGGTCGACGCTTCGGGCAAGCTCACCCGCGTCACCGAGCGCACGAAAATCCAGGAAAACGACGGCAAAGTCCAGTTCTTTGAGGACGACGCATGGCACGACATCGACCGCCGCGCCGTCGTTTCGATGAACTGCTGGGCGTTCACGCCCGAGCTGTTCACGGCGCTGAGAAACGGGTTCGCCGATTTCATGGCAAAGCTCCCCGAAACGCCCGACCCGAAGAAAGCCGAATTCTTCTTACCCTTCCTCGTTCAGAGCGAGATCGACGCGGGAAAGTGCGACGTGCGCGTCCTCGAAACGAGCGCGAAGTGGTACGGCGTCACGTACAGGGAGGATAAGCCGCGCTTCGTCGCGTTCGTGGAGGAGCAGATCAGAGCCGGGAACTATCCCGACGGTCTGTTTGAGACGAAATGAGCGTCCTTTCGGGCAAAACCATCGTCTTTCTCGGCTCGTCCGTCACCTTTGGCGGCGGGAACCGCTCGTTCGTCGAAGCGCTCGCCGAGAAGGACGGTGTGATCGCGGTCAAGGAAGCCGTCTCCGGCACGACGCTCGCCGACGTGGAGGAGCGCTCCTACGTCCACCGCATGGAAACGCGGCTTGACAGAACGCTCCGCCCCGACTGGTTCGTCTGCCAGCTGTCGACCAACGACGCGGGACGCTCGCTTGAACCGGGCGCGATCTCCGATTCGTTCGACCGTTCGGCGTTCGACACGAAGACGACCTTCGGCGCGATCGAGTACATCATTTCCTATGCGCGCGAGACCTTCGGCTGCGGCGTCAGCTTCTACACCGGCACGAAATATAACAGTCCCCGCTACGAAACGCTCGTCGAAGGGCTCGTGAAGATCGCCGCGAAGTGGCAGATCGGGCTGATCGACCTCTGGCACGACGACGCGATGAACGCCGTCTCGAAGGAGGACTACGCCCGCTTCATGCGCGACCCCGTCCACCCGACGTGGGAAGGCTACGCCGAGTGGTGGCTGCCGAAATTCGAGGCGCATTTAAGCTCCGTTCTTGCCGGTCGGTAAGGCGGTCCGGCTATGATCCGGTAACAGTTTTCTTCATTATTATTATAGCCGTTTGTAGAATGTTATAGGAAAACGAACGTTATAACAAAATCCGTTTTTATGCCGGCTTTGCCGACATAAAAACGCCTCTAAGGCGAACCCTCGCGCCGATATGGGGATAGCTGACAAAATAAATTTTGTCAGCCACGATAAGCGCGAGTACCGATTGTAAAACGCAGTTTTACAATCGACTATTCATTATGATAAAGGAGTATTTGCCATGTCTATCTTAGTCACCGGCGGCGCCGGATTCATCGGTTCTCACACCGTCGTCGAGCTTCTGAATGCAGGGAAGGACGTCGTTATCGCCGACAACTTCTGCAATTCCAAGCCGGTCGTTCTCGACCGCATCCGCGAGATCACGGGGAAGGATTTCAAGTTCTACTGCGTCGATCTGTGCGACAAGTCCGCGCTCGAGGTCGTTTTCGCGTCCGAAAAGATCGAGTCCGCGATCCATTTCGCAGGTCTCAAAGCGGTCGGCGAATCCTGCGCGATCCCGCTGCGCTACTATCAGAACAACCTCATCAGCACGCTGAATCTCTGCGAGCTGATGGCAAAGTACGACTGCAGGAACCTCGTGTTCAGCTCCTCCGCGACCGTTTACGGCAAGCCCGCGTCGGTCCCGATCCGCGAGGACTTCCCGAACAGCGCGACCAACCCGTATGGCGAAACGAAGCTGATGATCGAGCATATCTTAAAGGACCTCTTCCGCGCGGACAGCAGCTGGAACACCGCGATCCTGCGCTATTTCAACCCCATCGGCGCGCATGAGTCGGGTAAGATCGGCGAAGACCCGTCCGGCATCCCGAACAACCTCATGCCCTACATCACGCAGGTCGCCATCGGCAAGCGCGAGTGCCTGTCGGTCTACGGCAACGACTACGCGACCCACGACGGCACCGGCGTGCGCGACTACATCCACGTCGTCGACCTCGCGAAGGCTCATCTCGCGGCGCTCAACTGGCTCGACAAAAAGCCGGGACTCGACGTGTTCAACATCGGCACC
>JAZRXB010000279.1:0-8374 GCA_045600005.1 Eubacteriales bacterium | reverse complement strand
CCGTCTCTACATCGTCGGCGGAAGCGACGCCGCCGTTCTCGCGGGCGCGGAGTGGTTCATCGAAAACTGTCTCGACGAAACCTCGAAGACCGTCCGCGTTCCCGCTTCGCCTTACCGCTACAAGGCGGAATACGAGATGGCGGACGTGACCGTCGCGGGCGTGCCGCTCGGCGAGTACCCCATCCGCGTACCGGCGACCGACGCCGAGCTGAACACGCTCGCCAAGGAGCTGGTCGGCGCACTCTCCACGCTGACCGGCCGGAACGTGAAGGTCAACGACAACGACGCGAAGGGCGAGATCGTCTTCACGAAGTCCGAGGACTGCCCTCTGCTCGACTATAAGCTGTCCGCGAAGGACGGAACGATCACCCTGACCGCCAATCCGAGCGGCGCGTCGCCCGCACAGCTGGCGGAGCTTCTCTACAACGCGCTCGCGAACCGTTCGGGCGACGCGCTCGATACGCTCGACGTGACCGCCAGGGCCGGTTCGGACGAATACCGCATGGCGGCCGCCGAGGATATCGCGGGCTGGAGAAAGCAGACCGACGACCGCATCACGTCGATCGTCTCGACGCCCAACCTGACCATTCCCGCCGGAAAGACCGTCTACTACGTCTCGAACGAAGGCGACGACCTGAACGACGGTCTGTCCGAAAAGACCCCGTTCAAGACGCTTGACCGCGTGAACGAGCTGAAAGCGGGCGACTATTACGTCTGCTTCCGCCGCGGCGATATGTGGCGCGGCGTCTTAAAATGTCAGAAGGGCGTGACCTACACCGCCTACGGCACGGGCGACAAGCCGATCTTCACCGTCTCGCCGATGAACGGCGCGGACCCGAAGCTCTGGGTCGAGTGCGCCGACTGCAAGGGCGTGTGGAAATGCACCGTCCCGTTCGACCTCGACGTCGGCTGCATGACGCTCAACGAGGGCGAAGCCTACGCCGTCAAGTATATCAAGAAGACCGTTAACGGCGTGGTCACGAACGACACCTATAAGGTCCCCTTCGACGACTACCACGACCTCATGTACGACCTTGACTACTGGCACGAGCCGGAGGACAAGTGCGTCTACTTAAAATCCTCGGCCAATCCGGGCGAACGCTTCAGGTCCATCGAATTCTCGCTCAAGGAAAACTGCATCCAGGTCGGCGCGAACGACGACGTGACCATCGACAACTTCTGCATCAAATACGTCGGCGCGCACGGCGTGAGCGCTTCGACCGTCAGGAACCTGACCGTGAAGAACTGCGAGATCGGCTGGATCGGCGGCGGCATCCAGTACATCAAGAACGATGAAACGACGCGCTACGGCAACGGCATCCAGATCTGGGGCGGCTGTGACAACTTCGTCGTCGAAAACAACTGGCTCTACCAGATCTTCGACGCGGCGATCACGCAGCAGTACACGCTGACCGACAGCGACATTGCCGCAGGCAAGGTCTACGACCAGAAGAACATCTACTACCGCGGCAACGTCATTGAATACGCAAACTACTCGATCGAATACTTCCTCAGCAGCGTGCCGGACAACAATTCGAGCCACATCGAGAACTTCTTCATCGAAGACAACTTCATGTGGTACGGCGGGACCGGACTTTCCGAGCAGCGCAAGAACCTTGACAACGCCGCGCACATCAAGGGCTGGGACAGCGGCTGCCGCATCAAGAATTATCAGATCAAGAACAACCTGTTCATCGACTCGAAGGACTACCACCTGCACATCCATCCGAGAAAGCTGAACGAGGACGGCTCCGAGAGCCTTGCGTTCATGGAGAACAACATCTTCGCGGCGCGCATCGGGCACAAGCTCGGACGCTTCGCACAGGAAACGACCTCGTGGACTCCCTACGACCTCAACATGGTGAACTGCCTCGGCGAGCATACGAAGGGCGACCTGTTCTACTTCCTCAGCGCCGATCAGGACACCGAGGGCAATAACCCGGTGAGAGCCGACGCGCTGACCATCCGCCCGCGCTCCATCGACCCGGTCGGCGACTACGCCAAGGCGCATCCCGCAAAATAAGGTAAAAACCTGTCAGGCTCCATCCTGCCCCGTCTCCGACGGGGCTTCGATGGGGCTTCCCCGTCATCCTGCCGATGGCGGGCTTTTTTGAAGAAATGAGGAGGTGCAGTCCATGAGAGAACTTGACGCGGGTCAGCTGCTCGGAGAGGGCGTTTCGCTCGACGAGATCATGACCTTCCATGTGCGCGAGCCGGTCGGCTTTTCGATGAATTTCGACAATCAGAAAACCAGACGGAAATGCAGCGTGCTGTTCCTGTACCATGAGGGCAGACGGCTCTACCGCGTCCCGTCGACCGGCGAGACCTTCGAGCTGACGCCGGGCGACGTGCTGAGCATCCCGCAGGCGGGCGTGTACAGCTTCGAGATCACCGCCGGAGGAACGGGCGCGGACTGTATACGCGGCAGGAGCGGTACGTCCGCCGCAACCGTCACACCCGGCGCAATCGGCGCACCCGGTACACCCGGCGCAAACGACGCTACTGGCGCAATCGCCGCACCCGGCACAATCGGCGCAAACGACGCTACTGGCGCAAACGGCACACCCGCCGCACCCGGCGCAAACGGCGCAAACGGCGCAAACGGTTCTGCCGACGGCTCAGCCGTCGGCATTGATAGCGGCATCGCCGTCAATTTCACGATGAAGGACCGGAACGGCGAGTTCTGCACGCTCGGCAAAACGCCGCGCATCCTGACGCACGACCGGCTTGCGCACTATTACGCGCTGTTCCGGCGGCTCGCGTCGGTCTCGGCGGGCGGACCGATGAACGGCATGATGACCCGCTCGCTCCTGTACGCCCTGCTCTACGAGCTGCTCTGCGAGACCCGCGTGAGAGAGTCCGAAAGGAACCCCTACGGCGTGATCCTGCCCGCCGTCGACCTCATCGAGAACGATCCCGCCGCCGATCTGCCGATCCCGCTGCTCGCCCGCTCGTGCGGCGTGTCCGAGACGACCTTCCGCAAGCTGTTTTTGCTCTATTCGGGCGGCGTTTCCCCGGTCGAGTACCGGAACCGTCTGCGCATCGACCTCGCCGAACGCATCCTGCGAACCGAAATGACCACAGTCGAATACGCGGCGCGGACGGCGGGATTCTCCGATCTGCCGCATTTTTACCGGCTTTATCGGAAACTGAAAGGCGAAACGCCGCGCTTCGGGAGCGGGCGTCCGCGTTGAAAAAGCAAGTATCCCGGTTGAATCGGCACTTGCGCCGCGCGGCTTCGGGTGCTATAATGAAAAGGAAGACGGCGCGTTTTCCGCAGAACGGAAGCGCCGGTTTTCCGAAAATTCCGTATGATAAGAAGGAGAATGACCTATGGCTATGACCCTGACCGCCGAAATGGTGAAAAATCAGGCGAAGCAGCTCGGCGCGGACCTGTGCGGCATCGCGTCGATGGACCGCTTCGTGGGCGCGCCCAAGCAGTTTGACCCGCGTTACATCTTTCCGAAGGCGAAGAGCTGCATCGTGCTGGCGTTCCGCATCCCGCGCGGCTACTTCCGCGGCATCGAGGAAGGCACGTTCTTCGGCTCCTATGCCGGGCTCGGCTACGGCAACATCAATCAGGTCGTCAGCACGCTGACGCTCCGCTACCTGTCCTGCTACCTCGAGGACTTCGGCTGGGAAGCCGCGCCGGTGCCGAACATCTACCTCGGCAACGCCGTCCGCTTCGACACGCAGGAGCTTGACCCCGGACACAGCATCCCGGTGAAGGAAGGACTTCCCTGCCCGGACGTGCTGGTCGACTACCGCGTCTGCGCCTTCGCCGCCGGGCTCGGACAGTTCGGCTACTCGAAGGTCTTCTTAACTCCCGAATTCGGACCGTTCCAGCGCTTCGTCGTCCTGCTCACCGACGCGCCGCTCGAGCCCGACCCGATCTATGAAGGCAAGCTCTGCGACCGCTGCATGAGGTGCGCGAAGGCCTGCACCGGCAAGGCGATCTCGATGACCGAGACCGAATCCATCACCGTCGCCGGACACAAGTGCGAGTGGGGCAGGCTCGACACGCTCAAATGCTCGAACGCCTACATGGGCGGCACGAAGGAGTACAACCCCTTCCTGCCGAAAACGACCGATCTCGATAAGGTTTACGAGAGCTATCACGGCGGAAAGTCCGGTCAGGGCAACTGGACGGGCTACGGCTACGCCTACGGTCACAATCCAGCCATCGAGGGCGCGCGCGGCTGTATGCGCGAATGCTACGCGCATCTGGAGGAGCGCGGCGTTCTGACGCGCGGCTTCAACAACAGCTTCCGCGAAAAGGGCGAGAAGCCGTGGCAGATCACCGACGCATGGCGCGCCAAGTACGAGGCCGAGATAAAGGGCGCGGCTGACAATAAGGAATAGTCGATTGTAAAACTTCGTTTTACAATCGGTACTCGCGCTTATCGCCGCCGACAAAACAAAGTTTTGTCAGCCGACAAAATTTGTTTTGTCGTCTCTCCCCATATCGGCGCGAGGGCTCGCCCTGGCTCGCCTTAGAGGTGTTTTTATGTCGGCAAAGCCGACATAAAAACGGATTTTATTATAACGTTTGTTATCTCAAAGCATTTAACAATCGACTAAATAGGGAATAAGAGGATGGAAATCAAATGAAGAAACACAACCTGACGGCACTGCTTCTCTGCGGACTCCTGACCCTTTCTGCCTGCGGCGGCGCGGCGGGCGTGCCGGAGGACACGACGTCGGGCGCGTCTGACGCCGCGCCCGACGAAACGACGGCTCCCGCGATCGAGCTTCCCGTGAAGGATTTCGGCGGCAGGACCTTCCGCATCGCCGGATTCTCGCTCTGGGGCGACCACTGGATCTACTCGGACGAGCTGAACGGCGACGTGTTAAACGATGCGGTATACCGCCGCAACAGCGCGGTCGAGGAGACGTACAACGTCAAATTCGATTACAACATCGTCGACGACCGCGCGCCCGAAAAGGTCCGCACGCTCGTCACGCAGAGCGTTACGGCGGGCGACGGCTCGGTCGACCTCGCGTTCACGAACTGCTCGAACGCTTCGACGCTGATGATCGGCGGGTATCTCTCCGAGCTGACGGATGTGCCGAACATCGACCTTTCGCACCCGTGGTGGGACGCGGGCTCGGTGCGCGACTTCTCGATCGACGGAAAGAATTATTTCGCGGTCAACTCGCTCTGCCTGCTCGCCGACAACTTCACCGCCGCCGTCTTCTACAACAAGGAGCTGTATGAAGACCTTCAGCTCCGGAAACAGCCCACTCCCTACGAGCTGGTCGATTCCGGCGAGTGGACGTGGGACAGGATGTACGAGATCGCCGCGCTCGCTTCGCTCGACATCGACGGCGACAACAAAATGACCGACAAGGACCAGTACGGTATGTCCGGCTCCTACAACCTGATGATGGATTCGATGATGAACTGCAACGAACCGATCATCGTCAAGGACAAGGACGACCTGCCACGCCTTGCGCTCGACAGTCAGCGCGCGTCCGCCGTCGCCGAAAAGCTCTTAAAGATCCTCGCCGACGACCAGAACGTGCTGCTCGTCGACAGGTACACGGGTCAGTACGGCGACTGCTGGCAGGATCTGATGTACCCGGCGTTCAAGGAAGGGCGGACGCTGTTCATCGCGCGCGCCTACGTGCAGTATGTCTACTATTTCCGCGACAGCGACGTGACCTACGGCATACTTCCCCGTCCGAAGTACGACAAGGCGCAGGAAAGCTATTCGTCCGACGTGAACTATGCGTGGGCGTCGGCTCTGCTCATCCCGCGCGACGTGAAGGACCCGGAGATGGTCGGGCTCATCACCGAAGCGCTCTCGCAGAAGTCGCTCGAGCTGGTCACACCGGCGAACTACGACGTGTCGATCGTGAACAAGCAGCTCCGCGACACCGACAGCGAGCGGATGCTCGACGTGATCTATGCGTCGCGCCACTACGACCTCGGACAGTTCGCGAGCCTCACGTCGATGACGACGAAGCTGACCTCGATGTTAAAGGCGAACGATCTGACGTTCGCGTCCGACCTTGCCGCCGAAAAGACCTCCGCCGAAGCGAAGATCGCCAAGTTCATCGAGGATTTCCGTCTGATGGCGGAATGAACCGTCCGTGTAAAGACCGAAGGCTGTTGAAAGTCTGAAAACAGATTGTCAGACTTATCGTTTTGCGGGATTCGCTGCCGGAACGGCAGCGAATCCCGCGGTTCCGCTGAAAGGATGTTCATACAGATGAAATTTTCCGTCGGATACCCGAACCACACCGCGGGGTCGTTCTATGACTCCATCGCACCCTATCTTTCCTCGGTCGGCGAGCTGTACTTTCCGTGGACCGGCGTCCCGTCGGGACGGGAGGGCTTCGGAAAGGGCGACTTCGACGCCGAAGCAAGGCTGACGGGAGAGCTTGCGCGCTTTCATGAAAGCGGCGTGAAGCTGAATCTGCTCTTAAACGGCGCCTGCGCCGGAGGACTGGCGATCTCGGAAGCGCTCGCCGAATCGACCTGTCGACTGGTCGACGCGCTGGGCGAACGCTTCGGGCTGAACGCCGTCACCACCGCGTCGCCCTATCTTGCCGGGACGCTGAGACGCTATTTCCCGCGGCTCGACGTGCGCGCGTCGGTCAACCTCTGGATCGACGGCGTGTCCGGCATGAGCCAGTGCCTTGACCTGTTCGATTCGTTCTACGTCAAGCGGGAGTACAACCGCCGCCCGGACGAGGTGAAAAAGCAGGCGGATTTCTGTCACGCGAAGGGCAAAAGGCTCTACCTGCTTGCGAACAGCGGCTGTCTGCCGAACTGCCCGTGCCACATCTTCCACGACAACCTCGTCTCGCATGAGGCGGAGGTCTCGCGCACGGTCAACGACGGGACGTTCATGCCCTACAACTGCCGCCGCGTGATGGCGGACCCCGCGAACCGCTACCTTCTGCTCGCGGGCAACCTCGTGCGGCCGGAGGACGTGAAGCATTATGAAGGGATCGTCGACGGCGTGAAGCTGGCGACGCGCATCCACTTCTCGCCGCAGACCGTGATCGGCGCGTATGCGAGAGGGCGCTTCACCGGCGACCTCTGCGCGCTGACCGAGCCGGGGTTCGGCTATCTGTTCGACGGCGTTTACCCGGAGAACGCGGCGCTCCCGCCGGATTTCTTCGAGAAAACGTCGACCTGTTCGCGCGACTGCGAAAGCTGCGGCTGGTGTGCCGCGACGCTCGAAGCGATCATGCGACCGGCGAAATGAGCGTCCATGCGCCCGACATGATCCCGAAACCCGCAAAACGAGCGTCCGCCGCTCGACACGATTCCGAAACCCGCAAAACGAGCGTCCGCCGCTCGATGTGATTCCGCGACCGGCGAAACGAGTGTCCGCCGCTCGACACGATTCCGAAACCCGCGAAACGAGCGTCCGCCGCTCGACACGATTCCGCGACCGGCGAAACGAGTGTCCGCCGCCCGATGTGATTCCGCGACCGGCGAAACGAAAAACTGCCCTCTCACCGTTTTCGGACGGCGGGAGGGCGCTTTTCATGCTTCGAGCTGTTTTGCGAGAAACGCGGCGGCGGTCCCGATGAGCTTCGACTCCATATCGTCGGACAGCGGCTCGACGCCGGGCAGAAGGACGCTTGCGACGCATCCCGCAAGGTCGCCGTCGGCTAAGATCGGCATGACGCAGGAGACCGGCGCGGACGACGGCTCGGTCGTGACCGGCACCTCGGGCGTACCGGGCAGACGGTGGTAGGCGCTGCGGCTCTCGGCGATCTGTTCCAGCTCGGCGGAGACCTTCTTTTCGAGATAGTCCTTGCGCGGCAGACCCGCGCAGGCGATCACGGCGTCCCGGTCGCAGATGACGACGGCGGTCCCCGTGATGCGGTGGAGCGTTTCGGCGTACTGTGCGGCGAACGAATTCAGCTCGCCGATGGGGGAATACTTCTTGAAGATGACCTCTCCCTCGCGGTCGGTATAGATCTCCAGCGGGTCGCCGTCACTGATAACATTGGCACGGAAAACCCGGTCAAGATGGTTTTTGCTCGACTGGGTGACGGTAATTTGCTCGTTTTCCGTGCCGGAATTAAAATTTACGGCGTCCTCCATGGAATCCGTGTGCAGCAGCGCGTCTATGTCGTTTTGGAGCTTCACTTCGAGGTGGTCTTCAAATACGAATATTTTCTGAATGATGAGTTCCAGATCAGTGCGCTCCAGCTTGTCCTTTTCAAGAATATCGCGGAACACATCCAGCGCCGTCTTTGCCACGCGGTTGACCTGAATGATGGTGTTGCGCTTGTCAGACAGCAGGTCGATCTGGTGATTGATGCCCTCGATCTTCTTTTGGAGCTCTGCTTCCATCTGATCGTAGGTTTCCTCCAGCAGCGCTTCCTGCTCCGGGTGCTTCATGAT